>JAJZWS010000056.1 GCA_021846565.1 Bacillota bacterium
GACGCTGTTCGCCCACTGGCAGCTCGGGACCCTCGGTACGACGGAATAGGGGGAGCCGGATGAGTCGAGAGGCTCACGTCCGGTTCTGTGAGAGCCTCGGGGTGCAACCCCCCGGGGCTACTCGCCTTGGCTTTCTCGGATGGGGAGTGGGTCTTATCGTTTGGCGGCGACGCTACCGCGACGGCCTCATAGCCCTGGCGGGAACCCTGGCTCTTATGGGTCTCGAATTTGGCTGGCTCATTCCGCACGTATGGCACGCTGAGACGCAGGCCGTGAACGCCCGGGTGTATGGTTATCTCGGCCACAGCTTCGTGGCCATCGCCACGGGCTTGCCGAGTCATCTTGGGCCGCTCGCGGCTCGCATTTTCGCCAATCCTTCGTATTGGATCTTCATGTTTGGAGCCACGGCCGGCGTCTGCCTGCTGGGAGAGGCCGCCGTCCCAGCAGCGCTGGTCATGTTCTTGCTGAACGCCTCGTCCACTCTGCATCAGCAGCATACGGTTGTTTCGCAATACCAGGTATTGCTGACGGGATGGCTGGCCCTGGCCACCGTAGAGGCGGTGGCGCGGTGGCCCAAGTGGCGTGGCCGCTTGGTACTCGCAGTGGCCCTCGCCACGGTGGTGTTCCAGGCGGCCGCACTGTCTGTGGGGGTGATTCCTCTGCTCTCCACACCCTCCCCGGCCGAGGCGGGGCCCATTCGAGTGGCGACGGCATCCATCCCGCTTCACACGGTGGTGTGGGCGCCGGACCACGATGCGGCGTATCTCTACCGATTTCCCGTGTTCGGCCAAGACCACCAGGCGGTGCCGGGCCTCATGGTGGACGGGCTGCCCGCCTTGTGGCGCGAGGCGGGCACGCATCAGACGGCACTTCTGGGGGTTGAACCAGTGTCCCCCTATTTTGCCCAGGTGATGGGGAAGGCGATTCGCGCCGGCTATCGAATTACGTACCACCACGGACGGGTGTTTGTTGTGAGTGGGGACCGGGCCTTTGCTCCAGGGTTGCCCCAGTCGTATACGTTGGTGAACGAGCCCGCCTCCAACACCTGGGTGTTTCCCAGCTGGGCATTTGCCACCAAGGTGGGCGTGGTGCAGTGGCAGCAAGGGGTGGTGGCCACCGGCGGCGCTCGGCGGGGGGCTCTGGTGGAGCCTATTCGACTCTGGTTGAATGCGGGCCGGTATCGGGTTGGTGTGCAGCTGGTGTCCAAGTCGCCTCCGGGGCTCACCGTGGGAGATTTGGTGTGGGCGGGGACGGTCACGCATCGATTTCCCATCCGCTCGGGTACCGCCACTCTGTCGGATACCGTGGTGCTTGGGCGCAACGGCTGGGTGAAGCTGTCGATCACCGCCAACGGCCATGGCGCATTGGCGGTCGGCAACATTACGGTTCATCGGGATTCGTAGGACGGGCGTCTGACAGGAGGACGGGAATGCTGGACGGAAAGCGCATCACCGTGGTGTTGCCGGCTTATGAGGCGGCGCGCACGCTGGCCCTGGTCGCAAGTGAGCTTCGGCACGTGTCGGTGGTGGACGACATCGTCTTGGTGGACGACGCCAGTCCGGATGGCACGGCCGATCTCTCTGAATCCCTGGGCCTCCACACGGTGCGCCACGAGACGAATGGTGGCTACGGGGCGAACCAGAAAACCTGCTACCGGGTTGCGCTGGAGCGGGGCGCGGACGTGGTCGTGATGCTGCACCCTGACCACCAGTACTCGACCAAGCTGGTCACCTCAATGGCCGCCATGATTGCGTCCGAAGAATACGACCTCGTGTTGGCAAGCCGCATCACGGCGCAGCACAACGCGATCTCAGGCGGCATGCCCCGGTATAAATTTGTGGCCAACCGGATTCTCACCGCCATCGAGAACGTGCTGTTGGAGCTCAAGATGTCGGAATACCACTCCGGCTACCGGGCGTTTTCCCAGCGCCTGCTGGCTACTCTGCCGCTGGAGTTGAACTCCAACGACTTCGTGTTTGACAACCAGATCATTGCCCAGGCTCGGTGGGCGGGCTTTCGCATTGGAGAAATTTCGTGCCCCACGCGTTACGACGAGGACTCCCATTCCATCGGCCTCAAGCGCGCCATGACCTACGGATGGGGTGTGTTGGCCACGGCGGGCCGCTACCGGCTGGCCACGTGGGGCTGGTGGGTCCCATCCTACCTGGCACGCATCGGGCCGCGGGCCGGGACGCCCGTCGTGGTGGCCGACGGGACACCCCTGGGCGAATAGGTGACCGGTCCTATGCTCGAAACCGCTCCTCACCCCCCACCCAAGTGGACAGCACCCGCACGGGTGCGTTCTCTTGGTCTGGCCGCCAGTCCAGGGGATTGCCGTCCAACACGGTGAAGTCTGCGAGGCGACCGGGGTCGAGACTCCCGATCGACTGCTCGCGCAAGCCCAGGTACGCCGCCCAGCGGGTGTAGGCCAGAAACGCGGTCTCGGCCCGCGCTCGCTGGGCGGGGCCCAGCGTGCGGCCGCTCTGGGTCTTGCGCTCGACCGCCACCCGCATGGAGTGCAGCGGGTCCAAGGGCGTGACCGGGCAGTCTGAGTGCAGGGAGAACAGCAGGCCGGCCTCGACGGCCTCCTGCACCGGGCTGATGCGACTGCCCCGGGTGGGCCCCAGGTAGCGATCGCGGTGGCGGTCGCCGTAGTGGTGCACGTGGCCCACAAAGAACGAGGGCAAGACGCCCAGCGCCGCCATGCGCTCCAACTGCGCCGGAGTGGCCATCTGGGCGTGCTCGATGCGATGCCGATACGGATGGGGCCGCGCGGGCAGCACGGTGGCAAACGCGTCCAGTGCCAGCTCGATGGCGGCATCGCCGTTGCAGTGGATGAGAATCTGGCGTCCCGCCCGATGGTGCACGTTCATTACGTGGGCCAGCGTTGGCACATCGTACAGCAGCATGCCATGGTCCGAGGGGTTGTCGTGATACGGGGCGGACAGTGCGCCGGTGTGACCCTGAATCGAGCCGTCGGCAAACAGCTTCACCCCGCCGGCCTGGAGCCACGGAGTGCAGTAGGGTGCTGGAACCCAGGACGTCGTCTCGGGTGCCCGAGCGTAGCACACTGTGCGCACACCCAGGACGTCGCGCTCCTCGGCCGCCTGATAGGCCGCCCAGTCCGCCTGAGTGGCGTCGGGCCGCGCGAGCCCCATGGCGGCGTCGGTCATAGCGGTGGTGCCCACCGCCCACGCGGCCTGGGACGCTTCGCCGATAAAGCGCACTTTGTCGTCGAGACTGGGGATGGGAAGATGCCGCGATACCAGGTCCAGCGCCGCCGCTTCCCGCAGGACGCCGGTCAGATGGCCGGCGGCATCGTGCATGACCCCAGGCGTGCGCTGGTCGTCCGTGAGGCGTGCCCTCTCCAGCGCCCGCCGATTGGTGATGGCCAGGTGGCCGGAGTTGTGCGTGAGGTACACCGGGTGGGCGGGTGCCGCGGCCGTGAGTTCGTCCAGCGTCGGGGGACGCCCCTCGGCCAACAGGCCCTCATCGTAGTGAAACCCGATGATCCAACTCCCAGCGGGCACACGGCCCGCTTCCTGCCGGATGCGGGTGAGGATGTCGGACACCGTGGCGTTGGGTGGGGTGGAACAGTCGACGAAGTGGCGCACCTGGCCCATCCACAGCAGGTGGGCATGAGATTCCACGAACCCCGGGCTCACCACATGCTCGGGAACACGGGTCACCGCTGTCGTGGGCCCTGTCCACGTGGCGAAGTCTTCGGGACAGCCGGTGCCCACCACCCGACCGTCTTCGACGGCCAGCGCGGTGGCGCCGGGCTGGCCCCCGCCCGTCAGGATGCGCTGGGCCACCACGAGCCGCCGACTCACAGCGCATCCCCCGTCTCGGCAGGGTCGACGCGTCCGGTCGGCAGGGCCGCCACGGGCGTGAACGACCCGGGTCGGGCCAGCGACACCAGCACCAGGACCACCGTGTTGATGACGAGCGCGATGAGACCCAGGTTCAGTCCCCAGGGGAGCGTGTGGGTGAAGTACAGGGCGAGCGCCACCAGGTCGCCCACTACCAGCCCGCTGCCCACACCCCAGGCCGAAGCGCGCCGCCAGAACAAGATGGCGATGAGCCCCGGGAAGAACTGCGTGAACCCATAGTACGCGGTGTTAATGAGGTTCAGCATGAGGGTCGGCGCCAGGACCGTGAGCAGCACGCTGATGAGCAGGTACACGGCCACGACCACCTGCGCCCAGCGCTTCACCTGAGGGTCGGTGGCGCGCGGGTTGATGTACGAGCGCACCAGGTTTTTGGACACCACCGCCGACACGGTGAGGCTCAAGCCCGTCAGTACGACGATGGCCGAGAGGGCTGCGCCACCCGCCAGCACACCCAGGAGGGCAGGAGGAAGCAGATGCTGGCCGGCCGCCACCACCGCCAGGTCGGGCGTGGCTTTGAGCGAACGGATGTGCAGAGCGGCCCAGAAGGCTGCCACGATGAGAAAGGGGTACATGAGCATGTAGAGCGGCATGAACACCTGGGCCTTGGCCACGGCCTTTTCGGACTTTCCGGTGAACACGTACTGCAGGCCGAAGGGCGAGGCGTAGAAGCCCGCGGCTTGAAAGACAATCGTCGACAGGACAAACGGGACTGCGGCCGCGGGCACCAGGATGGCGATGCCGGCCCCGGTGGTGTGAGCCTGCGCCAGCTGGTGGAAGATGGGCGCCGGGGATCCCGCCGCCGCCCACGCGGCCACGCCCACGACGACGATGCCCGTCACCATGAACACGTCTTTGACGATAGAAACCGTAGCCGTGGCCCGCATGCCCGACAGCACGATGTAGCCGAGCGCCAGCGCGGCCGCCAGCGCCAGAGCGTACACGGGGGTGATGTGCGGGGCAAACGCGTGCACCACCACTTCGAGGCCGGCAAACTGCAGCTGGCCCCACGGGATAATGAAGATCATGCCGGAAATGGCGGCGGTGAGCCCGAGGCCCTTGCTTTTAAAGTGCCGCTCATACAGATCGGGCCCGGTCTCCGCGCCGTATCGGCGCCCGCCGCGCCAGATGAGCGGGTTGATGAAGTACCCGATGGGGTACGCCAGCAGGATGTATCCCATGAACCAGATGGCGTAGGTGGCGCCACCCGCGTAAATCCCTCCGGGAAACCCCACCAGCGTCCCGATGCTGTAGATTTCCCCTACCGCCAGGAAGAAAAACAGCAGGCTCACGAAAGATCGTGAGCCCACGAAGAATTCGGAGAGCGTATCGCGGCGGCGAACCACCCGGGCTCGCCAGGCCACCACCAGCGTCAGCGCGATGATGGCGCCCAGTACGACGCCGGCCATCAGTCATCCCTCCCCTGATACCGGGGATCCGTGCGCCACACGATAAACAGCGCCACGGTCGTGAGTACGAACCACAGGAACATCCAGAAGTACAGAAACGGGAAGCCCAGCACCTCGGGGGACACCCGGTTGTACCAGGGGAACAGGCCCACAATCGCGACGAAGGGGACGACCAGTCCTATCAGGACCTTGGCAGTGGAACTCAAGGGGGTTCCTCCTCTCGCGGACTCCAGACAACAGACCGCCGGCCCGTTGCCGCCTGCGAAGGCGGCGGCAGCGCGGGCGACACCCTGCAATAAGTATCCGGCCGTAAGGCCCGCATGCATGCGGACAGGTTACCACGAACCTCGACGGGACGGTGCCGCCGCCCCACCGGGATGAGAGAGTCCCAGCGTCGCCATGCGCTCAGGTGGGGAGAGCGCTCAAGTGAATTGCCTATACGTTCCGGGACGACGCGCCACGCGGTCGCTTCCTGCCGTCCCCGTTGGGCTCTGGTGTAGAGAGACCCGAAGCCCGGCATGTCGAGGTTGGAAATCAAGGTGGGGTACCCTGGTCCAATCGCGTCCAAGCAACTTGGCGAGATCGCGTTGGTCCGGCTGCCCCAAGCCGCCGCCGGCGTAGATTGTGACGTTGGCCGAGACGGACGAGGGAATGTACGGCGGGTCGCCATAGAGGACGTCGCGCCGCGCGGTGCCTGCCGCATGACGACGCGGTGGAGTACGTCAGGCGGCGCTGCAGCGGTTCAGCGCAATTCTGGAGGAGGCGGCCCTCGCCTCCAGTCGGGCTAAAGGCCCGGGTTGCTGCGGCACGGCTTGCACAGAGCGGGGAGGGATGCGCCCCACAGGGGGGCCGAGGTCATCAGGGGGTTGCCAGGCGCCGGCGCGGCGAGGTGTGGGCGCCAGCTACCCGACCGACGCAGGCGAGAGCCGGCAGCGGCCGTGCCCCGTCCGCAGGAACCCGGGCCCTGGTCGCGAATGGTATAGCATGCGCCCCGCGGTACGCAGGGACCAGCGCAATATGGGAGGGAGCGTCATGAACAGTACATCGGACACCGGCACGAGGGTCAGCTTCGTGCCCGCGCGACTGGACCGCCTGCCGTGGAGCCGATTTCACTGGCTGATTGTGATTGGCCTGGGCGTGTCCTGGATCTTGGACGGACTCGAAATCCAAATCGTCTCCAGCGTGAGCCCGGTGCTGCAGCAGCATGCCGCCCTGGGTCTGTCGGCCACCGCCGTGGGCTTTGTGGGCACCGTGTACCTGTTGGGTGAAGTGGTGGGCGCCCTGGTGTTTGGCCGCATCACCGACAAGCTGGGTCGACGGCGGCTCTTCATGTGGACGCTCGCGCTGTATCTGGTGGCCAGCGGCATCGCGGGGCTGTCACCCACGCTGTGGTTCCTGCTGGTGTTTCGCTTTCTGGCCGGTGCGGGCATCGGGGGCGAGTACAGCGCCATCAACTCGGCTATTGACGAGCTGATTCCGTCGTACTATCGGGGCCGGGTCGACATCGCCATCAACGGGACGTACTGGTTTGGCGCCATGATAGGGTCGGCGCTCTCGGTGGTGGTGTTAAACCCCCACGTGCTGCCGGTGGCATGGGGATGGCGCATAGGGTTTTTCGTCGGCCCGGTGATAGGCCTCATCATTTTGGCGATTCGGCGGCACATCCCGGAAAGCCCGCGGTGGCTCATGACCCACGGTCGCGAGCAGGAGGCTCAGCGCACTCTCGACGAGATTGAAGCGCGGGTCCAAGCCTCCGGCCGCACACTGCGCCCAGTGCCCCCCGACAGCGGACTCCGCATCACGGGCCGTGAGTCGGTGGGCTACGGGGAGATTGCCCGCACGCTGTTTCGCGACTATCCACGGCGCTCGGTGCTGGGCTTTTCCATGATGGTGACGCAGTCGTTTTTGTACAACGCGATTTTCTTTTCGTACGCGCTGGTGCTGGCGCACTTCTACAGTGTGCCGGCGGACCAGATTGGGCTCTATTTCTTCCCGTTCGCCGTGGGAAACCTGGCTGGCCCACTGCTCATCGGGTCGCTGTTTGACACCATTGGCCGCCGCAAGATGATTACGTTCACGTACTGCGTGTCTGGGGTGTTGCTGGCCATTTCGGCGTGGTTCTTCCATCAGGGGTTGTTGACCGCCACCACCCAAACCATCTTCTGGTGCGTGATTTTCTTTCTGGCCTCTGCTGGGGCGTCGTCGGCGTACCTCACGGTCAGCGAGATTTTTCCCTTGGAGTTGCGAGGCCAGGCGATCGCGTTTTTCTTCGCCATTTCACAGCTGGTGGGCGGGGTGGCCGCCCCAGCCATCTTTGCGAGCCTGGTGGGCACCGGCAAGAACCCCGGACCCCTGACCACCGGATACTACGTGGGGGCGGCCGTGATGTTCATCGGGGGTCTGGTGGCATGGTGGCTCGCGGTCAATGCCGAGCGTCGGCCGCTGGAAGCCGTGGCGCCGCCGCTCGGGGCGGCACCCCTGGCCGCTGCCCAATCGCTTCCGCGGTAAGGGGGCGGCGGTGCGCCGGACGCCTGTGAGGGTAGGAGGCGCGGTGCGGGGTGAGAGCATAGCGATCAGGCGCCCTGACCGTTTCTGCTGCGTGGCCAGGGATTCTGACCGTGAAGCGCGAATCGTCTGCTGACGGGGGGAATGTCGACTCATGCACCAGGGGGTCGCCCATCCCGGAACGCGTAGGGCGACGGGGGTCGGTCCCCTGTCGAGGGGGTGGGTCTGGGCGCTGGCGACCCTCACTTACGCGGTGGCCGCCGTGGCTCTCACGTATCCCGGCGTCCTGTCGTTCAGCCACGCAGCGCTGGGCCTGCCTGGCGATCTGTATCAAAATCTGTGGAATGTGCTATGGGTGCGGGGCTGGCTCACGGGCCACCACGCGCTGTACTTCACACCGCTGGAGTATTATCCGACGGGCGCGAATTTGGCCTGGGAAACCCTGAGCCTCCCCGGAACGGTGGTGGCGGCACTGCTGAGCCGCCCCATCGGCTTGGCGGCGGCGTACAACAGTGTGCTGCTGGCCTATTGGGTGGCGGACGGCTTGGCCCTGTACGTCTTCGCCCGCACCGTGGGCCTGCCGCGGGTGAGTGCCTGGTTGGCAGGGCTGGCGTTCATGGCCAGCCCCTACTTTGTCGGCCAGATGATGGGCCACCTCCATTTGGTGGGGGCCTTCGGCGTCCCGCTGTTCTTGTCCGTGCTGTGGAAGCTGTACGAACGCCCGCGGGTATCCGTCGGACGGTACCTGGTGTTGGTCGGCCTTTTGGCGCTGACGACCTACGTCGTGCAGGACTATGCGGTGTATGCCATCGCGGTGGCGGTGCTTCTGCTGTTCTTGCATCCGGCTCGTCCGTGGCGGCGCGTGCTGGCCGAGTGGTGGCGCTGGATTGTGGCCATCGTGGCGTATGCGGCGATGGTGGCCCCCATGGCCTACGCGATGCTCTTCGGTCCCCTGGCGGTCCACGCGGGGGCGGTGACGCCGGTCTCGACGCCATGGGTCGTAAACCTGGAAGGGCTGGTGCAGCCCGAGCCCTGGGGTTTGTTTGTGGGGCTGGCCGCCAGATGGCGGCTGGCGCCGGATCTGCTGGATGGGGGGTTCTTTCCCGGGTTTGTGCTGTGGGCCGCCGTCGTCGTGCTGCTGCTGACCAAGCGCCGCCTGGACCCGCGGTACCGCAGACTGGCGCGACTGGCTGCCATTGCGACCGGACTGTTTGCGGTGCTGTCTTTGGGCCCGGTGCTGCATGTGGGGGACGTCACCACGGCCATCCCGCTGCCTGAGCGTGTCCTGGCGGCACTGCCGGTGTGGCAGGACACCTGGCCCGTGCGTCTCGCGATGCTGACCGCCTTGTTTGGGGCCATCTTGGTGGGGGTGGCCGCTCATGCGGTGCGGACACGCTGGGAGGATGGAGAGGCGGAGGGCGCGGAACGCGCCCGCGGCCGCCGCATCGTGGTCGTCGCCGGGGTGCTCCTGATCGCCGCCGCCTCCTGGTCCGCCACCTTCCGTGCCACCGCTGTGCCGGCGGTGCCCTATGCACGGGTGGTGCGCGAGGCCGGGGGCACCGTGCTGTACGTGCCGCCCATGCTGCCCAACACGCGCATGGGTTATGGGTCGGCCGAGTACATTTACGTCGAGGCGGTGCTCAACCGGCCCACGCCCGAGGGGTACGTGAGCCGCATTCCGGTCAGCACGGTGCGCCGGCTGAACGCGTCGCCGGTCCTGGCGTATCTGTGGGGTCTGCAGTTCCGGCACAACCACGCGGCGCCGCTGGCCGGCGCGGCGTCATCCGGATTGTCACCGTACCTCAAGCGATATCACGTGCACAGCGTCGTCTTTTTGGCACAGGGCGTCGCACGGCCCGCGCACGCGGTGGCCTGGCTCCGCCACCACCTCGGGCGTGCCTGGCAGATGCGCCGGTATGGGACTACGCGCGTCTTCACTCGACAGTCGTAGCGGGCGACCGGTATACGAAACTTACTGAAACTTGCTTGTAAAGGATACGCCAGTTTCGCTGGAATGATTCGGTCTTCTGAAGATTGCAGTTGTGTTCCTCGCCATCTGGCTGTCCCTCCGCAGGGTGGGCACCGCAACCGCGGAAGTCATGCCGGTAGCCGTCACCGCTCCCTTCATCGGAAAGCCCCCGGGCGGCTTCCAACCGGTACTAAGATTCCTTCGGGCGACAGGGGGGATCCGGCCCCAACCGCCACCTTCTTCCCGTTCCCGTCCCCTTGCGGGTGAAGCGGACACCCACTCTACCGCATCCAGCGCGAGACCACGCGGGAGAGGTTCCGGCTTTTGGTCCGGCCCCGCATCCGGCTGAGGTCCTCCATAACCAACCCATCCGGCCGCGAGCGCAGCACGTTGCACATCGCTTCGAAAATCCGGCGTTTCACCTCGGCTGGACCCTTGACTCTGCGCGCATCCAGTTTCACCCGGCCAAGGTTGAGACGCCGAATCCGGGCCGCCTTTTGCAGCTCTCCCGGTCGGGAAGAGGTGGCCAGTTTGTTCTCCGCCGCATGAAGGCGGCTTCGCTCGGCCTCCTGCACCGTGGGCTGTGCGCTCAGGCGGTCCAAAACGAGGCCGAACCCCTCCCCGTAGAAATGGCCGCGGCTATCGGCGAAGACCTCGGTGACGCCGGCGCCCAAGCCGACGACCAGCGTTCGCGGCGTTCGGGCAAGGTTTTGACGCCACCCCCAAGGCGGCGCCGGTCGCGGCCGCCGGCGTCCAGAGCGCATAGCTCAAAAACCCGCGGTCCGCCAGCAGACTTGCGACGCATCCAGGGTGGCGAGAAGGGTCGTCGCGGCCGTGGTCTCCCCGTGGCGGAGCGGGCTCCGGATTGCCCGCACCACGGCGGGGTGTCGGTTTCGGCCAGCGTGTCCGCCACGTCGAACCTCGTGCCATCCAGACGGAGGCGCCGCCGCCCCCGATGCCCGGCCGCGTCGCGTCGCCGAGCAGCCGCGCCACCGGGGCGAAGAGTTGGGCCAGCGGTTCCACCCCTAACCGACGGCGGGCGTGGAACACCGCCGCCTTCGTGGGCACATGCCCGGCCTCCTGCCACCCCGTCTCCCAAGCAAGCCGTCCACCACGTAGCGCATGACTTCTTTGTAGCCCGCGTCACTATGGAAAGCGCCCAGGCCCAGACCACGTAGTACACCATCACCCGGCCCGTCGCCGCCACCGCGGCGGGCGGCGGGTTTGGCTGAGCACGCCCAGGGCCACAAGATCGGTTAACCGGGCGCCTGGCGGCGGCGTACGCGGTATTGGGTTAGCCCCCGACCTGCATCAGACCGCCGTTAGGGTACAGGATGGGGCGCGTGGCAGGCGGTGGCCAGCCTTCCTGCTCGTACAGCGCGCTCAGGCCGGCCAGAAGGTCAGGTTCCTGCGCGGCCGGCCCCAGGGCCACGATGGAGCCGCCGAAGCCGGCCCCCGTCACCCGGGCCCCAATCCCCAGCTGCCTCATCCGCGCGGCGGTTTGGTCCAGGCGTGGCGTGGACACGGCGTAGTCCTCCGCCAGCGACGCATGACTGTCGTTAAAAAGCGCCATCACGTGCGCCCAGCGGCCGTGGGCCGCTGCATCCACCGTGGCCTGCACGCGCGCGTTTTCCGTGATGATGTGCCGCGCTCGGCGGACCAGCAACGGGTCGGCGATGCGGGCCAGGTCTCCCTCGGACGCCGCGCCGAGACTGGGCAGCGACAGCGCGTCCGCCGCGGCCGCGGCCTCCTGGACACGCTGGCGGTAGCCCGCGGCCTGTAAAGTGCGCGGGCTCTTGGTGTCGACAATCCACACCCGGTATCCCGCATCCGGATACGGAAACGCCACCGGTCGAGCCGACTGGGCGGCCGCATCGATCAGCAGCGCCGACCGCGGCTGCGCCATCGCAATGCTCAGCTGATCCAACAGGCCGGAAGGTACGCCCAGGTACTCGTTTTCGACACGTTGGGCCAAGCGGGTCAGCGGTGGGAGCGCAATGGGCTGGCCCGACAGCACCTGCAATGCCGCCAAGAGCCCCAGCGTGAGCGCCGCCGACGACGAGAGACCCGCTCCTACCGCGAGGTCACTCTCGACCCAGAGGTTGGCGCCGGCGGTGCTGGGGAGCAAACTCCACACAGCCGCCAGCCACCCGGCCCATCCCGACACCGGGCGGGCTTGCGCCCGTTCGCGCAGCTCGGCCACCGTTCCGTCGAACCACGCCCCCTCGTGGTCGCTGCCGGCCTGGACTGTCAGGGTGGGGCGCGGACCCGCCGCGACCCACGTGGCCGTGGGCAGGGCCATCGACAGTGCCAATCCCCCCTGATAATCGGTATGGTCGCCAATGAGCGTGACGCGGCCCGGCGCGCGAAACACCGCGACCGGCCATTCACCGAAGTGGTCGTGGAAGTGGGCTCGGACGATGTCGGCGCGTATGGTCATGACTCTGGCTCCTTCAGATCCGTCAGGTCCGCCAGGTCCCTCGAAGAGGCTGACGGTAGCGATGCCGCTCGAAATGCTGCCGCGAGCCGACTGGCGGCCACGGTGGCGGGAATGTCGGTCACAAAGGCGCCCATCACCAATTCGGAAGCAGCCAAATATTTTTGTCGCATCTGACCGCGCTCGATGGGCAAGCACTCCAGGCGCAGATGTCCCCCCGCCGCTTGATGCACGCCCATGGCCAGCGACGCACGAAACCCCATCAAGTGATCATAAGCACGATACGCCTGTTGCAGCATAGCGGCACCGTTCGCCAATTCTTCCCGGCTGAGCGCCCCGAGCCCATCCAGGTGCCGCCGAGGCACCAGCACCGACTGATACGGCATGCGCATCGCGTGGGGGACCACGAGCTGCCACTCGGGGGACTCGGCGATGACCACGGCCCAATTCTCCACCTGACAGAGCGGACAGGCCGCGTGCCGCGCACGGCGCTCCTGGGCGAGGCGGGGCGGCACGTATGGGTAGCCGTAAATCTGGCCGTGCGGATGGTCGATGGTGGCGCCGATGCGCCGGCCCCGGTTTTCAAAGACGAACACGGTCTCCACATCGGGGCGGGCCGCCAGAGCGTGGGAGCGCTCCCCCCACACCTCCCACAGCAGCCGGGCGTGCGCAGGCGTGAGATAGCCCAGGTCGTCCTGGTGGCGGGGGGAGTACACCACCACCTCGGCCGCACCCGGGCTGTCGAAGACGGGGTACCGGTTGGGAAACACCGCGACGTGAAACGGGGGGGAGCCCACTTCGCTCGCGGGACCAGGACAAAACGGGCAGGTGGATTCCCCCGGCGCCGTCAGCGGACGTTGCTGGCGCGCATCCGCCAGGCTCACCCAATCGCCCGTCAGCGGGTCGGCCACGAGGTTAATCATGAGCCAGGGCCTCCGCGGCAAGGGCCGCCCGGCTCGCCCGCGCCAGCGCGGGCAGCGGCGGGGCGGGCGGCACCCACCCCCACGCGCTGCGCATGCGCGACATGTCTGCCACCAGGCCCTTCCCGACGAAGGTGGGCGGAACCGGCACAGAAAACGCGGCCGCGAGGGCGGCCGGGTCGGTGGCGACCCCTGTGCCGAGATTCAGGGTGAGGGGGGCGCCGCCGTCGATGAGGTGCTGGCCAGCGCTCGCCAGGGCCGTGACCACGGCGTCCAGGGCGACGTAGTCGGTGCGCTCAGGCACCGTCGTTACAGCCTGGCCCCGGGTCAGCTGGGTCCAGGGTGTCTCTGGGCTATCTGCCACGCGGCCCACGTGGTCAGGGCCCACCACCTCAAACAGGCGCAGGATCACGTGGCGCGGCGCGAAGTCGGCCACGAGCGCCTCGGCCGCGGCCAAGCTGTGGCCATAGGCGGAATCGGGCGCGAGGGGGCGGTTCTCGGCGACCAGGGCAGGATCCCCGTCCCCGTAGACGGCGGCGCTGGATAGCAGCACGACAGCGGGCGGCTCGTCATCCCAGCGGGCGAGCAGGGCGAGGGTGTCGGCGACATGAACCGCCCAGGCTTCTGCCTCCTGCCGCCGGGTGGGGCTTGATCCCCAACCTGGGGCCGGCTGGCGGGTGCAGTGGTATACGGTGTGTACCTCATGGGCCGCCAGCAGCGCCTCCCATGCCGGGCCAAAGCCGGCCGTCCCGACGAAGCGGGGGACCGCCAGCGGCAGCGGCGCGGTGGACAGAGCCGCCACGGGAAGGCCGTGCCCGTGAAGGAATTGCACCACTGCTCGCCCGACATACGTGTCGGCGCCCGTCACCACGGCCAGGGAAAGTTTTTGGGGCAGCGGCTCATCCAGGTGGTAGTACCGAACGGTGCGGCCATCGGGCCGCACCCACGTGTCACGCGCCGCACCTTCGCCCATGGGCTCTCCTGCCACGACTTCACCGCCTTCAGCCACTTCAGCATAGCCCGGCGAAGCGGGAAGGGCCAGCGCGGCACCCCCGCCGCACGAGGCCCCTCCGCGTGGGGTGGCCTTGTAGGCGAGGGGGCGCCCCGGTGGTACTACGTCGTACTACAATGAGGCATGCAGCAGGCAGCACCGAACGGCGCCGTAACGCCTTACATCCCGTTGAACGGAGCTACCGCCCGGGCGCTGGCCGCTTGGATCGGTATCGCGGGCCCGCTCGGGCGCGCCTTGGTGGGTACCGAGGCCGGAGACGATCCGGTGCCTGGGGCGCGGCGCTGCCCGCTGCCGGGTTCCTGGACCGACACGCGTCGGTGGTGGTGGGTGGAGGACGCCGCTGCCGTAGGGCACTGGGTGAGGGAACACGGGCGGTCAGGCCGCCGGCGCTGGCCCCGGCCGTGGACGGTGGGGGACGGGGCGTTGGTCCTGGGCGCTCATACCCACACCATGGGGATCGTGAACCTGACGCCCGACTCGTTTTCAGACGGGGGCCGCTGGACTGCGGCGGGCGACGGCGTGCAGGCGGTGCGCGCCCTCCGGGCGGCCGGGCTGGACTGGGTGGACGTGGGCGGGGAGTCGACGCGGCCGGGACATACCCCGGTGGATGACGTCACCGAGTGGCAGCGCGTGGCGCCCGTCCTCGAGGGGCTGCTGCCCGAGGAGCGGCGGGGCCTGTCGCTGGACACCCGGCATCCGGCGGTGGGGGCCCGTGCCCTGGAACTTGGGGTGCCAGTGCTGAACGACGTGTCGTGTCTCGCCGACCCTGCGTGGCTCCCGTTGCTGGCCCGGGCGCGTGGGGGATACGTCCTCATGTACAATCGGCCGGGACCTGCCGGGCGGCTGGATTGGCTGGATGTCTTGCGGCGAATCGGGACGGCTTTGGACCGCTTGCGGGCTGCGGGGGTGGCGCTCGAGCGAATCATTGTGGATCCCGGGATCGGGTTCGCCTATGGGGGAGCTGACAACGTGACGGTGCTAAACCATCTCGGGCTGCTGCGGGTGTTTGACCGGCCGATCCTGGCAGGGCCGAGCCGCAAGCGCTTTCTGGGACATCTGACCGGCCGTCCGGTGGACGACCGGGACCGCGCATCGGCCATCGCCGCCTTTGCCGCCATCCAGGCGGGCGCGGACATGGTGCGCCTGCACGACGCGGCGGGCGCGTTGGACGCGGCCCGCATGGCCGACGCTCTGGAGTATGGCGGTGAGTGACCACCTGTACCTGACCGACCTGCACTTCATGGCGTGCCACGGGGTGCTGGACGCAGAGCAGGCGCATCCCCAGCGCTTCAGCGTCGACGTGGCCCTGGCGCTGGACCTGGATCCTGCGGGCCGCACCGACCGCCTGGCGGAGTCCGTGGACTACCGGTGGGTGTGGTCGGTGGCGCGTGACGTGATGCTGGGACCGCCGCGCCAATTGCTCGAGGCGCTTGCGCACGACCTGGCCGCCCGCCTCTTGGTGCCGCCTGTGCGCGAGGTGCGGGTGCTCGTCAAGAAGCTGGACCCGCCGCTGGCGGACGTGGGGGGCTTTCTCGGGGCCGAGGTGACCCGCCATGCCTAGCGCCGTCGTGGGCCTGGGTGCCAATCTCGGGGACGCGCGCCGTACCCTTCAGGCGGCCGTCTACCAACTCCAGGAGCGCTATAGCTTGGTGGAGTTCGCGTCGCTCTACCAGTCGGCCTCGGTGGGTGGGCCCCCGCAGCCCGCGTATCTCAACAGCGGCGTCAAGCTGGCGGTTAGGAGCCAGGACACCCCCGAGGCGCTGCTCGGCGACTGCCTCGCCGTCGAGCGGGCGCTGGGTCGAGAACGCACCGGGGAGTTAAACGCCCCACGGACTCTTGATTTGGACCTTTGGTGGTACGACGGGCAGACCGTCGACACCCATGGCCTGACCCTGCCACATCCGCGGGCCCACCGGCGGCGCTTTGTGCTTCTCCCATTTCGCGAGCTCATGCCCGGCCTGGTTCTCCGCGGCCGGACGCTGGACGCCTGGCTGCTGGACATAAATGGTCAGCCGGTGTGCCGGGTGGAGGGACCCTCATGGCCATGGATGACGCGTTGAGCCACAGCGGCCCCGGCCCCGACCAGATGCTGGCTGCCTGGCGGGCGGCGGGCTTGTTTGTCCGCGAGGAGCACGGCCACTGGGTCGTAGTGGATGGACCGGGCTGGCAGAGCCGCGCGCGCGTGCTGGCGGCTGTGGCCGCGGCGCCGTCCCCCTGGCCGTGGACCTGGCGGGTCCGCCAGGTGGTATCCACCACCATGACCGTGGCGCGGCAGGAGCTCGACGCGCGGCGCGGGCCCATCGCGGTGCTTGCTGACCGCCAGACGAAGGGCCGGGGCCGACGGGGACGGCGCTGGGAATCGTCGGCGGGGGCGGGGTTGCATTTGTCGCTGGCTTGGCACCCGGGGCCCGAGCTGGTGTCATCCGGCGCACTCACCCTCCGGGTCGGCGTGGCCGCGGCGCGAGCGGTCGAGCGCGTCACCGGGGTGCACCTCGGGCTCAAGTGGCCCAACGACGGACTCCACCAGGGACTCAAGGTGATGGGCGTACTGTGCGAGGGCGGAACGCATCCCACGCCTTGGGTCGTGGCCGGCATTGGGATGAATGTTAACGGCCTGCCCCCGGCAGGCGTAACGGGAGCAACCAGTCTTGCGGCCATCACCGGGCGGCCCTGGTCCCGCGCCTCTCTGGCTGCGGCCATCGCGGCCGACATCGCCGCAGTACTGGAGACCGGGGACGACTCGTGGTTTTGGGACTATCAGGAACGCTCACGGGGGGTGACCTTGGGTCGGCGCGTGCGCGTGATGGGAGCCGGCATCCGAGAGTACGAAGGCGAGGCCGAATCCGTCGACACAACCGGGGCGCTCTGGGTGCGGCGCGACGACGGGGCCCTCGTCGCCGTGACGGCAGGCGAGGTTAGCATCCGGGCCACGGGGGAAGGGGGCGGGCATCCAACCTGAACCTGCCCACCCCGCCGCCAGCGCCCGAGGGCACTTCAGTGAGCCTGAGTGAAGGCAGTCGCGGTGCTTTACGGGAGTGCCCCCGCCCGTCGGCGTGGCACCGCGCGAGGCGCCACCCTATAACCGGCGGTAGACGTCACCGCGATTGCCAATGGATATCATCAGTATGAACAATGCCTCCTGCTCAATCGAGAAGACCACCCGGAAGTCGCCGACGCGCAATCGCAAGAGCATGTCGGTTTCCCTTACGCGCTTGACATGCCGATTGGCGAGAGGGTCCCGGGCCAACGCCATCAGGGCTCCGCGGCAGCGGTGGAAGCCATGCCATGACACACATTAGGAGAACAGCGCGCGGCCTCGGCGGCGTACGGTGCCCGAGCGGGGGATTGAGCCTCGTGCCGGTCGCGTATCGGGTGCTTCGCCGCACGACCCACCCGGGACGCTGAGGGGGTGCGGCCTGCCCATTTCGCATCCCGCACCGCGGCGCCAGGGGTGCCGATGGGAGACGAATCATGGCGAACAGGTGTTGCTCTCTACCCTGCCGCTGGCGCCGTGGCGGCGCCGGCCACCTTATCCCACAGCGCAGTGAGGCGGTCGGTCCGGCTAGCCCACGACCGCTCGCGCGCCACGGCCCAGCCAGCCTCCTGCCGCGTGAGGGCAAATTGGCCCGACCGCACCTCGGCCAGCGCACGCTGCGCCTCGGCGACAAATTTGTGAGGGGGGGCCAGGTACAGGATTTCCGAGTACTCCTGCATCGCCTCCAGCGGGGTGGCCACCAACGGCTTGCCCGCGGCCATGCACTCGTAAAGCTTTAGGGGGTTGCAGGCGAGTGACCGGTGGCTCTCGGTGCGGGGCAGCAGGCACACCTCCATGTTGGCCACCACCGGGGGCAGCTCGGCGTGAGCCACCGGGCCCACGTAGTCCACGTTGGGAAGCTGCAGCAGCTCGCCCAGACCCGCCAGCCCCTCAGGACGAAACGGGCCCACCAGACCGATGCGCTCGGTGGGGCAGGCGCGGGCCAGATCCGCCATCAGGCGGCAGTCAATCCAGTCGGTGAAGTTGCCGAAGAAGCCAAAAGCCCAGCGAGGCGATTCGGGGGCCGGCACGCGCCAGTGGTCGGGGTCCACGTACTGGCCCAGATCCACGGCCCGGGGATCGCTCCCGAGGTACCGGTCGGTCGCGGGCGAGATCGAGAGGAGCAGCGACGCCCGCTCCCGCACGGCGTCGTGGTCGGCCCGATTGGCCATGGCCGGGTCGCAGGCATCTTCAAGCACCTGGTACAGGACCACGTCTGGCGCCAGCACCTGGTCCAGGACCCGCATCAGGGTGGCGGAATACGATTGTCCATAGAGCGTGAGCGGCGCGTGGCGGATGGCGTCGTAAAACTCGGCCCCAGTGGCGGATTTTTCGATGACGTCCCGGCCATCGGCCGCAAGCACCACGTGGTGCGCACCCAAATCGCCGCCCTCGGCCAACGACCAGTCCAAGGGATGCTGAGGATACCACGGATCCAAAAACCAGACGTCAAAGTCACCGCGGCGGGCCCAGATGCGGGCGGTGTGCCGAAACGAGTCCACCAGCTTGTCGTCGCGCCAGCCAAAAATGGCCATCAGCAGCATCACGCCACGAGCGGACGGGGGCGCGGTCACGAACTCCGACATGCTTTGCCTCCTTGGGATGCCAGCTGGATCCAGGCCGCCGTGATAGGCGACGGTTCGTTGGGGGGCACGCGCAGCGGGCGGAGGGTCATGCTGGCCACCGCGCGCGCCACATCGCGGGGGGTCTCGGCGGGTAGGGTCGGTACCGAGGAGGCGCACCCGTCGACTTGGCCAATGACCGGGATGCCCCAGTCCGTCAGGTCTGGCTGCCACCACTGCACCCAGGGATGGTCGAGCGCACTCCGATAGGGCGGCACCACCACGGCGCGCCAGGTGGGCAGCTCGCCCAGCAGCAGGGGAGCAGGCGGCAGCGACGCATAGCGCCCGCCCAACACGCGCCAGTACACCCCTCCTACGGCCGCCAGCGCCTTCACAAACGCCTGGTCCTCCGGGGTGTTCTCGACCAGAACCGGCACGACTGGTCGGCCGGTGCGGTCCAGGCCGTCCGGCACGGAAAGCGGCACGTCGCGGTGGGGGGAGGCCTGAAGCACCGCCGACAGCTGTCCGGCACCCCATAGGCAGCCATTCTCGAGGCATGACCGGTGATGCCACGGCCCGTCGCCGTCGGCCAGCGCTACGGCGCGTGGCACCCGTGCTCGCAGAAACTCGATGATGGAGCCGGGCCGCGAACGCCGCTGACCGCCCACCACCAAATCCGGGGGCGCCGTACCCAGCGAGAGGGCCTGCCAGCGCACGGAGTGGGCGGCCGCCCACGCGCCGGCGATGCGACTGAAGAGGTCGGCGTCGCCCACCGGCGGGGTGGGTGTGGACGTCACCTCCACGGTGCCCAGGGTGGGCGCGAAGTACAGCCCCGCCCAACCGCGGCGCGCGGCTAAGAGCAACAGGCGCTTCACGTCCAGATCGCCGACCGCGTCCCATGGGCTCGACCCCACCACGACTAGCGTGCTGGGCTCCGGGGCAGCGGTCGCGATGTCAGGCGGCGGGGCGGTGTTTTGGGGCACGCCGGTGAACAGCTCCCTTGGGTTCCGGGTTGCCGCGCGGGGAATGCGGCAACAGACGCGGGTCCACTACAGATCCGTCTCATCTGTTGCTGGTGATGCTACGGGGCCCTCTGCCGACGGTCAACCGCGGAGCGAGAATTCCCGCACCGTTTGTGTGGACTACTTGCGGCGGGCGGCCCAGACGAGCCCAGCGAGGGCGGCCAGCATCAAGACGATGGCCAGACCCTGCAACACCAGCGCCCACGACGTGTTGACCTGACTCAACAACCCGTCCGCCAGGCCAAACACCGCGAGGGCAACGAGATATTGCCAGACGCGGCGCAGATAAGCGTTGCGGTTGAGGGGGCCTTCCCCGTTCACGACTCGGCCCCCGCGGCGGCGAGTTGCCGCAGCAGGTCGGCCATCTCCAGCGCCACCGCGGCCGCTTCCGCCCCTTTGTTGCCGGCTTTTCCCCCTGCGCGGTCGCGCGCCTGCTCCATCGTGTCGCACGTCAGCACGCCAAACACCACCGGCGCCCGGCTTTTCCCAGCCAGCTCGGCCAGTCGCGCCGCCGTGTTGGCCGCTACGTAGTCGAAGTGGGGGGTGTCGCCCCGAACGATGGCGCCCAGGCACACGATTCCCGCATAGCCGCAGGTCAGGAGGTGCTCTACCGCCACCGCCAACTCCAGAGCGCCCGGCACCTCCACCACGTCGATGGCGCCCGGGTCCACCCCCTGGCGCTCCCAGTAGTCCCGCGCGCCGGATTCCAGCGCCCCGGTCACCTGCTGATTAAAGCGACTTACCACCAGAACAAATCGGTCGTCGGGGTGGGCTTTAAGGCGCCCCTGAAACCGTGCCAAGTGCTCACCCCTTAATGGGCGCAGTCGCCCGCTAAAGCCAGTGGCCCATCTGGTCACGCTTGGTGGCCAGATACGCCGCATTGGTGTCGCGGGGTGCGACCTGAATAGGTACGCGTTCGACAATCGTGAGGCCGTATCCTGCCAGCGCGTAGTATTTGCTGGGGTTGTTGGTCAGAAGCCGCAGCTCCCGCACGCCGAGGTCAGACAAAATCTGGGACCCCACCCCGTAGTCTCGCATGTCCGCCGGAAACCCGAGCGCCACGTTGGCCGCCACGGTGTCCATGCCCTGGTCCTGCAGCGCGTAGGCCCTAATTTTGTTGCCGAGCCCAATGCCGCGGCCCTCTTGGCGCATGTACAGGACCACGCCGCGACCCTCGGCCTCAATTTGGCGGAGGGCCGCGTCCAGTTGTTCGCCGCAGTCGCACCGCGCCGAGCCAAACACGTCGCCGGTGAGGCACTCAGAGTGCACGCGCACCAGCACCGGGCGGCCGTCGGCCACATCCCCCTTGATGACCGCCAAATGGGTCAGATCCGACGCGGGCTCGTGATACGCCCGCGCCGTAAAGAGGCCGTACCGCGTGGGCAGTTGGCTCTCGGCGCCGCGAGTAAACAGCTGCTCGTGCTGCAGTCGATACCGAATCAGGTCCGCAATGTGCAGCACCGGCAGCTGGTGCCGCTGGGCAAACTGGTGCAGTTCCGGCGCGCGCATCATGGTGCCGTCTTCCCTCAGGATTTCGCACACGATGCCGGCAGGGGCGCGGCCCGCGAGTTGGGCCAAGTCAACCGCCGCTTCGGTGTGGCCCGGGCGGCGCAAGACGCCCCCTTCCTGGGCCCGCAGGGGGAAGATGTGGCCCGGGCGCACCAGATCCCCTGGCCCAGCCGCCGGATCGGTGAGCACCTGGATGGTGTGGGCCCGATCCGCCGCGGAAATGCCCGTCGTGACCCCGTGCTGCGCGTCGACCGACACCGTAAACGCGGTGCGCATGGAGTCCTGCGGTGTTGCCACCATCTGGGGCAGGTTTAACTGCTCCAGGCGCCTAGCGGTCATGGGGACGCAGATGAGACCGCGGCCATGCTGCGCCATGAAGTTGATGGCCACCGGCGTGACGGCATCCGCCGCCATGATCAGGTCGCCTTCATTTTCGCGTTCCTGGTCATCCAGCACCACCGCCATGCCTCCCTGGCGAATGGCGTCCACCGCCGTCGTGACGGCGGCAATGCTGCTGGCCACGCTGGGCTCGGACGGAGAGGCTGGCAGGGACGCGGCGTCACTGGGGTTGGTCGCGGCACTCATGAGGGCACCTCCTCGGGAATGCGGTTTAGCGCGTACTTGCCCATCAGGTCGTACTCGAGATTGACACGCTGGCCAAGCGTCAACTGTCCCAGGGTGGTGTGGGACCGGGTGTGGGGAATGAGCGCCACGGTGAATCCCCGCGGCGTGAGCCCGGTGACGGTGAGCGAGACGCCGTTCACCGTGATGGCGCCTTTATCCACCACCAGTTGGCGGCCACTGGCGGGCAGCGCGCATTCCACCTGCATTGCGTCGCCATCGCCCAGGCGGCGCAGGTCCAGCACCACCGCCACCGCGTCGACGTGTCCGGTGACCACGTGGCCGCCCAACCGGTCTCCCAGTCGAAGCGGCCGCTCCAGATTGACCCGGTCGCCCACCGTCAGGTCGGGTCGGGCTAGATTGGTCACCGCCATAGTGACCGGCGTGACGTCGGCCTCAAACAGGCTGACCGTCTGGCCCACGACGGTCAGGCAACATCCGTTGACGGCAATGCTGTCCCCGATGGCCAGGTCGGCAGCCAGCGGGGTGGCGACGCGGAGGCGTGCGCCGTCGGCGGTAGGGACAAAGGATGCCACCGCGGCCGTCGCCTCGACTAATCCGGTAAACATCTGATGGCCAACTCCTTCCAGGAAGTTTCAAAGTATGCGTCATAGCGCACGTCGACGCCCAGCCGCGTGACCTGGGGGACCGTCAGATGCGGCGCGGCCTCGAGCGTCTCGATGCCCCGGCCCCCCACCGGTCCCGGCGCCGGGCCGCCCAGCACCAGGGGTGCCCAGTACGTGCGCCAGGCGTCGGCCAACCCGGCGGTGATGAACGCCGCGTGCACGGTGGGACCCCCTTCGACCAGCACGGTGTACAAGCCGCGCTCGCCCAGGTCGGCCAGCACCGCGTCCAGATCCAGCCGCCCCGGTTCACGCTCATCCACCTGAACCACCTCGCCGCCCCGTGAAAACACCTGCCGCTCAAACTGGGGCGTGGTGCCGTGTCCCGTGTACACCAGCGTGGGGGCGCCGGACGCCCGCGATCGGTCGGGGTCCAGCACGCGGGCGGCCCGAGGCAGCCGCCCGGTGCTGTCCAACACCACCCGCACCGGATCCCGGCCCCCGCGCACGCCGCGGCAGGTGAGCGCCGGGTCGTCGGCCAACACGGTGCCGATGCCCACCAGAATGGCATCGACGGCATTGCGCAGCCGGTGCACGTCCGCCAGCGCCGCGGCACTGGTCAGGTACTGGGACTGGGCGGCGACGGTGGCCACCTTGCCATCGGCAGACACCGCGCTTTTCAGGAGTACCCAGGGCCGGCGGCGCACGGTCCACGACAGGTAGCCCGCGTTTTGTGCAAGCGCGGCCTCTGCGCCGTCACCCACCTCGACTGCCACACCGGCCGCCTGAAGCACCTGGCCGCCGCCGGCGGCGGGGGCATGGGGATCGGGCAGGGCGTACACCACCCGGGACAACCCGGCCGCCAAAATCGCGTCGGTGCACGGCGGTGTGCGCCCCGTGTGGCGGCACGGCTCCAGCGTGACGTAAAGCGTACCGCCGCGGGCCGCTAAACCCGCCTGCTGAATGGCCAGCACCTCGGCGTGCGGCTGTCCCGCCCGGTGGTGGTATCCCCGACCGACGATTCGGTCGGCCTCGGCGCTCACAATGACCGCCCCCACCAAGGGGTTGGGATGGGTGCGGCCGACGGCACGTTGCGCCAGACGCAGCGCCTCGCGCATCGGGGCACTGGCACCGGTCATTTGCACCACCCCCACAAAAAAAGTTCCCCCGCTCTTCGGGGGAACCATAGGAAAAAGGCGCCCTCAACGGGCCGCCACCTTCTCCCATCCAGACTGTACTGTCGGTACCGGATTCTCACCGGTTCCTGCCGATTGGCTCGCGGACTTGGCGCACGAGGCGCATCACCGCCGATCCGGAATTGGGGTTGCCCCCT
>JAJZWS010000057.1 GCA_021846565.1 Bacillota bacterium
CCCAACGGTCTCCAGCTCGCCGTCCAACATCGCCTGCAGCGTCTCCGCAAAGAGCCCTTTCAAGGCCCGCTGGACGTCTTCGGGGGACCGGAAGTCATGGGTCGCGATGAAGTCGCGCATTTGCTCGGGCGTCAACAGGCTCATGGGAAGCCTCCTTGCGGCAAACTCCAGGATATGGGACCACGGAGTTTACAACCCGTGCTACACTCCCTGACGCCCGATGTCCAGCGGCGAATCTTTGAGCCGTTCTATACGACCAAGGGCGTCGGTGAGGGGACGGGGCTCGGCCTGTCGATCAGTTACGGCATCGTGGAGCGCCATCACGGCCACCTGTCGGTGGAAAGCATACCCGGAGTCGGGACGACGTTTATTATTCGCATTCCCTGCCGTCAGCCGACGGACGGGACGGGATGGCGTGTGGGACCCGCAGCGCCCGACGCGATGGCGACCGTGACCGTGAAAGGAAGTGTCTCGTGAGCCACCAGCCGACGCCCGTTTTATACGTCGACGACGAAGAACACAACTTGATGGCGTTCAAGGCGGCGTTCCGCCGGCAGTTCACCGTGCACACCAGCCCGTCCGGCCGGGAGGCGCTGGGCATCTTGCGGCAACACCACATTCCTATCGTCATCACCGATCAGCGCATGCCCGACATGACCGGCGTGCAATTCTTGGAAGCCATCATCCCGGAGTTTCCCGACACCATCCGGATGATTCTCACGGGGTTCAGCGACGTCGATGCCATCATCAAGGCTATCAACACGGGGCGGGCGTACCGATACGTCACCAAGCCGTGGGATGAGCAGGAGCTTTTGATGACCCTCCGGGGAGCGGCCGCGCTGGCCGAATCTCAGGAGAAAAACCGCCGACTGGTGTCCGAGCTGCTGGAGCGGGTGGCTGTGCAGGAACGCACGGTGCGCCTGTTCCAGCGCTATGTCCCGGCCAATGTGGTCGAGGACATTCTGGGCCGTACGGAAGAGGAGTCCCTGTTGGATGGGGAGTCGCGGATTGCCTCCATCCTGATGTCCGACATTCGAGGGTTCACCGCCTTAAGCACGCGCCTGCCCGCCCAGGAGGTCGTGAAGCTTTTGAACGACTACTTTGCCGTGATGACAGAGGTGGTGACAAGCCACTTTGGTTCGGTCAACAAGTTCATGGGCGACGGTATGCTGGCCGTATTTGGCGCGCCGCTGTCGCATCTGGAGAATCAGGCCAATGCCGTGCTGGCAGCCTTGGACATGGTGGAGCGGCTCACGGCATTCAACGGGCGGTGGGCGAAGCGCATCGGCCAGCCGCTCGCGGTCGGGATCGGCATCAACACCGGCGAGGTGGTGGTGGGCCACGTGGGGTCGGCGGCCCGGGTGGAATACACGGTGATCGGTGACCCGGTCAACGTCGCGTCGCGCATCGAGGGACTGACCCACGACCTCCCCAACGCGATTCTCCTCAGCCAAAGCACCCAGGACGCCGTGAGCTCGGTCGTGGAAACCAAGCCGTGGGGACCGTTTCAGATCAAAGGCAAAGACGAGGAGATTTCGGTGCACCAAGTCATTGGCCGACGCTAGAGATTCGGCGGGCGGCGGTGACGGTGCGGGTTTCACGTCCTGTTGGCGGAAATCGGCGCGGTTGTGCAGCACGGCCAGATGATCGGGCCCGTGGGGACGAGGGCTCAGACAGATATAGCGGCCCAACTTCGGGGATCCGGGGGTCGGTCGTCAAGACCGGTCGCGTGCTACAGCCAGCGGCGGACCCGTGCGCGATACGCCCCATAGTCTTGAGGGAAGCGGTCGGATAGATACCGCTCTTCGTGGCGGATGACGCCCTGTTGTACCACGACGATCACGGCCACCAGGGTGAGCAGGATCCATAGCGCGTTGAGCACCAAGGCGAGCCCGGCCGAGACCGCCGTCATTCCCACGTAGATCGGGTTGCGGGACCAGCGGTAGGGTCCCGTGGTCACCAGCGTGGTGGCGGCAGTGCCGGGCTCCAGCCCGGTGCCCGCCCGTCGAAAGGTGAGGGCGGCGGCGATGGCGCAGGTCACCCCAACCACCGCCAAGGCGGCGCCCACCCAAGCGATCACGGGCAGGGGACCCCGCGTCAGCGGGTGCCACGCGTTTAGGGCGAGCCCCAACATAAAGCCTCCCAGGAACACCAGGGGTGGGGGCGCGACCACGCGAAAGGAGCGGTCGGGCGCGGTGTTCATGCGCTTGGCCCCCTGCCTCGGTCTGTGTCCCGAGTCTAGGCGGGGCGCTGTGTGACGTCAACGGGTCGGCGGGACCGGGGTGGGATGGTCCGACGCGGGCGCTGCGCCGCGTTCGCGCTCCAGCACGCCTTCTACCGCGTGGATCAGCTCCGCGTAGCTGGTGCAGCGGCAGATGTTGGACCTCAACCAATCCACCAGCTCGTCCCGGTTCGCCTCCGGGCGCTGGCGGCGAAGGCCCTCCACCAGCATCAGGAAGCCCGACGTGCAGTAGCCGCACTGAAACGCCCAGTGCTGCAGGAACTGTCTTTGCACTTCGGCGCCGTCCAGGCCCTCCACCGTCTCCACGGACCGAGGCGGGTCCTGGTCGACAAACTCCATGGTCAGCAGCAGGCACGACTTCATCGGCACATCGTTCACCAGGACCGTGCACGCCCCGCAGTCGCCGTTTTCACAGCCGGGTTTGGCACCCGTGAGGCCCAGCTCGTCGCGCAGGGTGTACAAGAGCGTGTCGGCCGGCCGCAGACTGACGCGGCGCTGTTCGCCGTTCACGGTAATGAGATGCTCCGCGCGCCCCGTGTTGGCGTTTTGCATGCTAGGGGCCCTCCAGGGCGGTGAGAGCATCCGCCAGAACGGTTTGCGCGACGAACCGGCGATAGTCGGCCGTCCCGTGCAAGTCCTCGACCAGCGTGGCAGGCAGGTGGCGGGCGGCGCGCCCCGCCCGGTCGGCGGAGGAGCCGGAACCTATCAGCGCGGCGTCCAGGGCCGCGCTGCGAAAAGGTTCCGGCTTCAGGCCGCTCAGAGCCACGTGGACCTGTCCTTCGGCGCCGCGGAGCGCGGCAATGGTCACCAGCGGGTAGTCAACGTAATCCAGGCGGGTGGCTTTCTGCGCATAGCTTGGCTGTTGGCGCACGCCGTCGGGGACGGACAGCGACACCACCAGCTCGCCGGGATCGAGGGCGAGCGTCCCGTCGAAGCGGTCCCGGAATCGCGCGGTGCGACGGCCGTGCGGCCCGACGGTGGCCACGTCGGCATCCGCAAGCCAGAAGGGCAAGGCCGCTTCTCGGTAGGCGATCGTTCCGGCCAAGTTGCCGCCCAGCGTGATGTGGCTGCGCGTGGTGTGGTCCGCCACGCGCTCGGCCACCCGAGCCAGAAGCGGCCACGCACCGTCGTGAATCAGGTCGGCCAGCGACAGCGCCGCACCCACATGCCAGCATCCGCCGTCGCGTCCGAGACGCCGCGCCTCCGGAATGGCCTTCACGTCAATGACCGCGCCGGGCGTAAGCGCTCCGAGCCGTGCGCGCGTCACCACCTCGGTGCCGCCCGCGTAGTACACCGGGTGCTGGCCGTCATCGGCCAGCTGCTGATACACCGCCACGGCTTCTTCCGCCGTCTCCGTCCGCCAGTAGCTGAAGTCCATCGGGATCATTGGACCGCCTCCGCTGAGCGGACAAGCTTCCAGAGCGATTCCGGCGTGATGGGTAGATGATCCACCGGCCGACCGATGGCGTGCGACACGGCCGCCGCCACCGCCGCGGGTATGGCCAGCAGGCCATGCTCTCCCAGTGCCCGGGCGCCGAAGGGCGCATCGATCTGGGGCGTCTCCACCAGCTCTACCACGTACGCGTCCGGTTGCTCGCCCGCCCGCATGACTTTGTACGTACGCAGCTGGTCGTTCAGCCGCTGGCCGTCCCGATCGTATAGCACGCCTTCCCGGGTGGCCAGTCCGATGCCCATGCACATGCCCCCCTGCAGCATCGCGCGCGCGCCCGCCGGGTTGATGGCGCGGCCTGCATCCACCACGGTGACGGCGCGCACTACGCGGTACTGCCAGGTGCGGGTGTCGAGGTCAATCTCAACCCCCTGGGCGCCCACCGTGAAGCTGGGACCGGGGTGGCCCTCGCCGGTGTCTTCGTCGAGCAGCGTCAGGTGCCGCATGATGTAGCTGCCGCGCCCCATAATTTGGCCGCCCACGGCGTCGCCCCCGGGGTAGCTGTAGCCGTGGGCCACGTCGCTGAAGGTGACATAGATGCGAGGGTCGGCCGTGAGAAAGACGCGGCCCTGGCCCACAGACAAGTCCCCCGGGGCGCACTTGAGCGCGATCGCGGCTACCGATTTCAGCTGTGCCTTGGCGTCTTCGGCGGCCTCCATCACGGCCCGGCCCGCCATGAAGGTGGACATGCTGGCCACGGTTTTCCAGTGCTCGGGGTCCACCTTGGTGTTGATGTGGGTGTGGATGTGGACCTGGTTCACGTCAATGCCCAGCTGCTCGGCCAGAATCTGGGCGCTGGTGGTTTTGGTGCCGGCGCCCACTTCGATGGTGCCTGTGGACAGGTTGACGGATCCGTCCTGGTTGAAGGACACCAGGGCGCCCGAAATCGCGTTGGGCGGGCTGGACGAGGTTTTCCAAAACAGCGCCAGGCCGCGGGCCCGCACCGTATGGGGCCCGATGGGTTGGGCCGCGGGCCCGGCCAACAGGGCTGCCGCGCGATCCAAACAGGTTTGGGGGTTTCCCAGGGTGGAACGTGTGAGCATCATGCGCGTGGGTGTCCGGTCCCCCGGGCCAAGGAGGTTCTTGCGTCGGAGCTCCGCGGGGTCCATGTCCAAGGTGGCCGCCAGCCGATCCATGGTTCGCTCAATGGCGAACGTCAGCGGAAAGTGGCCAAATCCCCGAAACGCTGTGGCGTAGGTGTGGTTCGTGTACACGGTGTAGACGTCGCAGCGGACGTGCTCCACGCGGTAAGGCCCGGTGCATTCCGAGCAAATGGCTCGGGCCACCCGAGGGGTGGAATCCGCATACGCGCCGGTATCCAGCAGAAAGCTCAGTTCAGCCACCTGCAGGAGGCCGTCGCGCGTGGCCCCCAGCTTCACATCGGCCACCAGCCCAATCCCCACCGGGGAGGTGGCCATGTCGTCCTCGCGGCTGTTCACCAACTGCACTGGTCGCCCATTCACCGCGCGCGACGCGAGATACGCCAGCACCTCGAGTTGGACCGCCGCCTTGCCGCCAAAGGCGCCGCCCACCAGCGGCACGTCCACGATGACTTGGCCCTGCTGCAGGTGAAAAGATTGAGCCAACAATTTTTGCACTTCAAAGGGAGCCTGGGTGGTCGATTGCACGATGACCCGCCCGTCGTGCAAAATCTCCACGCGCGCCGACCGCGTCTCCATCGCTGCATGATCCACCTGAGGGACGGTGTAATGTCCAGACACCGCCACGGCGCTCGCCGCCCATCCTTTGGTCGGGTCGCCCCGCCGAATCTTAGCGTGGTCGGCGATGTTGGTGCGGGGCTTGGGGACCACCGGCGGCTGGGCGCGTCTGTACGCGCCCAGCTCCGGGTGGACCAGCGGGGCACCGGGTGCCACCGCCTCCTCCACGGTGGCGACCAGCGGCAGCGGCACGCAGTCGATGGTCACCCGGCGTGCAGCGGCGCGCGCCTCGGCTTCGCCGTGGGCAATCACCAGGGCCACCGGTTCGCCATGGTAGCGCACCGTGCCACGAGCCAGCGGAGGACGGTCCTCCAGCACCTCTCCGCACATCGGGTCCGTGTCTTGGCCGGTGATGACGGCCACCACCCCCGGCATCCGCCGGGCGGGCTCGACGTCAACCTGGCGGAGTTTCGCGTGCGCGTGGGGACTCGGGACGATGACGGCAGTGAGGGTGCCCACCGGTGTCACGTCGCCGTTGTACCGGGCACGCCCGGTCACTTTGTTGGGGGCCTCCTTGCGTGCCACGCTTTGCCCCACGGCATGCATGCGGGGTTCCGCATCGTCAGGGCCCGAACGGCTGGTGGCCATCCTGGGTGTCGCGGTTGTAGATGTTGACATGTTGGCAACAGTGTGGGCAGGGAGGCGGAGGGTTATGTGCCGTCCGCCACATGATCCAGCACCATAGCGGCGGGGCCGTCGCCGAACCGACCCACTCGATGGAGCGGCAGGCCGTTGGCGCCAAAGGCGGCCTCGACGGCGTCGCCGGCGTGATCGGGCACGGCAAACAGGAGCCCGCCGGCCGTGACCGCGTCGTACAAAAGGCCCAGGCGTGCATCATCAATCCCCAGTCGGTCCGTCACGTGGGGCTCGAAAAACCGTCGATTGTTGCGACTGCCGCCGGGGAAGGCATCGCGTGCCGCCAAAAGCTGCGCGCCCGGCAACAACGGCACGCGGGATGGATCCACCACCACCGACAGCCCAGCGCCCTCCGCCATCTCCCACAGATGGCCCAAGAGGCCAAACCCCGTCACGTCGGTACACGCACTAGGGCCGTCCAGTCCACGCAACACTTGGGCTGCCGGACCGTTGGAGGCCAGCAGCGCGGCCACGGTGGCTGCCACCCAATCGGCATCGGCCGTGCCGTCCTTGATGCCTTTCACCAGGACGCCGGTTCCAATGGGCTTGGTCAAGTACAGGCGGTCCCCGGCTGCGGCCGTGCTGTTGCGCCAGATGTGGTCGGGGTGCACCACCCCGGTGACGGCGTAGCCCATCTTGGGCTCCGGGTCGTCGATGGAGTGGCCGCCCAACAGGTTCACCCCGGCCGCCTCCAACACCTCACGTCCTCCATCCAACATCGCACCCAGCGCGGCGAGCGGCAGCCGGTCGGCCGGAAACGCCACCAGATTCAGTGCCGTGAGCGGGGTGCCACCCATGGCATACACGTCGGACAGGGAATTGTTGGCTGCCACCGCTCCGAACGTGCGCGGGTCGTCCACCACCGGTGTGAAAAAATCCACGGTCTGCACCAGCGCCAGGTCCTCTGTCAGCCGAAAGACGCCCGCATCGTCGTGGGTAGCGTTGCCCACCAGCACCCGCGCATCAAACAGCGCGGGGGCCATGTGGGCGAGAGCTGCCGTGAGGTCCGCCGGACCCAACTTGCACCCTCACCCCGATTTGCTGGTCCAGTGGGTCAGCTGGAGAAGGTCTCCCGGCACTGACTCGCTCACGCGCTCCCCCCTGTTCCTGGGCCGAATCGTGGACGCCTCCGGCTCTTGCTTGATTTTAGCCATGCCCGACGTCAGCGCGGTTCAGCGTACCATAGGAGTGTGAGGTGAGAGGTGTGCATGCGAATTACGAAAGCAGCGCCGTGGACATGGCGGAACTGCGACTCGCGCCGGGACGGCATCGGGCCAGCCAGGGGTGTCCCTGGATCTTCCGCGGCGAACTGCTGCGGCACGAGGTGCCGGGAGGGGCCGTCGTGCGGGTGGTCGATGCAACCGGCCGATTTGTGGGGCGGGGCATCTACAGCGATCGGTCGCAAATCGCCGTGCGCCTGATGACGACCGAGCGCACGACCCCGGTCACGGTCGAACTGGCGCAGCAGCGCCTCGAAGAGGCCGTGGCCTGGCGGGCGCGGCTCTATCCGGATCGCGACAGCCTGCGGCTCGTGAACAGCGAAGGCGATGGCCTCCCGGGGCTGGTGGTGGACCGCTACGACACCCAACTCGTGGTTGAGGTCACCACCCAGACGATGGCCGTGTGGCTGCCTGCCCTGGTCAACACCCTGGTGGCGCGGCTCACGCCCACGGCCGTGTTTGAGCGCGGGCGCCTGTCGGTCCGGGGCCACGAGGGCCTGCCGCAGGAAGACCGCGTGGTGATGGGGGACCCGGCGCCACTGGTGTACGTCCACGAGCACGGGGTGATCTATGGCGTCGACGTCGTGGGGGGCCAAAAGACGGGGCACTTTTTGGACCAGTATGAGAACCGCGCCGCCGCCGCCCGGTTTGCGGCGGGCGGCCGCGTGCTGGATGTGTTCAGCCACACGGGGGGCTTTGGGCTCACCGCGCTCTCTCTGGGCGCGACGGCGGTGGTGGCGGTGGACAGCGACGCGCACTCGCTCGAGCAGGCCCGGGCCAACGCGCAGCGGTCCGGCTTCGGCGATCGCTATGAGACGGTGGCGCAGAACGCCTTCGACTGGCTGCGCCAGGCGAGCGAGGGCGGGCCCCAGTATGAGCAGGTGGTGCTGGACCCGCCCGCCTTCACCCGATCCGCCAAGGCAGTGGCAGGGGCGCTGCGGGGGTATCGCGAAATCAATTTGCGCGCCTTGAAGCTGGTGAAGCCGGGTGGGACGCTGGTCACCAGCAGTTGTTCGTACCATGTGGACCGCGCGCAATTTCTGGAGGTGGTTGGTGAAGCGGCTCAGGACGCGCACCGCCGCGTGCGCGTCCTCGAAGTGCGGGGCGCCTCACCGGACCACCCCAGCCATCCGCTCCTGCCCGAATCACGCTATCTGAAATGCGTCATCCTCGAGGTGCAATAAACAACGTGGGGTCCGCTCATCCGGCCAGCGAGCCGGATGGGCCCCGCTCCCCACTCGCCTCCTCCAGCGCAAGGCCCTTGGGTTCTGGAAGCACCAAAAGCGTGAGCGCGGCCCCGGCAATGGACGCGAGCGCCAGGATGCCCATGAGGCCCGGCAGCTTCAGGTCCACCAGCACGAGGGGAAACAGAAACGCCCCCAAAAAGGCGCCGGTTTTCCCAGACGCGGCGGAAATGCCATTGGCGGTGGCCCGCACGTTCACGGGAAAGATTTCGGCGGGGTAGACAAACGTGGTGGTGTTCGGCCCAAATTCGATGAAGAAGTAGCTGATGCCATAAACGACCAAGAACAGCACCGGCAGAGCGGTGATGGCAGGAATCAGGAAGATGGCCCCGTAGGCGGCCCCCATGATCAAGAATCCCATGGTCTGCATGAAACGGCGTCCAACGTGGTCAATGGTCCAGGCCGCCACCCAGTAGCCGGGTAGCGCGAACACCAAAAAGATGCCCGCGGAGATGAGAATCGTATGCAACAGCGTGGCGCCGGGCAACAGCGCTTTCAAAATCAGGCCGGATGAGACGCCGTTGCCGTAAAACGCAATGTCCAGGAGGAACCAGGACCCGGCGGTGCCAATGACCCGCAGCAGAAACGGCCGACTCGACAGCTTTTTGGTCACGCGCTCCTGGGTCATGCCGCCGTCGTCGCCCAACACCGCCTTGACCGACGCCGCCGCGCCCGCCGCGTCCCCTTTCACCCCCGCCAGAAAGCGCGGCGTTTCGGGCATGGTGTAGCGCAAGTACGCCACCACCAGCGCCGGGATGGCTCCGCTGCCCAGCATGATGCGCCAGGCGATGTCATGGGGCACGCCGCTTCCCAGGAGCACGGCGGCATACAGCGGTCCGACCAAGAGACCCAGCCCCTGCATCGCAAACACACTGGCAATGAGGCGGCCGCGGGTCTTCTGGCGAGAAAACTCTGACGCAATGATCGAACTGGTGGAGTAATCGCCGCCCACAGCGATGCCCAGGATGATGCGCATCATCAAAAGGAACGTAAAGTTGGGCGAAAAGGCGGATAAAATGGCCGCCGTGGCCAGTGCCAGCGCTTCGACGAGGGCCATGGTGCGTCGACCGATGCGGTCAGCCAAGCGGCCAAAGGTCAGGGCTCCGGCCACCGCCGCTAGCAGCGAGGTGCTGTTGAGCCACATCAGCTGGGTAGTGCTCAAAAGCCAAATGGGGGTCAGGATCGTCGTCACCGTGCCGATGATAAACAGGTCGTAGGCATCGGTGAAAAATCCGAGCCCCGCGGTCAGCACCATCCGTCGTTGCCCGCGATCCCGCAGCGGCGATCGGTCCGTTGCTTGGAAGCTGGCCATTGCTTACCCCCTGTTGCTTACTGCATCCCGCCGCCGTCACCCGGTAAGCTGTCACAGACTCCACGAAACTATAAGAAGCCTACTAAGGTGGCATTACCGGCAGGTGACGAGGCCGTTGCGATGGGGTTAAGGTTCCGTTAAGAGCACGACGTCAATCAGCCATCGCGTCTCCGCCGGGTTCGGGTTCGTGCTCCAACGTTGCAAACACACGTACCAGCGCCTCGAGGCCCTGCACCAGCCGTTGGCGTTCGTCGGGCGCCATTTGACTCCCGACGCGCTGGAATTGGTGCTCTCGACGCGACAGCACCACGTCCACCAGCTGGCGTCCGTACGACGACAGCCGGACTCGCACGACCCGTCGGTCGCCTGGGTCGCGGTCGCGGCGGACCAGATTGGTGCGCACCAGCCGATCCACCAGTCGGGTGGTGGCGCTCTCCGTGAGCGCCAGCTCCCACGCAAGCTCACCCATCGTCAGCGGTGGCGCCCGGTTGAGCGCGATGAGGGCGCCCATCTGCGGCGCCGTGCAGTCCAAACCCACCAGCTCATGGTCTTCCTGGGCGTCCAGATACCGCAGGATGCGCGGGAACAGCTCCTGAATGCGTGCCACAAAGGTGTCTTTATCGATTGCGCCGGGCTCGCGGCTGGGCATTTCTCGGCCTCCTCGCTCGCAGTATAGCCAAAGGATGCGGGACTACGGTGCAAATATTGCACTTGACAAGTTTGTCGGGCGGGTTACAGTCGTGGCAGGAGGGGTGTCGTGTTTGTCGAGCGGGTGGGCATCGTGGGTGCGGGCACCATGGGGGCGGATATTGCCGCCGTGCTGCTGTTGCGGGGCATCCCCGTGCGGCTCCACGATGTGGAAGCACAGCAGCTGGAGCGGGCTGCGGATCGGATTCGCGCCGTGCTTACCCAGCGTGTTCAGCGTGGCCGACTGTCCGCAGGTGCGGTGGCGGACCGGATGGCGCTTTTGCTCCCGTCCCCCGACCTGTCGGCGCTGGGGGATGTGGACCTAGCCATCGAGGTGGTGCCGGAGCGGTTGGCGCTGAAGCGGGCGGTGTTGACGGAATTGGACCACGTAGTGCCCCCCCTCGCTATCCTGGCCACCAACACATCCGCGCTGCCTGTGCAGGAACTGGCGGAGGCCACCGGTCGTGCGGATCGCGTGATTGGGTGCCACTTTTTCTTTCCCGCTCACACCATGCCGCTGGTAGAGGTGGTGCGCACCGAAGAGACCCGCCCTGACGTGGTGGCGTCGGCCGTGGTTCTGTGGCAGGAGTGCCGCAAGGTGCCACTGGTGCTTCCAGACCGGCCGGGCTTCGTAGTCAACCGGGTCCTGATGCGAGCCTTGGCGGAGATTTTTCGGTATGAAGAAGAGACGGGAGCGGCGCTCAGCGCCATCGACGAGGCATTGGCCTCATCCGGGGTGGTGCCGATGGGTCCCTTTCGCCTGTGCGACGCGCTGGGACTGGATGTGGCCCTGGATGTGGCCCAGACGCTGACGCGCGAACTGGGGAAGCGCTTTACGCCCAGTGCACAGCTCGTGTCGCTGGTGGAGGCAGGGCGGCTGGGGGTCAAGGTGCCCACTGGCGGGTTTTATGCCCCAGGGACGCCCGCCGCCGCGGGGCGGCTCGCTGAGGCGGACCAGGACCGGCTGGTCCAGCGATTTCAGCTGGCGGCCGTCAACGAGGCGGCGCGCTTGTTAGACGAGCGGGTAGCTACCGCTGCCGAGATTGATTTGGCGATGCGAGCCGGCGCCGGGCTGAAGCGGGGGCCCCTCGGCTGGGCCGACCACGAAGGGTTGGAGGAGGTGGCGCGCGCCATGGAGGAGATGAGGGCAGCGGGGCGCGAAGGGTTTGAGAGGCCCTCCGCTCTGATCCGCTTGGTCCAACAGGGGTGGACCGGCGAACGTGTGCGCCGCGGTTTTCTGAGGACAGGCCAATGAGCGCGGTCCGCGTGGATCGCGATGGGTGGGTCATGACCATCACCATCACCCATCCTCCCGTGAACGCCATCTCCCCCGAGGTGCTGGAGGCCTTGGGCGCCGCTGTGGTGGCGGCCGAGGACCCCGCCATCCGCGCGGTGGTGGTGGCGGGGTCAGACGCGGTGTTTGCCGCCGGGGCGGACCTGCCGGCGTTTGTGGCGCGTGGCCAGACACCGGTCGCGGCCATCCATGCCGGGGTGGCGCTCTTAGATCAGTTGGAGGCTTTGCCGAAGCCGGTCATCGCGGCGGTGGAGGGGCTCTGCCTCGGAGGGGGCATGGAGCTGGCGCTGGCGGCCGACCTGCGGGTGGCGTCGCCTCGCGCCCGCTTTGCTCAGCCGGAGGTGGCGCTCGGGATCATCCCGGGGTGGAATGGCACCCGCCGGCTTCCCCGTCTGATTGGCGTGGGGCCCGCGCTCGACCTGATCCTGACCGGTGACACGATAGACGGCAACCGCGCCTATGCGCTGGGACTGGTGCAGCGCTTGGCGCCCGAGGGCGAGGCATTGGCGACGGCCCAAAATGTCGCCCGCCAGTTGGCCCACCATGCCCCCTCCGCCCTGGCACACGCCAAATGGCTGGTGCGGGCGTGGCATGAACCCGGTGCGGCCGATCGAGAGGCGGCGGCCAGCGTCCAGCTGTTGGCGACCCCCGACGCTGGCGAAGGAATGCAGGCCTTCCTGGAAAAGCGGCGGCCTCGGTTCGGATCGGGGGCCTAGCGGTCCTGGTCGCCGGTCTCCTATTCCGGTCCTGGCGAGCATGGGATGGCGGCAGCACCCGCTGGGGCTTAGACCCCGGATTCATCGGCATGCCTGGGGACGACTTGGCGGGCTCTATGTCAAACCCTGTGGGACCGGGATCGGTGGGCGGAAGCCCATCAACATCTTCCGGCGATAGCGGTCGGTGCTCCGAACCGCGGCGTCATCAAGGGACCGCGCCAAGTCCCCGGGGAGATCCCCCCCGTATCGCCCTCGAGCGGCACCACGCGGTCCCCCCAGCGACGCCCACGCCCCGCACGGTGGCGACCCCACGGAAGCTCAAGGCGCAACCGGCTCCACGCGGCCAACCGCCAGCCCGTCGTCATCTCCGCCACCGTCTCCACCTCTTCGGCGGCCCGCCCCAACGGCCCAATTGGCCGAGTATGGCATCCCCGAGCGTCCGGCTCCCGGGCCAGCACTCCGGCCGTGGCTTTCTGGCATCACCTGTTTACGGGAGTGCCCGCTGGATACGGCTTGGGGTTCTTCTGGCTCTCGCCCGTCCCGGGACCACCGGACTGGGGACTTGCGGCCGGCGTGGGCGTGAGTCTGGTGGTCAGTGCGCTGGGCCGGCGGTGGTCGCGTCCGCGCTCCCTGGATCCAACCAGGACACCAACAACGCAATAACCACGCTGCAACTTGGCTATACTACCCGACCTGGCGGGATGGCGGCTGCAGATGGACGGGGGCCGTCGGTTGATGGCGGGCACGCACGGGTCCGTGCATCCACACGGTCATGAACCCTATGGCGGCCATGCCCACGAGGATGTACCCGACAAGCGGTTCTAGGGAGTGCAACTGGATGAGCGCCCACAGCAAGAGGCCCACGCCCCCAATCCACGATAGGCCCGAGCGTCGGCTGGCACCCGCCATGCCCGCCACCATCAGCCCCGCCAGCAGAAAGCCCACCCAGAACCACCCGCCCCCGACAACGTTGGTTGCCACGATGCCGCCGATGGTGATCAGTCGGACCAGGCCTTTGGGGTTCAGGACTATCCCTCCCGCTGGTTGACGTGTCAACCACTAAATTAGGGGGCGGGGTATAGTGGAAATACCACCGGTAGCGTGTGGAGCCCTTCCCCACGTTACCACGATCCCGACCGGGACCCGACATTACGGGGCGGGTTTTCGACTTTTTTTTCGGAAACGAGTCCGGCGGCTGCGCAAACGAAGGAGGCCGCCTGCGGGCGGCCTCCTTCAAGCTTTCGACGGCGACCTTAGACCCCCGGGGGCACCGTGGCCCCCACGAAGTGGGCCATCCAGTACGAGAGGCTGAACGAGTCAATGTGCACACCCGTGGCGTACGTGTCGGCCCCGATGAACTCACCGCCGCCGATGTAAATGCCCACGTGGCTGGCACCCGCCCCGTTCGTGGCGAAAAACACCAGGTCGCCCGGCTGGAGCTGATCATAGGCGATGTGTGTTCCGACGTCGTACTGCGCGTACGACGTACGCGGCAGGTTGATGCCAAAGTGGGCAAACACGTACTGTACCAGCCCCGAGCAGTCAAAGCCCGTGGTGGGCGACGTGCCGCCCCACCGATACGGGTCGCCAACCAGCGAGCGGGCGAAACCCACGATGGCCGCCGCCTGGGATTGCGCGGCGGTGACTCCGCGGTCGGTCGACATGGCCACCTGCAGCGCGTGCCAGACCGCCGGGCCCGCCAGTCCGTCCACCGTCAGTCCCTCATGGCGTTCGAACGCCTCGACAGCGGCCTGGGTGTTGGGGCCAAAGATGCCGTCCTCGCCGTAGGTGTTGAATCCAATCGACGTCAGGTCTTTCTGAAGGGTTAGGACAGCCGCCCCCCGATCGCCGAGGCGCAGCACCGATGGCGAGGAATTGGTGGGTGCGGGGGCTGGGGCGGGTTTGGGAGCCGGTGCCGGTGGGGTCTCATTCAGTGCTGACCAGGTCGATGCACCCACCACCCCGCTGGCATCCAATCCGTGCGCCCGCTGGAAACTGATGACGGCCGCCAGGGTCAGCGGTCCAAAAGCGCCGTCCGTGGCCAGATCGGCGCCGAAGGCGTTCAGCCGCTGCTGAAGGTGCACTACGGCGGATCCGGTGGCGCCTTCTTGCAGGATGGGATTGGACGGGGTGGCGGCAGGTGGGGTGGACTTGGCCACCGCCGCCGCTACTACCGGAGGCTGGTCATGGAGCAGCGCATTCCATGTGGATGCACTCACACTGCTGGTGACCGTGAGGCCGTGCGCGCTCTGAAAGTGCTGCAGCGCGGCCAGGGTCAGCGGACCGAACGCGCCGTCCGTTGCGAGGCCAGCTCCGAAGCGGTTCAGCAACTGCTGCAGGCGAACCACGGACGACCCGTGACTGCCTTCCTGCAGCGGCGGATTCGCTGTGCTGGTGCTCACGAGGGTGGCCGCCACGCGCTGGCGCAACTGAAGCGCGCCGTTGAGCGAGCGCCACGTGACGGCACCTACGATTCCGTCCGAATTCAGATGCTGGGATGACTGGAAGGTGCGGACGGCCGTCCCCAGGCGGGGGCCGTAAAATCCATCGATGTGGCCCTGGTAGTATCCCAGGGCGTGCAGGTCCGACTGCACGGTCTTCACCGCGACGCCATGGCTACCGGGGATCACCGTCACATTGGCCGCTTGAACCACTTGAGAAATTGCCGGCAGAGCGGCCACGGTTAAACCGAGGGCCATCCGTACGATGGTCCGCCGCCGCGAAGGCTGACTGGACAGACTGATTCATCCTTCCTTCTTATGTCGGCCTCCGGGGTTAGTATGGGAAGTTCCCATGGTTGGGGGGAGAAGGAGCCCCCTTCCGACCTTTGTCGGATTCACCGGTTGATATCCCCCGTACTCCATCGTGGAGATTCGGCTTCGGTGTGGCCAAGTCTAGGCGTATGGAAACGGCGTGTCAAGGAAACATTAAGGATTTGTGGCGCCAGGTGGCGATGACGGGCGAATCCTGACGGCGAGGTCGGGGGCCGACTCGCGGCTGGCCGGGGGCCGACGCCCGTTATGCGCGCGCACCCGTTACGTGGGCCGCGGAGAGGCATGATACAATACCGCGAGAATGGTGGCCGGGTGACCACGAGCGTCACGCTGGGTGCGACTTGAGGTGGGAGTATGCGGGCGGTGGACGCGGCGCATCAAATTTTGCAGGAATCCGGTCAGCCGATGCCCGTTCACGATTTGCTGGACGAGGTCGCCAAGCGCGTGGGGCAGGACCCGGATGCGCGGACGCTGGCCGTGATTTACTCGGATATTAACTTGGACGTGCGCTTCACATATCGCGCCGACGGGCTTTGGGCACTGAGGGACTGGGCCACGAAAGCGGGCCACACCGGCGGTGCGGCGGGACGCGACCACCCAGCCCGGGTGGAGGAGTCGGATGACGCGGAGGAGGAGGACGGCTGGTGAACCAGCTGCCTCCTCCTTTCGTCGAGGCTCTGGTGGCATGGGGCAGTTGCTGCCCCCAATGGCCCAGATGAGGAAACAATAGTCAGGTAGCGGAGGGTCAGACGCCATGGCAAAGTTTGCGTTTGTGACCGGCGGCGTGGTGTCTGCGCTGGGCAAAGGAATCACGGCCGCATCGCTGGGCCGCCTGCTCAAGTCGCGAGGGCTGCGCGTCACGGCGCTGAAGCTAGATCCGTACATCAATGTGGACCCGGGCACCATGAGTCCCCTGCAGCACGGCGAGGTGTTTGTCACAGAGGACGGGGCCGAAACCGACTTAGATTTGGGCCACTACGAGCGGTTCATGGATGTCAATCTGGGCCAGGCCAACAACGTAACCACCGGGCGCATCTATGCGGCGACGATTGCCCGGGAGCGCCGTGGCGACTTTTTGGGGGGTACCGTCCAGGTCATTCCGCACATCACCAACGAGATCAAAGAGCGGATTCATCGCGTGGGGGAGGCCAGTGGCGCCGACGTGGTCATCGTCGAGATCGGCGGCACCGTGGGCGACATTGAAAGCCTGCCCTTTCTTGAAGCGATTCGCCAGATGCGGACTGACGTGGGCCGCGATGATGTGCTGTACATTCACGTGACGCTGGTACCGTTTCTGAACGCTGCCGGCGAGGCGAAGACCAAGCCCACGCAGCATTCGGTCAAAGAACTGCGCAGCATCGGCATCCACCCGGACGTGATTGTGTGCCGCACGGAGCGGCCGCTGTCCGCCGACCTGCGCGAGAAAATCGCGCTCATGTGTGACGTAGACCGGGACGCGGTCGTGCAAAACGTCGACGCCGACACGATTTATCGGCTGCCGCTGATGCTGAGGGCCGAGAGGCTGGACGACATTGTCATTGATCGGCTCCGGCTCTCGGCCCACCCCGCCGACCTGTCAGAGTGGCAGGCGCTGGTGGACAGCGCGACCGCGCCCAGTGAATCCGTCACGATTGCCGTGGTGGGGAAGTACGTGGCGCTGCACGACGCTTACCTGAGTGTCGTGGAGGCGCTTTCGCACGGCGGCATCGCCGAGCGGGTGCGTGTGAACCTGCGCTGGGTGGATGCCGAGACGGTCGAACACGACGGGACGGGGTGCCTGGAGGGCGCAGATGGTCTCTTGGTCCCCGGGGGCTTCGGTCTGCGAGGGGTCGAGGGCATGATTCGCGCCGTCGAATGGGCGCGGACCGGCCAGGTGCCGTTCTTCGGGATTTGCCTTGGGTTGCAGACTGCGGTGATTGAGTTTGCCCGCAATGTGCTGGGGTTGGAGGGCGCGCAGTCCACGGAGTTCATGCCAGCGTCGCCGTACCCGGTGATTGACCTGATGCCGGACCAGCAGGACGTGGAGGAGCTGGGCGGCACCATGCGGCTCGGAAGCTATCCCTGTGAAATTCGGCCCCGGAGCCTGACGGCCGCCGTCTATGGGCAGAGCTTGATTTTTGAGCGCCACCGCCATCGCTTCGAGGTCAACAATCGGTTCCGGGGGAAGATGGAACAGCGAGGGCTGGTGGCGTCCGGCACGTCGCCGGACCGGCGCTTGGTGGAAATTATGGAGCTGGCTACGCATCCATGGTTCATTGGGACGCAGTTTCACCCCGAGTTGCAGTCGCGTCCCAATCGTCCGCATCCGCTGTTCGCCCACTTTATCGGGGCGGCCCATGCGTATCGGGTGGAGGGGGTCGCCCCCCTGATGGCTAACGAGGGACGAAGCTGAGGCAGGTGGCGCCGGGTCGAACCTCCGGCGCCAATTCGCCGGCGAGCGCCACGTACGCTTCGAACTCCTGGGCATAGCCCGCCCTGAGCTGACCGTCATACGAGGCGGCCACCGCGCCCATGACCGGCGGGTTGACCGGCACCACCCCGGGGCCGACCTGAATCCGACCCAAGGTGCACCGGCGCTGGCCGTTGTACCGGCACAGCGTGGCCCCACAGCGAATCAGCGCCATGCCAGCGAACCTCCCCCCGGCTAACGTGCCCCTGGCGCGCTTGCATTATGTTGCACATGGGCGGGTGTATACTGGCCTGGAGGAGGGTGAGGCTGATGGGTATCATGGGTCGCATGTCAACCATCTTCAAGGCCAAAGTGTCCAAGGCGCTGGATCAGGCGGAGGACCCCCGGGAAACCCTGGATTACTCCTACCAGCGGCAGCTGGAGCAGCTGCAGCAGGTGCGCCGCGGCGTGGCCGATGTGGTGACGTCGAAGAAGCGGATTGAGTTGCAGTCCGACAAGTTGAATGACCAGATCAAGAGCTGGGAGCAGGACGCGAAAGATGCGTTGGCTCAGAACCGTGAAGATTTGGCTCGCGAGGCGCTGACGCGCAAGCAAGCCGCCCAGCAGCAGCTGGATGGTTTGCACAGCCAATTGGCCGACTTGGAGCAGGAGCAAACCAAGCTGGTGGAGCTGGAGAAGAAGCTGTCGCTGAAGGTGGAGTCGTTTCGGACGCAGAAGGAAGTGGTGAAGGCCAAGTACTCTGCAGCGGAAGCCCAAGTGAAAATTGGCGAAGCCACGGGCGGTCTGTCCGAGGAAATGGCGGACGTGGGCATGGCCATGCAACGGGCACAGGACAAAACCGAGTCGATGCAGGCGCGCGCCTCGGCCATTGACGAGCTTTTGTCTTCCGGCACGCTGGACGACCCCATCTCGTCGGGCGACCATCTGAAGGATGAGCTGAACAAAATGAAGGCCACGTCCGGTGTGGACGACGAGCTGGCGAAGCTGAAGGCCGCGGTCCCGGCGGGAGGCGCTGCCTCATGATCGTGCGCATCATGACTGAGGGCCAGTACGAGCTGGATGGCGACCAATTGGAGTCATTGAAGCACGCCGATGAAGAGCTCTTGGTGACGGTGCGCAACAATGATGCGGAAGGGTTTCGGAGCCACTTGGCCACGGCACTGGCGGTGGTGCGCGGAGGACAGCCGTTGCACGCGAGCGTGTTGAAGGAGTCGGAGCTGGTGCTGCCGGCGCCCGACATGACCGTTCACGAGGCCCGGCGTTTGTTTGACGAGCATCAGATTCTGTAACTTCCGGTCTCGGCGGAGCCGCCGGTGACGCGACTCTTGTGTTGAGGGCGTCCACCCGCTATAATCGGCAGGGCGTTGCTGGGGGATGATGTAGCGGTAGCATAGGTGACTCTGGATCACCTCGCCCAGGTTCGAATCCTGGTCCCCCAGCCAAACATGGCCCCATCGTCTAGAGGCCTAGGACGCCGGACCCTCATTCCGGAAACAGCGGTTCGAATCCGCTTAGGGCTGCCAATTGATTGAGCCGCTGCCGTGAGGCAGCGGCTCTTTGCATGCCGGCTGCCGCTCGGCCGGTGATAGAGTGGGTGGCGACGTTGGGCGGCGGGTGGCGGCCAACAGAGGGGGCGTGGAATGCCGATGGGGAAACCACTGGACGGCAAGGAACCCGAGGGTGTCCGGATGACGTGGCCACTTACGGTACGGTGGGCCGAATGTGATGCCGCCGGGATCATTTTTCACGGCCGCGTTTTCGAGTGGTTCTCGGAGGCGCGCGTGGCCTGGCTGGCCCGCAACGGGGTATCTTATTACCGGGACGTCGTGCCCGAGGGCGTGGAGCTGCTGGTGACCGAAGCCACGGCGCAGTTTCGGCGCCCGCTCAAAGCTGGGGACGGCGTGGCGGTGGAAGTGTGGGTCAGCCGCCTGTCGCCGGCGCGGATGCACTTTGCCTACCGGGCGTGGCACGGCCGGGAGACGGCGGTCGCAGGCGAGACGCACCATGCGTTCGTGATGGACGGTCGGGCGGGGAACCTCAAAAAGGCGCACCCGCGGCTGTATGAGGTCCTCCGCGGTGGGACCGGGCTGCCGACAGAAATCTAGGGGGTTGAGTCATGGTAGAACCGTATCAGTCTGAGCCGTTGACCGATTTTTCGCAGGGGGAGCACCGAGCGGCCATGGAAGCTGCGCTGGCTACCGTCCAGCGCCAGCTGGGCCGCGACTACCCCCTGGTGGTGGGCGGGCGGACGGTGGAGACGGGGGAGTATATCGCCTCGATCAATCCAGGACGGCCCAGCCAGGTGGTGGGCCGCGTCAGCAAGGCGCGGCGCCAGGATGTTGATGCGGCGCTGGACGCCTCGTGGGCCACGCTCAAGTCCTGGGGCTACCAAAGTGCCGGGGCCCGGGCCCGGCTCCTGTATCGGGCGGCAGGCGAAATGCGGCGGCGAAAGCTGGAATTGGCGGCGTGGGAAGTGTTCGAAGCCGGAAAAACCTGGCCGGAGGCCGATGGGGATGTGGCCGAGGCCATCGATTTTCTTGAGTACTACGGGCGTCAGATGGAGCGGCTGGATGGTCCCGTCCCCGTCACCCCGCTCGCTGGCGAAGAGGACACGGCGTTTTACATACCGTTGGGAGCGGGTGCCATCATTCCGCCGTGGAACTTCCCGCTGGCGATTTTGACCGGCATGACCATGGGGGCGGTGGTGGCGGGCAATCCCGTGGTTCTGAAGCCGGCGAGTGCCACGCCGATCATCGCTGCCAAGCTTATGGAAATTCTCGAATCCGTCGGCCTGCCGCCGGGCGTGGTCAACTTCCTTCCGGGAGATGGCGGCGAGATTGGCGACCATCTGGTGGGACACGCGCTCACGCGCTTCATCTCGTTCACCGGATCGCGGGAAGTGGGGCTCCGGATCAACCAGGTCGCGGCCGGGACCGGGGCTGACACGCGTTGGATCAAGCGGGTGGTGGCGGAGATGGGGGGCAAGGACGCCATCGTCGTCGACGAAACGGCCGACTTGGACGCAGCCGCGGCTGCCATCGTCTCGTCCGCATTCGGCTATCAGGGACAGAAATGTTCCGCATGCTCCCGCGCCATTCTGGTGGACGAGGTGTACGACGAGGTCGTGGATCGCGTGGTGGCGCTGACCGAGCGCCTGCGCGTGGGCGGGGCGGAGGATCCCACCAACAATCTGGGGCCGGTCATTGACGAACGTGCCTTCAATAAGATTCTGAGTTACATCGAGTGGGGAAATGCCAACGCGAAGCGGTTGGTCGGCGGGGAGCGGGTGGGGACCGACGGGTACTTCATCGCGCCAACCATTTTCGGCGACGTGGCACCCGGGTCCAAGTTGGAGCAGGAAGAAGTGTTTGGCCCGGTCTTGGCCATAGTGCGCGCTCGCGATTTTGACCATGCGCTGGATATTGCCAACGATACGGACTACGGGCTGACGGGCGCCCTGTTCAGTCGGCCCCGCGAACGGCTCGAGCGGGCGCGGCGGGAGTTTCACGTGGGCAACCTGTACCTGAACCGCAAGTGCACCGGCGCCGTGGTGGGCGCGCATCCCTTTGGCGGGTTCAACCTATCCGGGACGGACTCCAAGACGGGGAGTCCGGACTACCTCCTGCTGTTTATGCAGATGAAATCCGTGGCCGAGCACCTGTAGCCACATGATGGCGGCCGCCACTGCCTGCGAGTGGCGGCCGCGGTCGTTTGCGCACTGGGGTCGTCAGGCGTTGGGCCGGTGCTGCACGGTCGAGTAGGTGCCCGGGGCAAAGTGAAACGCGTCGTCCTGCCACCACAACGTGTGCGTGGACACGTTGTCCAACAGTTCCCGATCATGGCTCACCATGATGAGCGCACCGGGGTAGCCGGACAACAGGGCTTCCAGTTCTTCGCGCATGCGGAGATCCAGGTGGTTGGTGGGTTCGTCCAGCAACAGCACCGATGAACGGCTCATTAGGGCAAACAGCAGCGCGAGGCGGGACCGTTCGCCTCCGGACCACGCCCCCACAGTGCTGTCCAGCAGCTCGCGCTGTAGACCGAACCGCGCCCCCAGGCGATACGCCGTTTCCCGATCCATACCCTCCTCGTGGGCGAGCCGAATGCCGGTGGCGTTCTCGGGCAACAGACTGGCGGCTTCCTGATCGTACCAGCTGATGACGGCGTCGGGGTTCCACCGCACGCCGGGCGCGGACTCGGCCAGCGCGTGCAGCAGCGTCGTCTTGCCGGAGCCGTTGGGGCCCACGATGCCGAGGCACGCCTTTACCGGCAGCTTGAACTGGAGTGGGGACCAGGTGCGCGGCCCACGCGAGAGCGTGAGCCCGTCCACGATGAGGGCCAATGTGCCGCCCAGCTCGCGCCCGCCGTGGGCGAGCCGGCGGGGTGCTGTCATGGTGCGGTCCGGAGGCGCCACGGCCGCCCGATCCAGTCGGGCGATGGCGTGCATCCGGCTTTTGGCCATCGTGGCGCGATTGCCTTCCCGATAGCGGTCCACGTACATCTGAAGGCGGGCGCGCTCCTCGGAATAGCGCGCCCACTCGTCCGCGATCCGCTGGGTGCGCTCGCGCCGCAGATGCTGATACTGGCGGTAGGTTCCAGTTAACAGCCAGAAGAACCCGTCTTCCCAGGTCATGATGCGCGTGGCGGTGCGCTCGAGAAAGCGCCGGTCGTGGGAGGCCATCAGCACGCCGCCCGAAAACGCCCCCAGCGTGCGCTCCAGCCATTCCATGGCCCCCACGTCCAGGTGGTTGGTGGGCTCGTCCAAAAGCCACAGGTCGGCGCCGGACAGCACGACCTGTGCCAGCGCCAGGCGATGGCGCTCCCCGCCGGACAACAGGTCGGGCGAGTCCCCATAGCGTGACTCCGACAGGCCGGCCCCCTCCAGGGCCTGTCGGACCTGCGCCTCCCAGGTGTACCCCCCGAGGCGCTCGAATTCTTCCTGCACCGTCGCATAGCGGGCCAGGACGGCGTCCAGGTCGGGCACGGACGGGTCGGCCATCGTGGTCTCCAGCGCGCGCATGTCCGCAGCCAGGTGCGGGAGGCGCGGGTTGGCTGAAGCTGCCGTGTCCCAGACAGTGCCCTCGCTCTGGGGGTGAAGCTGGTCCAGCGCAGCGATGGTGAGATCCATCGATCGGTCCAGGTGACCACCATCGGGGAGACGCTCACCGCTGATAACCCGAAACAGCGTCGTCTTGCCCATGCCGTTGGGCCCCACAAGGCCAATGCGGTCACCGGGATCCAAGCGAAACGTGGCGTCCTGCACCAAACGGCGATCGCCCGCCACCAGCGTGATGCTGTCCGCCTTGAGCCAGGCCATAAAAAATGCCTCCCCATGATTGTTGTCAGGGAAGGCGCCCAGTTACCTTCCCGAGCCGTGCGTGTCGTCCGCTTTCGGGCATAAGGATGCCCGACGGACTTACGCCAGAGCTCGGACCACCACAGTGCATCCTCCTTCGCCCGCCCACCTGCGCGGGCCAGATCGACGATGACGCCAGTATAGCATGCGCCGCGTCGCCTCGCCTCGCTGTTCTCGAAGCGGACCGCCGGACGCGCGTCGTGGCACAGACGGCAAGCGGCCAGCGACGAGACTTCCCAGGCCGCTTAATGAGACTTTGTGTTTGCACACGGGCGAAAAACTTTTTCTCGGATTGGCCTTGCATCTGGTGTTCAGGGGGCGTATCATTGCGAGTGCTGTCCGACCGGTGGGCGACTGCCGGGAGGCGCGGACCTTGACAACTGAATCGGAATCGGTAGACGACTTTCGGTTTCGTAGCGTCAGCG
>JAJZWS010000058.1 GCA_021846565.1 Bacillota bacterium
TCCCGGGTGGTGCCCTATCACCATCCGTCGGGAGCGGTCGTCTGGGTATCCCTGAGCCCTGATGCCGCGCGCGCTGTGGCCGCTGCCGTGGGGGATCCAGCGAGCGTGTGAGGATCCGCCGCGCACGAGGTCTCGCGCATGGTTACGACTACGACGGCGCAAGCCCGGAAGACCGATAGGAGTCGGGCGCATAGCTAAGCAACAGGTCCCCCATCTCGCGTCCGTCCGCCCGGTCGTAAAAGCGCAGCATGGCCTCGTTGAATTCACGGCGGGCGCGGGCAGGCACGCTTAGCGCATCCAATCCCGCCTGCATGAGCACGCCGTTCATCATGAGGCGGGCCGTACGTCGGTTTCCCGCCCAAAAACATTTTTGGTACGCGCCAAACAGAAAGAAATTAACCGCACGATGCACGGGGTGGGCGAATTCCTGCAGGGCCGCGAGGCCCTGCGCGAACCGTTCACCGAGGGTCTCCGCCGGAGGGGGCGTGTACGTGGTCGTACCGGCCACCTCGACCGAGCCGGTGCGGAAGGTGCCCCACGCCAGTGCTTCCTCCGCCGCAACCAGGCGATGCAGCGCGCAGTAGCGATCCTGGGACAGGGTGAACTGGCCTGCCAGTACGGCGCCCAACAGCGCATCCCATGCCGCGCGGAGGTTTAAGATGAGCCGCTGGTCCTCCAGGCGATGCCCGCCGACCGTCACACCATCCAGCAACGTCTGCACTTCGGGAAACGTGTAGGGGCTGCCTTCCAGATGCGCGGCGTCAAAGACGAGACCCACCAAGATTTTCTTGGCGCGGAACACCACCCGGCGTACGTCAGGCACCGGCGGCACCGGCCATACGACCGGACGGGCCGGCACGAACCCGAGCGCATTCTCCACCATCCCTGCCACAACTCCACGCCCTCCCACAATCTCTCCTGGCCGCTCACCAGCGCGGGCCCGCCTCCCCAACACGATCCACGCCTTGGCCAAATACCAGGCGGACGATCCCCCTGGTGACGTGCGCCCCATTGTATCGCGCCGCGCCCTCTCCATAGCCGCCGCCTGTGATGAATGGCTTCCTACTCGCCTCTCACCCAAGTCAGGGGCCTCTCTCCACTTCCCACGAGGCCCCCGGCCCCATATCATGCCATACTCCACGACCAGACCCATGACGGCGGAATACCTGTCAACACCTAGCGGCGAGTCCGGTTTCCGAGTGTCCTCGCAAGCACGTCGGGATCCATGAACGTCGGGCCCCCGTCATATGCCAGGTATTGTTCAAGCCGCCCCCGAATGGCTGGAGCGGATGAGCGCGTGTGCGCCTCGACGGCGGAGCTCGGGGCGGCCCTCACGGGGCCGAGGGGCGCGCACCCGCGCTTCCTCTGGCAGCAACAGTTGCGGCACGTGGACGCCCTGGACACCCAGCTCCAGGCGTTGGACGCGGAGGGGGCCACCTGGCGGGCCCCCGTGACGGCGACCCGAGAGCTCCGGGAGAACCTCCCGGGGGTAAAGACCCGGGTGGGCGAGCCCCTCCGGGCGGCGGGTGGGCCCGACGGTGGCGGCCTTTCCGACTGCCGCGGCACTGGCCAAGTGGATCGGCCTGGCCCCGGGAACCATGAGAGCGCCGGCCAACGGTTATCCGGCCGCACCATCCCCGAACCGGGCCCTCCGCGCGACCCTGGTGGAGGCGGCGCGTGCGGCGGGCCGCACGCACGCGACCGAACTGGGGGCGCAGTATCGCCGGATGGTTTCCACCCAGAGCAAGAAACAGGTGGCCATCCTCGGGGCGCACACCCTTGCGGTGGACATCGGGTACCTCCTCGCCGGCCACACCCCCTACGCGGATCTCTGGGTGGCCGACTTCGACCGGCGGGACCCAGACCGGGTGCGGCGCCACGCCGCGAACGCTTGGAAACCCTGGGGGACCAGGTCACGCTCACCGCGGCCTCGTAACCGGTTCGCGGAGGTTCCGTAGCACCCGGAAGGCCCGGGCCTGGTTCGGTGTGGGCTGCGCGTCGTCTCCCCGCCGGTTTTTCGGAGCAGAGCAGCCCGTATGGCAGACGGCAGCCGGCGGACAAGCGGCTCCCAGAGGCCTGCCGGACCCACGACGCCTGGGTAGAGCTCTCGAGGCGCACTTCTGTAGCCCCAGCGCGTCGATGTACGCCGAGGAACTGCGGGCCGGCCGGCCGCGGGAGTCCGGACAGCGCGTGAACGCGGCCGAGGCCGAGGCGGCGGACTCCCGAACGAAGAAAGCACTGCTCATCCAGATCATCGACCGGGTCGGCAGGAGCCGCGATGGGTTCGCCCTTGCGCTGGCCGTTTCCTCCGCTTTAGCCGGTGCGACCGCCGAGACGTCGCTGGTCTGGTCCAAGGCAGCGGGCTGTCGACGCCTGACCCATGGCCGGGGTCTCATTGACGCTTGGCTTGAAGTCAAAGAGACGTTATCATGACGTCAGGGAACTCACCGAACAACCGACGCGCTTGGTCAAGAGTTGATGAACCCGAGGGCACCCACCGCGGTTTTGGATTGGCCCGGCCACGGGGCCCGTAAGGGGATGCGATATGACTGCCGACGACGAGGTCGGATTTGGTGCGCCCAGCTTGGCGGTACCGTTCCAACTGCGGGGCGTCGAGGGAACGGCGCTTTTCTACTACACGCTGAACCGCGACCCAGCCTTTTGGGGATTTGACCTCCTGGGTCTGCCGTTCGACCTCGCAGGCGTTCGGGGCTTCCCGGTGTTTTTGGCCAAAGTGGCGTTTCCCGTCCCCGGCTACCGGGCGTTGGTCGGGTGGATGCAGCTGGTATGGGTCACGCCCCGGGACGGCAGCGGCCCCTGGGTGTCGTTGGATATGGATCCGCGGCACTACCCCGTGCACTTGAGTTACGAGGCGGCGCTCTTTGATGCTCCGGGCCCCAATCCTCCGCGCCGCAACGAGCGCTGGGAAGCCCAGACGTATCTCATGGCGTGCCCCGACGTTTGTCGAAGTCCAGCGGTGTTTCCCCTACTGGGCGTGCGGTGGGGCTACGACCTAGTCGACGGGGTGGTGGCCGCCCGCCCCCTAGAGGGGGTCGGGGCCGACGCGTGGCAGGGCAACCTGCCCTTTCTCACCGCGACCTGCCCCGGGTGGACCTTTGGACGAGAGTTCCACGATGCCACCCGCTCCACCCGGGCTTAGGACGTGGGCAGCCTGTTGCCGCACCGGATGCGCTGCGACGAGACGCGCACGCGACCGGCTTACGTGGCGCTGGCGCCTCACTCCACGGGTCACCTTTCCCGGGAGGCGCTGTTACCCCTGCGCGACGGCCGGCGGGGCGGAACCCGCGTCCGACCGTGGGCCGACGGCACCATCGGCAGCGCGGTCCACAAAACTGCAGCGGCGAGGAAGCCGCGCCGAACCGTGAGAGGGAGCAGCAGCGTGGCCCGGAGGCCGGCCACCATGCGATGTCGGCAATGGTCAGGGTGACGAGGCCGCTTCGCGTCACCGGCCCACCTCCCAAGTTGTCCGGAACAACGCCAGGAGACCCGGTCCCACGCCCCAGACGGCCAGTGCCGCTACGCTGGCGGGAGCGGTTGCCACAGTGGCCGTGACCAGTAGCGACAGAATTCAGCGAATGACAACATTCCCGTCCATGACCCAGACCCATGAACCGCCATGGCCGTCTTCGCTTTCGGAGTGCAAAAGGCTCAGATGAGGCTCCAGAAGGTGAAGCCGGATATCGGCATCGACATGGAGGACGATTCAAGAGATAGCCAGGATGGCGAAGCTTCTGACGTATGACGGTGACGCCGCCAATCCGCGCCACCGTGGCCTTTACGGTGGCGGCGGGCGCGGCCACGTCCAAAATGGCCACCTCGATCCGATGCGTCATCTTCGCGTCCTCTGCCACCTCGAGGAGCTGGCCCGCGCTGGCGCCCGCTCATCGAAGCGACCACCTGATGGCCGCGGCGGAACAACTCGCCCTACGTGGCGAGGTCGATCCCCGACGACGCCCCGCACCGACACCCTCTACGCCTTGCCCACCTTGGTGCCTGCCTGACAGGATGCGTGGCCGCGACCGGCTAGCCGTGCACCCCTATGGCCAGGAAGTGCTGTCAATTCGCCCGCCCTAAGGATGCCGGGGGTTGGTGGCTAGGTGACGATTACCAGTTTGGGACCCAGGCGCCATGCCGCCCAGGGCCTGGTGAGGATTTGCCACCGGTTCGCCCTGCGGCCGACCGCCCCCGCCCCGTCGTGGGATGGAGGAGGCGGCCTCAGTGTAGGGTCCGGCTCGCGCGGAATGCTCAAGGCGTGGCGAGACCCTCCCTGTCAACTGGCGCGGCGCCGGCGTGGCAAGGCTCGTATGCCTACATGCGGTCCCAGTCCACCGACGTGCCCTGTGCGATGGATCCCAAGAGCTTCGACTCGGTGGCCACGATCTGGCGCGCCAGATCCAACACGGCCGCCGCCTGGTCCTGGGGCACAATGACGACGCCGGTCGCGTCGGCCACCACAATGTCGTTGAGCCCCACCCGCGTTCCCGCGATGTCGAGCGGCTCGCCGATCGACCCAAACGTAAACTCATTGCGGCTGCGGCGCGGACAGGTGCCCAATGCCCACACCGGGTATCCACGCCCGCGAATGTCGTCTACGTCCCGGCACGTACCGTAGACGACGGTGCCGCGCACCCCCTTCATGGCGGCCATCCGAGAGGCAAGCCCGCCCCACGGAGATGCCTCTAGCGACCCGTCTAGGTCAAACACCACGATCTGCCCCTGCTGCATCGTCTGCAGCACCCGCTCCAAGGGCCGGCCCACCCCGCCCCCAAACCGATAGGCGGCGGCATCGTGGGAAACCCGGTTGAAGCGCACGGGTAGCGCGTAGCCCGCCACGCGCCCCTGGTCTCTCCGCTGGGCGGCCACTCGTGGCAGCACACAAGACACGCCCAGTTCGTCCATAGCGTCCGAGAGAGCCGCCGTGGGAAGTTCCTCAAATGCCACCACTTGGTCCATCGCCAGCGACGGACGCTCGATTTCCCAACTCATTGTTCTTCCTCCTCCAAGTTCGTTGTGCAGGGATCCCAAGGGGCCCCCTCCGGCCGTTATGCCTGACGGCGGCGTGTGCGGATGCGCAGCACACTCCACCCGCCAATCAGGGCCGCCAGGATGGCCACCATCACCTGGTTGGCGGGTGAGCTCACAAAGACGGACAGGCTGCCCCCGGACCCGATGAGGCTTTGGCGGAGCGCCGTCTCCATTGGCCCGCCTAGGATCAGGCCCAAGATGATGAGGATGCGGTCAAAGCCGATGCGGATCAGGACGAGGCCTAGGACGCTGCTCAGGAGCAGCACCCACAGGTCGAAGAACGAAAACCGCAGCGAATAGACGCCCAACATGGCCACTACCATAAGCAGGGGGAACCGAATGCGCTCGGGTACCCGCAGGAGCTGCACCCAGACGCCCACGAGGGGAAAGTTCAGCACCAACAGGCAGAGATTGCCAATGGCCATCGCAACCACCAGGCTCCAAAACACCCCCGCGTGATCCTGAATGAACAAGGGCCCCGGATGAATGTTGTGCAGCAGCAGCGAGGCAAACAGCATGGCCGTCACCGGGGTAAACGGCACGCCCAGCGTGAGCAAGGGCACCAGCGCTCCACTGACGGCCGCGTCGTCAGCGGCCTTGGGTCCCGCCACCAGCTCGATTTGTCCCTCATCCAGGCGGGACCCGTAGCGCCGCTTGCCCAACTTTTCTTCCACCGCATAAGCGCTGAACACCCCCATCAGGAGGCTCGGGCCGGGAATGGATCCGACCAAGAAGCCCAGCACACCGCCGCGCACGGACGCGACCAGGGTGCGGACCCACTCGCGCACCGTCGGCAACAGCTCACGCCACCGGGATCGACGTGGCGGCGCGACATCGGGTTCCGCCCACAGATAGCGCCGCAGCAGCTCCGCGATGCCGAACAACCCCACGGCCACGGGGACCAACTGCACCCCGCCCAACAGGCCGGTCACACCAAACGTGAAACGATTTTGACCGGTGATAGGGTCAATGCCCACCGTACCGAGAGCCATCCCGATGCACAGCGACAGGATGGCGGTGGCCGACCCCCCGTTCATCACCAAAAGCAGCGTCACCACGGCGGCGAGCGCCACCAGGAAAAAGGCTGAGGGGGTGAAGCCGGCGGCCACGTGACTCAGGAAGGGCGCTGTGAGCGAAAGTCCCACCAAGCCAATCATCACGCCGATGAACGAACCGAACGCGGCCCCTGTGAGCGCCACGCCGGACCGCCCTCGTTTGGTGAAGCGGTAGCCGTGACGGGCCACCACCACGGACGGTGGCTCGCTGGGCACATTCAGCAGGATCGCGGTGATGGAGTTGCCGTACTGACTGCCGAAGTAGATCCCTCCCAGGGTGATGAAGGCCGTCTCGGTGGGCAGCAGAGCCGTGAACGTCAACAGCACCGCCATGGTGGCCGTGGGCGTCATCCCCGGCAGCACGCCCACCATGGTCCCTAGGGTGACACCGATGAGAACGGCCAGCAAGTTGATAGGCGTGGTCGCCCCGGCCAGCCCGTGGGCCAACCCAATCAGCACACCCGTTGCCCCCATGGCTTACCTCCCCCCGGTCTCGTCCGCCCACACCTCACAGAAGCGACCCGGGCGGCAGGCCCATCAATGCCACCAGCACCCCCCAGGCCAGCACGAGGGACGCGGCCGCCACGGTGACCAGTGGCAGCCACCGGCGCTCGCCGCCGCCGACCAGGCACAGCACCGCCAGCAGCATGGCGGGCGGCGCAAATCCCACGACGGGGCTGGCCACGATGAACCCCACACTGCCGGCGCCCGCCAGGGCAACCCGCATCGCGACGCCACGCCGACTTGGCGGCGGCGACGCCCTCCCCTTCCGGTCTCTGGCGCGCAGCGCACGCCACAGCAAGAGGACCGCCGCCACTTCCCATACCACCCCCACCAGGGCGGGGAACGATCCCACGCCCGGGTCAGCGAGCGTGCCGAGCCCGTAGGACAGCGCCTTGACCAGATAGGCGCCGCCCACGGCAAACAGCAGGGCCGCCGCCACAGCCTGGATTTGCCCCGCGCCGGTTCCACGCGACTCTTCGAGCCGCGGGGAACCTCCGGGACCCTGTTCGTTAGCCCGCAGCACTCTTGTGCATCTCGCTCAACACACGACCGTAATACGCAAAGTCCTGTGTGAGCTGGCGGCGCAGCGCCGTCGGGCCGGCGTAGGTGGCCGAGAACAGATCAGAGCGCGCAAACGACCGGAAAGAGGCCGAGTCCACCGCCTGTTGGAATGCCTGGGCCAAACGCTGGACCACCGCCTGCGGCGTGCCCGGCGGTGCAAACATAAACTGATAAGGGACCGCTGCCACATGGATGCCCTGGGACCAGAACGTTGGTGCCGACAGCCCAGCGATTGGCTGGTGCGCAAACACCCCCAAGATGCGAATCTGGTGGCTCTTCAGGTAGGGAACGAGCACAGACGGGCTCAACACCCCCGCTTGGGCGGATCCGTTCATGACGGACAGGGCCTGCTTGCCCGTGCCCACGGGCACGATGCGAAGCTGAGCCCCCGTCGCCCGGGCCAGCAGTGCGGCGTTCAGGTCCAAGAGGCTGTTCTCTTTATCCACGGCCACCGTGAGCCCCGGATGCGAACGGGCATAGGCCACCCAGGCCCCGATGGACTTGATGGGACTCGACGCCTTGACGAACAGCACCACGGGCACGCTGGCCACCTCGGCGATGGGATCCACCTGACTCGGCGCCAGAGCGCCGTGGGTCACGTGCGGCGCCAGGGCGAAGTTCGCCACAGCGCCAATGCCTACGGTGTACCCGGTCGGGCTGGCCGACGCCACGTCGTGAATGCCGATGAGACCCGCCCCACCCGTATGGTTTTGGACAACGAACGCCTGGTGCAGGGACTTGGCCGCCAGCGCGGCCACCCGCCGGGCGGTGATGTCCGGGGACGATCCCGGCGCCACCGGGACCACCAGGCTCAGGCTGTGCGTCGGAAACGTGGGCGCCGTCTGGGTGCTGGCGCCACACGCCGTCACCGCCGACAGGCCGAGCGCGCAGCCCAATACGCCCAGAATCTTTGTTGAGATGTGCATCGGATTCCCTCCTCGGGTCGTTCTCTCTGGTCGTTCTCTCTGGTCGTTCTCTTCTTCGTATCCTGCTCAAATGGCCCTGCTGGCCGGTTGCGCTTTGCTAGGCCGCCATCATCAGGCCAGGGTGGGCGGGCGGACCCCCTCCGTGTTCCCGTGGTCAAACGCCCGGTAGATGGCCTCCACCACGGCGAGCGTCTGAACGTAATCGGTGTCGACAAACGCGTGGGTCCCGCGGTCGCGCACCCTATGGGCAAACACGCTCAGCTCTTCGCCGAAGCCCAGAGAGGCCTGGCGCGGCTGCTCGGACCGAGTGCCCGCCGCTGTCGTTATCGACACGCGGCCGGATAGCACGTCGAACTCAATCTGGCCCAGGGCCCCCTCCAACCGGAGAAACAGCTGGCGCGGGCCAAAATCCCACGCCACCGACGAGATGTGCAAGTTGCCGATTCCACCGCCCTGAAACTGAAACACCACCTCGGCCGCCGCATCCAGCACCATGCCCTCGGCCCCCCGGGCGGAAGGACCGTGCCAGTATCCGGCCACCTGCGACACGTCGCCCATGACGCGGCGCATAAGGTGTACGGCATGGCTCCCCGCGATGAACGTGTGACCCAGGACGGGATGGTCGGGTCGCACGGGACCGCGCCGCAGGCCGCTCCGATGAACCACGGAGACGGAGTGCAGCCGACCCACATCCCCGCTGTGCAACAGCTCCTGCACGCGCCGAAAGGCGAAAGAGTACGGCCAGTTTTCTGCCACCATCAGGACGCGCTCGGCCCTCCGGGCGGCATCGCACAGACGGCTCGCGTCCGCGACGCTCGGAGCCAGCGGCTTTTCCACCAGCACGTGCCACCCGGCGGCCAGAGCCTCCCGCACCAGTTCCACATGCGTGAAGGCCGAGGAGCAGATGTCGACCGCGTCCACCCCACCCGCCTGTACCACGGTTTCGAGGTCCGTGGACCACGAGGGAATGCCCCACCGGGCCGCGACCTCGCGGGCCCTCTCCCCGTCGCGATCCACAATCCAGGTCAGGTCGGCGTCCTTCACGCCGGCCCAGGCCGGCAAGTGCTCTTCGGCGGCAATCTTTCCCGCCCCCACCAACGCCACGCGCATCATCGGAGATCAACCCCTTTCGGTTCCGCGTCCGCCCAACAGGGCACGCCGCCAAACGGATCTCCCCCCACGGCGGACCAATCGGCCAGCTGCAGCAGATCCCGAGCCACCACCACCGGGCCGCGATAGTGCAGCCGGACGGCGCCCAACCAGGTATCGTCGGGCAGCGTGCCGGGAATCAGATGGGTCAGCACTAGGCGTCGCACCCCCACGCGAGCGGCCAGACGGCCCACGTCCTCCACCCCCGTGTGGTAGGACGCCTGGCCATAGCCCGGGTACAGCGCCTCGTGCAGCAGGAGGTCCGCGCCGGCGGCACGTTCGGCCAGAGACGAACAGGGCCGCGTGTCGCCGGACACGACCGTGCGCGCAGGGCCGCGCTCCACCTGGTACCCCAATGCCTCAGCGATGGGATGGTGATCGACGTCAAAAGCGGTGACGGTCCAGGGTCCCACCGTCGCCCGGGCCCCGTCAGCCACCTCCACCACGTCGGGCGTCACCGCGCCGTCCGGCAGCCCCAGCGCACGGCGGCTGGCGATGTCCACGGCATAGCTGGCCAGCGTCGCGCCCACAAAGCGGCGCGTTCCCGGGGGCCCATACACCGTCAGCGGCGGAAGCGGCCCGTGCCGGCTCGCAATCCAGCGCACCATGACCAGCCCCGGAAGATCCGCGACGTGGTCCACGTGATGGTGCGTCACAAACACGGCATCCACCTGATGCGCGCCCATGCCCAACTCGGCGAGCCGGTGCAGGGCCCCAATTCCGCAATCGATGAGCATGGCGCGACCCCCGTGGGCAAACACCGTGCCCGCTCCCATCCGGTCTCCATCCAGTCGGGGGCTGCCAGTGCCCAGACACCACACGCCGTCTTTCTCTTTTCCCCCGTCCGTCACGATGGGTCGCCTCCCGGTGCCGCGCCCCTGGTATGGCGTGGGGCAGCTGGTGCACCCCGCTCGTGAATCGGCGGCTCGGTGATGATGGTCATCACGTCCTCCATGCGGCGCCGCTCGAGCGGCCATTGGCCGCGAGAGACGGCGGTCACAAAGCGCCGCACCAGCTCCACCTTGCCGTGGTCGCGCTGCGCGTTGGTAATTTCGGTCTCCAGGTACCCCCGCTCACCAAACACCGCGACGTGGCGAACCCAGCCGATGTCGCGCATGCCGTTGATGAGCGCCCGCCGACCGTCGGGGTAATCCACCGCGATCGAGTCATGCAACGCGCTGTGCACAATTCCGATATCGCCGGCGCCCGGTCCCAACAGCTCGTCCACCACATCGGCCGAGTGGGTGAGGTAAAAGGCTCCGTCGATGGCGGGCGCGGAGCACACCACGCTGCGCAGCGACCCCAGCGCCACCATGTCGCGCTTGAGCGCCTGCAGCGCCGGGGCCCAGCGCCACGGCGACGATGACGCGATGATGAGCCCGCGTGACTCGGCCAGATCCAACAGCTCCAGAGCTTCCTGCTTGGTGGCCGTGAACGGCTTATCCACAAAAACATGGCGGCCCGCTTGGAGGGCCGCCTTTGCCAGGGAAAAATGCGTGGACGCCAACTTGGTGCAGATCCACACCGCCTCGGTGCGGCGAAACACCTCGGCTGGGGAGGCCACAACCTCGGCCACCCCAAGGCGGGCGGCGTGCCGCTGGGCCGTGGCGCTGTCGTCCGACCACCAGCACACCACGCGGGCGTCGCGCATTGCCGAGTCGCGTTTCAAGTCCGCCCCCGTGAGGGGCGGAGGCTCCTGGGCCAGCCCTTGAGGACGGATGGTGGCCACGTGCGCCTCCATCCGCGCGTCGAGCGGCTTCATCGCCACCATAGGAAACTGGTCGTTGCTTGCGCAGTTCACAATCGACGTATACTCAAAGGCATGCATGATGTCGGTTCCCATCATCCCAATGCGCACCGTGGTCATCCTTTCGGCGGCTCATTTTCGACACGATCCGGTCCCACTCAGTGGGACGCTCCGGCCGTCGGGCCGGCAGCCCCCGTCCCGATTCCAAACAGGCGGACCGCGGCCTCGCCAAACACCAACGCCTCATCCGCCGACTCCAGTTCCAGCGCGTGGCATTTGGCCATCTCCACGGGGATGGCGCCTATGAGGTCGCTGCCGTACAGCAGGCGATGGGCGCCGATCGCACGCCGCATGCCGCGCAGATCCTGCGAGCCCGCGGCCGAGGATTCGAGCCACACATTGTCGCAGGTGCGGGCCACGGCCAGGGCCGCGCCCCCCACGATGCCCCCGCCGGCATGACAGAGGACAAACGGCACCGTGGGGTGCCGCTGAATCATCGGCAGCCACACCCCCGGATCGGCAAAGGGAATGCCCATGCCGGTGTGAATCAGGACGGGAATGCCCAGATCGCTGGCCGCCTCCACCACCGCCTCAGCACCCGGTGACGCTGGGCCGACGGCATGGCCGATGGTGTGCAGCTTGACACCCACGAAGCCCAGGTCCTCCACGCACCGTCGGATTTCGCCGAGGTAGCCTTGGGGCGGGCCGTGCGGCGGCACGCTGGCGATGCCATACACGCGGCCGGGATGGTCTGCCGCCATCCGTGCGATTTGGTCGTGCACCTCAGAGGGGTGCCACACCCCGGGAAATGGCTGCACCAACGAGGTTCGGATCCCATAGCGGTCCATGGCGGCCAGCAGATCTGCCGGCGACTGGTCCAGTCCAAACACGTCACAGGTTCCCACATGCGCATGCGCGTCGGTGATCGTCACGGTATCCACCTCCTGACTACGTAACCAGCATACGTATTCACACACTACTCTGTCAAGCCTCGATGCCGACGGGCATTGTGGCGAGAGGGGCGGGAGAGGCCCGCCCGCGGCTAAGGCCCGTAGTACACGGCGCAAGTTTTCGTGTCGGAGTAGAAGTCGAGCGCGGCCGACCCCTGCTCCCGGCTGTGGGTGCTGGACTGCTTCATGCCGCCAAACGGGGCGGCATACTCCACACCGGCGGTCTCCTGGTTCACCCGCACCATTCCCACTGCCGCCTGCTCCATGAACGCCAGCCCTTGCGCCAAGTTGGTGGTGAAGACGGCGGCGCTGAGGCCATACACCGTCTGATTGCACAGCGCCACCGCCTCATCGAAGTCGCGCGCGGGCAGCGCCACCGCCAGGGGGCCAAATATTTCTTCCTGTACCAACGCGTCGTCGGCAGCGACCTCGGCCACCACCGTCGGGCGCACGTAGTACCCGGCCGCCCAATCGACGCCGTCCTGCGGCGCCGCCGCGATCGCGCGGGCCCCTTCTGCGCGCGCCTGATATCCCCTCACCTTCTGGAACTGGTCCAAAGAGGCTACTGGCCCGACGTAGGTGCGGGGATCTCGCGCGGCCCCCACCCGCACGTCGGCCATGGCCGCCACGAGCGCCTGCTGGAAGGCAGGGAAAATCGCGTCGTCCACGATGATGCGGCTGGTGGCCGTGCACTTTTGGCCCGCCGACCGGAACGCCCCGCTCACGATGGCAGGCACGGCCAGTGCCAGGTTGGCGTCGGCCAGCACCACCGCCGCGTTTTTGCCGCCCATCTCCACCTGGCATTTGATGTTGCGCCGAGCGGCCGTGGACGCCACCCCCATGCCGGTGGCCGCCGAGCCCGTGAAGCTCACCGCGTCGACGCCACCCTCCTCCACCAGCCACTGGCCCACCCGCGCGCCGCGGCCAATGACCAGGTTGAGCGTCCCGGCCGGCAGCCCGCCCGCCGCCAAAAGCTCCGTCAGCCGCACGGCCGTCAGCGAAGCGCCCTCGGCCGGCTTCCACACCACGGTATTGCCGCAGATCAGGGCTGGGGCTATTTTCCACAGCGGAATCGCCACGGGAAAGTTCCAGGGCGTGATCACCCCCACCACTCCGAGCGGCACCCGCGTCGTGTACTGCAGAACCTGGGGCTGGCTGTGAGGAATGACGCTGCCTACCGCCCGCATGCCCTCCCCGGCGTAGTACCGCAGGATCTGCACCCCTCGGGCGACTTCCCCGGTCATCTCACCGATGGGCTTGCCCACCTCGCGGCTGCCCAGATCCGCAAGCTCCGCCAGGTGGGCCTCCAGCACGTCTGCCAGCCGGCGGAGATGCTCCCCGCGCGCCGAGAGCGGCGTGGCGGCCCACCCACGAGCCGCCCCGTGCGCCGCGTCTGAGGCCCGAGCCATCTCATCGGTCTCCGACAAGTGCAGCAGGCCCACCTGTTCCGATATCTGAGAGGGATCGCACACCACCATGGTTTCGCCCCGAGGCGTCACCCACTCACCGCCGATCCAATTCCGTGATTCCATCCCGCAAGCCTCCTCCGTCGATCCTCGCCCGCCGATCGGGACACCGTCTTCGAGAGAATCCAAACCGCCTCACGTCCACGGCGCGTGGGCCGTCGACCCCCGGATCACGACGGGAGCGTCCATCCGGCGGCGGGTGGGCTCCCGGTCAGGTTCCGCGATGCGTCGGAGCAGCAGGTCCACCGCCGCCGACACCATGCCGTCCAGCGGCTGAATGGCGGTCGTGAGGTCGTAGGATGCCCAGCTCGCCATCTCGACCCCATTGAAGCCCACCACCCACAGATCGTCCGGGACCCTCATGCCTTGCGCGCGAGCCGCATCCAGCACGGCGAACGCCATCAGGTCGGCCACCGCCAGCACGGTGTCCGGCCGTGGCTCCTGAGCCAAAAAGGCCGTGGTCGCCTGGTGCGCCACATCGTAGGAAAACTGGCCATTCACCGTGGTGACTTCGGCCGCCCCGCCCTCCTCACACCCGCGGCGAAACCCGCGCAGGCGCTCGGCGGCCGTGCTGGCCTCGGCCGGCCCTCCGACCAGCATGATGCGGCGCCGCCCGTGGCGCGTGACATATCGGGCCAGGTCGTATGCCGCCGCCTCGTTGTTCGTGCACACCTGGTCCACGGCCAAGTGCGGCGCCGTTCGGTTCAGCAACACCAAGGGAACCTTGGCGCTGGTGGCTGTTTCCAGCACCGCGGGGGTCGCGGCCGTGAACACCAGCCCATCCACCAAGTGCTCGTTGATCGCCTCGATCGCTGCGCGGTCCCCCATGTCGGCACCCACCCACACCATGAGGCGTTGCTGGCGCCGACTCACCTCCTCCGACAGGCTGTTCAAAAGCTTCTGATAGAACGGGTTGGCCAGGTTGTCCACCACCACGCCCACCACATCCATGGGAATGCCGCGCATCGAGCGCGCCAGACGATTCGGCGTGTATCCGGTGGCGTCGAGCACCGCCAGGACCGCCTGGCGCGCTGCGTCGCGCACGCGGGGATCCCCGCGCAGGACGCGCGACACCGTGCTTTGCGACACCCCCGCCTTCTGAGCAATGTCGCGACTCGTCATCTTGAGGGACATCGCCCACCTCCTTGGCCGGGATCACAAGACGAGACTACGTAGTCTGACCATAAGGCTTTTGGCGGGGCGTGTCCAGCAACGGGTGTCCCGCGACGAGCTTGGTGTGGTCCCGCAAGAGAAGGGACGAAAACCCGACTGTGCCAGTCGCCCACCTCCGTTCGGCAGGCCGCCCCTTGGCAGCGAGCCTATGCGGCCGGTGGTGCGGCCAGTTGTGGAGGCAGGGTCGTGATGGTCTGGGCACAGACCGCTGGCTGCACTTTCGGCGGGCGCCAGCAGGCGCAGCTGGGGTCAATCGGGCCGCGCCCGGCGGAAACGCGGGATGGGCGGCGGTGCGGCATCGGGACCAGATGTCGGCGGCCACGAGCGGCGGGCTGGCCATCGAATCACGTCCGTGACGGGACCTGCCGTCTCCCCAGTCGTCGCGCGTGGCTCTGCGATTAGCGGATCGGGCGGATCCACGGTAAACTGGGAACGGGGAGCTTGGGTGGTGCATGTGAAGCTCTTGGTGTGGGAAGTGGTTGGCGCCTGGGCCGTGATGGGATCGGTGTTGTTTGGCGCCGCCGGCACCGTCACGTGGGCGGCAGGGTGGGTTTTCCTGGTCACGTTTTTCGGATTCGTGCTGCTTTTGGCCCGGTGGCTGATGGTTCACAACCCTGGCTTGCTTTACGAACGCCTTACCGCAGGCGGGTTCCATAACCAGGTGTCATGGGACAAAATTTTTTTCCCCGCGATAAATTTCTATGCGCTGGCTTGGCTCGCCCTGATGGCACTGGACGCCGTCCGCTTCCACTGGTCTCACATGCCGTGGGTTTTCCAGGCGGGCGGACTAGCGGTGCTGCTGCTTTCCTATGCCCTGCTCTTCGCGACCTTCCGCGCCAACGCCTATCTCTCCCCTGTCGTACGGCTGCAACGAGAGCGTGGACAGACAGTGGTCACGACGGGCCCGTATCGCTGCCTGCGCCACCCGATGTACGCAGCGGCGGCACTGATGGTGGTCGGCGTCGCTCTGCTGTTGGGGTCATGGATTGGACTTGCCGCCAGTGTATCCATCCCCGCAGCGCTGGCCTGGCGTGCCGTCCAAGAGGAACGCACGCTGGCGGCGGAGCTGTCCGGCTATAAGGAATACCAGAAACACGTCAAATACCGGTTTATTCCGTTTTTATGGTAGTGCCCAACCTTCCCGAAGGCGCCTCTCGCACCATGCCGGGGGGGTACTGTGCGTGGGCGGACCGGATCGGTGGTGGTGGCATGAAAGGAGCAGAGGAATGTCCCAGGTTTTTTCGTGGGCGCAGGTGCAGTCCATCGAGAGTTTGGAGCAGAGCCGCGCGCTGCGGTTTCGTCCCGAGTGGCGCCCGCTGTTGCTCAGCTACTTTGGCCTGGCACCGGGCATGAGGGTCCTGGAGGTGGCGTCGGGGCCGGGGATGCTGTCACGCTATTTCGCCGCCGGCATCGCTCCCGGAACCGTCGTCGGTCTGGACTTGGATCCGGAATTCGTGGCCTATGCGCGACGCCAGGCCAAACGGAGCGGCATGCGCACCGTCGAGTACGTCGTGGGGAATGCCTACGCCCTCCCCTTTCCAGCGGCGTCGTTCGATGCCGTGCTGAGCTACACGGGTATTGGCGTCCTGAAACACCCCGAGTCGGCGCTGCGCGAGATGTGGCGGGTGTGCCGGGCCGGGGGCGTGATTGCGGTATCCGAAGCCGTGACCGGACCCTCCGGGATCGAGTTTGGCGGAGTGGACAGCCTCTCGGGATGCTCGGAGCCCTTTGACGGCGCGGCGCGCTACTGGGAGCTGCGCGGTCGCGTGAGGACGTCACGGCCGAGACGCTGTCTCGGCAGTACTGCTTGGCCGATTCCCGCTCTGTTCGGCCTGTTGGCGTCGATGGGCCCGAGTGACTGGCGACTTAACGCCTGGGGCTATGTCGAGGCGCCGGATGACAGTCGGCACGAGGAGCGTGCGGCGCTGCGGCGCTCGTCCACGTCGACCGAAGTCGAGCAGTGGCACCAGGCCCGTGGCGACGAAGTCGTGGGGCCGGCCCTGTCCCCCGAGGAATGGGATGAACTCGAGTGCCTCACCGTCGCACGCGGTCGGTGGCTCGGGGGAGCACGCACCTTTGACTGGGCCGCGGGCCTATCGGTGGTGGCCACCGGCAAGAAGCCTCATGAGGCATGAGCCTCCGCCGTTGGACACAGCAAGTCGGCCCTCCTCTCGCGTGGCGGGAGCGGCCGACGCGGCGTCCTGTTATGATGAGAGCGATGGCGAGATCGATGGTGGGACCGTCGCTGTCACGAACTGCTTACGCGGGAGGTGAGCCGGATGGGAACGTTTCGGCGTGAACTGCATGACCGCAACAATGCGGGCTTTTGGGCCGGGATTTTTGGGGGCGTGACTCTGGTGTTGGGATGGGTGCCGCTGTTGGGAGCGACCTTCGCTGACATTTTCGGCGTGCTGGCCATCATACTCGGGCTCGTGGGCATGACCCGTCCGGGATCTAAGCGCATGGCTCTGCTGGGCGTGGGACTCGGGGTCGTGATGCTGGTGTTGAAACACCTCCCCATCCTGAACGTCCTTTAGCGCCCCGGTTCGGGTCGTGTGAGGCGGCGCCGGCACGGCCGAACGCGCAGTTATTCGCGTCGGGATGCGGCGGTTGCTCCCTCCGCGCCGCTTCTGTTCCTCAGCCAGTCACCCCGCCCTTTGGTGGGGCGGCGGTTGGCGCGTGGACCACTGGCCGTCACCTGCCTGGGGTCTCGGCGCCGACGTCAGCTACGCGGGCGCTCAGCGTCGTCCCCAGCAACGCCGACCCGAATCCACAGTTTGACATGCGGGCCTCTTCTTCGCTAACCGCTGTCGTGTCCAAACGCTTGCGAATGTTGCACGCGTTCATGGATGACATGGTTGCAACCCCATGGTAGCGTAGCACCAGCAGTCGCAAAAGTGGGGGATAGCACCATGGGAATGTCAGGCGGAATGGCAGGCATGCACGCCATCTTTGCGCAGCGCCGGGCGGAGGAGTTTCTAGCGGACGGGCGCCCGAGCTGGGATACCGCGCGCCGACTCGGGCGCCTATTGGCCGGTCACCGGCGGGCGCTGGCGCTGGCTTTGGCGTTTACGGTGGTGGGCGTGCTCTTGGGGCTCATCCCCCCGCTCTTGATGCGGGCGATTATCGACCAAGCCATCCTGCGCCACGATTTTCACCTGCTGGTGTGGCTCGCGGGCGCGCTGCTGCTGATTCCCGCCGTGGCGGCGGTGGTATCCGTGGGACAAAACTACTTGAACGCGGTGGTGTCCCAGGCGCTCATTCATGATCTGCGCACGGCCCTGTACGACCACGGGCAGCTGTTGGGCATTCGCTTCTTCACCAAGACGCCGGCCGGCCAGATCCACTCCCGCCTGGTCAACGACTTAAACGCGGTCCAGGGGGTCTTGAACCAAACGCTGACCGGCTTGTTTGTGAACGCGCTGACGATTTCCCTGACGCTCACCATCATGTTCGTCATCAACTGGCCGCTCGCCATCCTGGCCACACTGATCCTGCCCGGGTTTGTGTTTCCCGTCATGGCGTTTGGCCGTCGCAGCTACGACGCCATGGGCCGCACCCAGGAAGCCCTCTCGGACGTGACGGCCCACTTGGAAGAGACGCTGACGCTGTCGGGGACGATCGTGGTGAGGTCGTTCGGGGCCCGCCCCCGCGAGTCGGCGCGGTTCCACGCGCTGTCGGCGGAAGTGCAGCGCCGCCAGGTGCGCCAAAGCATGGTGGGCCAGTGGCTCATGATGGTGGTGCGCGCGCTGTCGGCGGTGGGCCCCGCGCTGCTGTATGGGTACGGCGGGTACCTCATCATCCGGGGTCAGCTGCAACTGGGCACGGTGGTCGCGTTTGCCACTTATCTGGTGCAGCTGTACGGACCCGCGTCGGCGCTGGCCGGGGCCAACAGCACGCTCATGGGGGGCCTGGCCCTGTTTGACCGGATTTTTCGGTTTCTCGACCTGCCGCTGGAAGTGGCTGAGCCGACGGCGCCCGCCGCGCTCCCGAGCGTCAGCGCCAGCCTCGGATACCCCGTGGCCTTCGACGGCGTGGAGTTTGCCTATCAGAGCGGAGAGCCCGTGCTGCACAACCTATCCTTCACCGCAGAGGCGGGGCACCTAACGGCGATCGTCGGGCCGAGTGGCGCGGGCAAAAGCACCGTCTTGGCGCTGGGTGCCCGGTTTTACGACCCCGACCACGGATCGGTCCGGGTGAGCGGCGTCCCCTTGAACACGGTGAGCGACCCCGAGCTGCGCCGCATCATGGGCGTGGTGACGCAGGAGTTGTTTCTGTTCCACACCACGCTCGCGGACAACGTGCGGTACGGCCGCCCGGACGCCAGTGACCACGAGGTGCACGACGCCGTGGAGGCGGCACAGCTCGGCGATCTGGTGGCCTCGCTGCCCGCCGGGCTGGAGACCGTCGTCGGCGAGCGGGGCTACCGCTTGTCCGGCGGCGAAAAGCAGCGGGTGGCGATTGCCCGCGCCATCCTGCAAAACCCGAGGGTGCTGTGGCTGGATGAAGCCACCAGCTCCCTCGACAGTCACGCCGAGCGCCTGATCCAGGAAGCGCTGACCCGTCTGTTTCGCGGGCGCACGGTGGTCGCCATCGCGCACCGGCTGTCCACCGTGCTGGCCGCCGACCAGATTGTGGTCATGGACCACGGGGCCATTGTGGAACGAGGGCGTCATCGCGAACTGCTGGCGGCCGACGGACTATATGCCCAGCTGTATCACGAGCAGTTTGATCCGGACCGGGTGATGGCGACTCGTGCACCCGCTTCAGCCGTCTGAGGTGGCCGGGTGTCCAAGAGAGGTGGCGGCTCAACACGGGACCCCCAAGTCAGGAGGGCGGGGCGTGCGAAGGTCGTGGACGGCCCGCTGCCCGGTGGGAATGCTCACGAAGACGGGGTCCGCCTCAGTCCTAGAGCGGACACATCGCGCCCGGGCATCGACCGGTACACCGGCTCCCTGACTGGCCACGGATGTCCGGTGGAACCTCTGATGGAAACCTCTGATGGAAACCTCTGATGGAAACCTCTGATGGAAGCGCCCGACAGCACCAAAGCCCGGCGCATCGTGCCGAGTTTGGATTCGTTGGGGTTTGAGATCTGGTCACCATCACCCGGGAGGGGGGCTTGGGGCGGCCCCCCTCGCGCCGGCCTCAGCGATCGCCCAGAAGCTCGTTCAACCGAGAGCCGGGGTCCGCGCGCAGCATCCAGATGCCGACCAGCAGGAGGTACAGCCAAGCCAGCAGGGACATCCCGCGTCCAAATGAATACAGCGCAAACTGGACATGCCCCACGAGCGGCTTCGGGTCGATGCCAAACGGCAGCGCCGTCAGACCCGACAGGAAGAACATGAACATGTTGTACCCGGTGAACAGGACCGGAATCACGTAGTACCGCCGCAGGCCAAGCAGATATACGACCGCGATGAGGCTGTAGGCCGCCGTTTCGATGTCGATCCAGTAGGACACGATCGGCGTCGCGCCAGGGCTCGCGAACAGGTGCGCCGCGACATTGATGACCGCCAGCAAAGCCAGCGACAGACGCCAGCCCTGCATGCGGCGCTTGGGGGTCGTCGGGACGGTTGACGATGACGGGCCACCCGCTGTATGAAGCGTTTGCGTAGCCATGGTATCCCCTCCCCATCTCTTCGAACGCTATCCTCTGGGACCTGGAATCCATGGGGATCGTCGCATGCGGCATTCCGGCCGCCCAGCATCGGACGTCGCGAAGATTGTAAGCGGAGGAACCCACTCCCAGGGGACGGCTTGCCCCGGCCGGAGGCCCAATTGGCTCCGGCCACGAGGACCATTGGCAGTTTCGCGCGCGCTCTTGGTGCCGACAGGCATGGACCCGTGCGGGGTCGCCCCGGCTTGACGGGGTGCCGATGGGTGAACCGAGCCACGCGCCCACATTGGGGCGCCTGCCAGGACGTGACCAACGTGCGGAGCGCGCCCGAGTCGGCGCGCCAACTTTATCGCAGATTGCGGGCTGCGCCGCGCTCTCGCCCGCTATCCCAGCAAGCACCGCCCTTGACCGCACCGCGCGCGGGTTTCCGTCACGGACCCGGTGCGCTCACCGCGGGGTTGGTACGACAGAGGGAGAAACAGGCATTCGCGTGCGGATGATTCCTGGGTGTCGCAGTAGAATCAAGGTGGAGAATGACCAAGAGGATTTCCTATGCCCGGTCCATGCGGCCGAGGCCAGGGGGTAAAGTGGATGCGCGCGACGGTGTCGCTGCTGCTGGCTTTGGTGTTTGCGGCGGGTGTTTTGGTCGTGACTGGAGTAGGCGTCGGGCCACTGCCCGCGCTGGGCCCCACCTTCAATCCCGCGACCGGAGTGTGGACCATGGCGCAAGGCGCCCATGAACCCACCACCGAAACGCTGGCGGTCCCTGGTCTAGAGCACCCGGTGACGGTGACCTTCGATGCGCGGGGAACGCCCTACATCCACGCCGCCACCACGCATGACCTGTTTGTGGCCATGGGCTATCTGCAGGCGAAGAACCGCCTCTTCGAGATGGACCTGCTGCGCCGCCAAGGTGAGGGGCTGCTGTCGGCAATCGTCGGGCCGGCGGCGCTTAGCTCCGACCGCTTTGAATTGCAGCTGGGCCTCCTGCGCACGGCGCGCGCCAATTGGACCGCACTCGGGCCCACCAGTCGAGCGCGGCAAGCCCTGCTGGCGTTTTCCACCGGCGTCAACGACGTGATCCGGCAAGACGAGCAAACCGGCACGCTGCCTGTGTTTTTCAAGCTGTTGGGCTACCGGCCGACCCCCTGGACGCCCATCGACAGCCTGGTCGTGCAGGGCGTATTGAACCAGGACATGAGCTACACCACAGCCCCCATCGAATACAACCTGCTGGTCCACTCTCTGGGATACACCCGCACGATGGCGTTCTTCCCCATCAATCCGGCCAACGTCCAGCATCCCTACGACACCGGACCCTACGTGAAGGCGCCCCTTCAGCCCATGCCATCTCAAACCGTGGTGCAAACTCCGTTTGATCTCCGCGGCGGCGTCCCCACCGGGGCGCTGACCGGGGTGGCCGAGGCCACCTCCTCGGGGGGCGTGGCGTCCAGCCGCGCGGCGTCCAGCGTGCTGGGGGACATCTCGGCGCTGGCGGCGTCGTTCCGACACAGCTTCGGCGCCAGCAACAACTGGGCGGTCATGGGCAAAAAGACCGCCAGCGGCCACGCGATGCTGGCGGGTGACCCGCACTTGACGCAAACGCTGCCCTCGGTGTGGTATCAACTGGCGGGGATGGCGCCGGGATATAATTTCTCCGGCGTATCGATCCCCGGCACGCCCGCCATCCTCATCGGGTACAACACGAACATCGCATGGAGCCTCACCGACGGGGAAAACCAGGCCACCTTCTTCTACCGGGAGCAAACCAGCCCCGCCCACCCCAACCAGTACTATTGGGATGGCGCGTGGCGGTCCATGAAGGTAGTGCACTACACCATCCCGGTCAAGGGGGGCGCATCGGTGCCCCTAACTGTCCGGCTCACGGTGCATGGGCCGCTCATGACGCAGTCAGGCGAAACGCTGGCCGTCGACTGGACGGGCGCGCTGCCCTCGCCCGACGTCGGCACCGCGCTGGCCATCATGCGCGCAGCCAACTTCACCCAGTTTCGCGCCGCCTTAAGCCACTGGCGCACTCCGACGATGAACTTCATTTACGCGGATCGCCGCGGCAACGTCGGTCTCATTTCGGCGGGGTACTACGCCCAAGTGGCCCATGGGCAACCCTGGATGGTGCTGTCAGGCACCGGGGCGGAGGACATCGTGGGCACCATCCCGTACGGTGCGGTTCCGCAGGCCTACGATCCGAAGAGGGGCTTTGTCTTTTCCGCGAATCAGCGGATGGTGTCGGCCACCTATCCGTATTACATCGGCACGTCCATGGATTTTTTCACCAATGGATTTCGCGCCAACAAAATCTATGCCACGCTGGCGCCCGCCTCGCATCTCACGGTCAGCAGCTTCACGCGCCTGCAAAACAACACCCAGGATGTGATGGCGGCGGCGGTGGTCCCGCACCTGCTGTCTGCCCTAAAGGGCCAGACGCTCTCGCCGACGGAGCAGGCCGCCGCCACCCTGCTCCACGGCTGGCAAGGCAACATGTCTGCCCAATCGCCTCAGGCCACGGTGTGGTGGTTCTTTTTGGGCCACTATCTCACCGACACCTTCGGGCCCTGGTGGCAAGCCAACCATGTGCCGGTGAGCCAGGATGCCAACCTCCAAATTTCGGCCACGTCGGAAGTGGGCACGCCGCTGGTGGAGGATCTGGCCGCTTGGACCACGGCGGACCCGGGCAATGCGGCTTTCTCTCCCCCGGGTGGCCCGCATCGCACCGCGAGCCAGGTGATGGTGGCCGCCTTTCGCCAAACCGTGGCGCAGCTGACCAGTCGGCTGGGCCGTGATCCGTCGCGCTGGGCCTGGCAGCGCGTCCACTTTCGCGAGTTTTCCTCGCTGTCCCAGGTCAAGGCGCTGGGGTACGGCCCCCGGGGATCCAGCGGCGACGCCTGGACCGTAGACGCGGCCGATGGGGGGCTGGTGTCCCACGCCGGGCCCAGCTGGCGCATGATCGTGGCGTTTGCCGGATCGAAGGCGCTGCCGGCCGCCTGGGGGGTGTACCCGGGCGGCCAGAGCGAGAACCCTGTGTCGCCTCTTTACAAGGATCAGATTGCGGCCTGGTGGACGGGCCACTACTATCCCATGCACACGGTCAGCCAGCAGGCGGCCCACGGAGCGCGGTGGACTCTCACACCCTGAACAAGTCAAAAGGTGGTGACCCGGTGGATCTTGAGGCGAATCAAGG
>JAJZWS010000059.1 GCA_021846565.1 Bacillota bacterium
GCCGGGGGCTCGCCGCCGCGACCAGTGAATTTACGCTGCTGGCGCTGGCGTACAACATCAAGATCCTGGCCCGGGGCACCCCGCGGGCGGCCCCGGCGCCCCGCGGGGCCCCCGCCGCCGGGATCGTGGAGCCGCGGGGGGCTCTTGAGCGATGCGCGGCCCTCTTGGGCCGCGCTCAGCGCCTCCTGAGCGTCCTCCCCGACCCGCGGAGGGCCCGGAACGGTCAGACCTCATCCCACCGACTCTTCCCGACCGCGGCGTAGCGCCCCGTCCTCACCGTCCTCAACAGATAGCTGGACGGACTCCTAGCCACGGTAACGTCAAAGTGGTAGCCGATTCGGGGTGGAAGCGCCGATGTGACGCGCTCCACGAAGCGAGGAGGAGCCGCCCACGGCGTACCAGGCCGCGCGGGACCGGCGGCGTGGACGCCGCCCGGCTAGCAGGCGGCATGGTCCGAGCCCGGGCCAACGCCTGGGGCGGCGACTCGTATGCGTGGAGCCCGGCGACGCTAGGCGCCGAGTAGCGCTTCGGCCACGTGGTCCGGGTGGCGGTTGAGGTAGTTCACCGCCCGTTGGAGATTGGGGATCTGCAGGCGGTGCAGGAGGCCCATCGCGGTGTTGCGCCAGGTCGCCATGACTCGCGGGCCATGGCCCGTGCGAATTTGCGACCGGTCCTCGTCGTACACCCCGTCCCGTTCCCAGTGCAACCGGATTTCGATGCCCCAAGCCCGCGGACCCACGCCCCCAGTTGGGCCGCGCTGGCCTGGGCGGGGGCGAGGTCGGTGAGGCCGAACCCCACCTCCGTGCGGGGGTGGGATCCGTCTAACGCGGTGACCTGGCGGTCAATCCGGAATACTTGGCCCAGATGCGGCCAGGCGAGATCGTCATTCAGGGCGGTCGTCGCGCGCCCCGTCCGCCGTTCGATCCGGCCGTGGCCCCGATCGATCGTGTGGACCGGAGGGGGAAAAATCCTCGAGACCGAGGGCGACGCAGGCGTCCTGGACGCGGGGTTGATTGCCTTTGACCTCCATCACATAATGCGCCTGTTTCTCCTCCACGAGGAAGCGGGCCGTGGCGGTTTGCGTAGGAAGCGCGTCGGGGGTGACGATGGGCCCGGTCATGGCCAGCGGCGCCAATAAGTCGCGCAGCCGGGGAATCTCATTCGTTTTGACGTCGACCGCGACCGGGCCCAGCACCTGGCCGGTGCGCTGGACCATGCCGGCCAGGAGATGGACGGGGCGCGTCCGCGCCCCGTGGGCCGAGCCCCGCAGGCTTTTCCCGTCGATGGCGAGGACGTCCCCCACCCGGCGCGTTTCGGTGTCCCACCACGCGTGGAGGATGGCATCGACGGCGTCGGGATCGACCTGCTGCAAGACGCGGCGCAGCGTGGGTTCGCTCGGCACCTGGTAGGTGTCGCCCCAGCGCGGACACCCGAAGCGGCGGCGCGCGTCGGGGTCCAGATCGTGAATCCCATCACGGATCGCCACATAATGGCGCTGGCCGGCCAACACCGCCGCTAACGCGAGCAAGCGGACGTGGTCGAGGCGGTGGCGGATCCCGCGCCGGTGGCGCGGGTCCGGGAGCGCCGCCAAGCGCGGGCGCAGCCCATCGGGCCCAATCCAATTCAACGTGTTGAAGTCGAGCATCGTCGGCGTCCCTCCTATCAGGGCCGGCGTGAGGAACGGGGCTCGGAGCGGTGCGGCTCCGTCCGGGGTCAACGGCCGGACCCCCACCGGTTTGGGCTGGCCGTGGCGGACATAGTGCTGATGGCGGCGCGCGAAGCCGCGCGTCAGCCCCAGGGACGTCCACCCCGCCGCCCGATAGCTCGTCCCGGCAAACCGGGTGGGGTCGACGAAGGTTTCCGCCACCAGGACCGGGTGCCCGTAGCCCGCCGTCCAGTCCGCGCTGAGGCGCTGGGTGGTGTGGGCGAGCGTCTTGGAGGCCAAATTGGGGATGTGCACGTCCGGGAGCATCAAGAACCGGGCATGATTCACCACAAACTTCCGCCGCGCCCCTGGCTGGGGGCGGCTCCACCCGATCCACTGGTCGCGCACCCGCACCATCCAGGCCGCCGCCGCCCACCCCACCAAGGCGACCCCGTCGGTCTCGACGCACGCGACATACCAGAGGGACTCCCCGACGAAGCCGCGAAAGCCCAAGTAGTGGTGGGTCGCCATCACGGTGCGCCACGCCGCCCGTTCGGCGGGGCGCACCGGGCGCACCTCCAGGGTCGTCGCCCACTGGGGGACGCCCCGGCCGCGAATCGTCGGCGTGTCCGTATGCAGGGAGTGACCTTACCAGGTCGCCAACTCAATGTCCAGAGCGATCAGGCCTTCAATCCGCCTCAGGCGTTTCCGCGACTATGACGAGGTCTTGCCTCGGTAGCGGTGGGGCTTAAGCGCTCCACCGACGGTTCCGGTGGCTGGGCCGCGTGTGGACGGTCGGCACGGCGTGTATGGGCATACACCGAACCGCGCGACCCGTTCAAAGACGGCGTCCCACGACCCGAGACGCCGCATCAGCAGCGGCGCGTCGTGCGGCTTTGACGGCACACGGTCGCAACCCAGGACAACGCCAGGGAGATGCGAGCACGGCCATTCCCAAAGAGGGGCCGTCGTCGGCTTTGCCGCCCCCGAATGCAAGACCTGCTCGAAACCGCACCCACGAAAAGCATCGCAGATTCGGTCCCGGGACTCCGGCTGGCGGGCGTGGCGCACCGCCGAGGCCGCTGTCCGTCGTCCGCCAAGAGCTCTCCTCGTCTATCGGCCTACCGCCGCGCGCCAATGCCGGGTACGATGGGCAGGAAGTCGGCTGAGGCCCGCATCACGATAACGACGCCGGAGGGAGACCGACGAGATCGAGATGAAGATACTGCACATCACGGACATTCACGCGGAGCTGCCGCCTGAGCGCACGAACCCGGGGATGGGCCTGGTGCTGGACCGAGGCCGCGCGATCGTGCGCAGCGAGGCGCCGGACTATGTGCTGGTGACCGGCGATCTCACCACGCGCGGCTCCAGTGACATGGACGAGCTGGAGTTGGCGCGGCAGTGGCTGGACTCGCTGGGGGCACCGTATCTCGCGATTGCGGGCAACCATGACCTGGGCGCGAACGCCCGGCGGGGCGAACAGTATCCCGAGCTGGAGCGCCACGATCCCCGACCGCTCGCCGACACCCACTTCGGCCGGGTGTTTGGTCCCGACGCGCTTATCACGTGTGACTTCGGCCCACTGTTAACCATCGGCCTGTCACTCAGGGCCGGCGACCCCGACGGCGTGCTGCCCAAGCTTATCGGACTGCTGGACAGGGCGGCGAAGCCGGTGGCGCTGTTTGGCCACTACCCGTTGGTGTCCACGCGCGAAACCGGCGTGCTGAGCCGCTTTGGCGCGGGAGACTTCATCCCGGATCTGGTGGAGCCGCTCGTCCAAATAATCAGGGCTCATCCGATGGTGAAAGCCTACCTGGCTGGCCACGTGCACGCCGTGAGTGCCCGTCCCATCACGGCGGGCTGCCTCCAGCTCACCGCGGGCGGCTTTGGTCCCGGGGCCAGTGCCTATCGTGTGTATGATTTGTCGCCAGGCCGCCTGGGCTATACGACCCGGCTGGGAGCGGGCCCGCTCGGCTTTTGGGAACGCCTCGTGCCATCCGAGGGGCCGTTTCCTGTGGACTACCATCTGGGTGCGGCGGCTGAGCGCGTGGGTGCGCTGGACCTCACGCGCGATGCCTGAGCCCAACCGCCAGGAAGGGAGCCGCTGCCTTCAGCGCGCCCATCGCACCCACATCACGCGGGCGCCGCGCACCAGGCCAACGACCACGGCTGCGCCCAGCATGGACAGGACCGAGAGGCCCGCCAGCACCAGGGCGACGTGGAAGCCGTCGGCCGCCATAGTGCCGGGGTTCGCGGTGGCCACGAAGTCCGGAACGGCCATCGCGGGCAGCGTGTAGGTGCCCACGACTGCGAGGGCCGGCCCGACGAACAGCGGGGTCAAGAGTGCCGCCAGCACCGCGTGCAAGAAGCGGGCGGCAAAGTAGGGCTTCATGGAGATGTCGGTGTCCTGAATGACCGAGGCCACCTGGCCGTGCACGGAGAACCCGCTCCATGCCACGATGGCGGACACCAGCATCAGGCGGGGCAGGAGGCCCGTGTGCACCGCCGCGGCAGCCGCGGCCCCCAGATCAATTTCAAACAACCCCTTGACCGCGGGGACGGCCAGGGCTCTAGACCAGCCCCACGAGCGAAAGGCCACGCGGAACGGCGCGGCCAGGACCGTCAGCAGTCCCGCCACCTGCAGGAGTCTGAGCAGGACGGCAAACAACACAATGAAGCTCATGATCATGAACAGCGTGGAGACCGACTCGGCGATGGCCTCGTTGATCACCCGCCCCATGGGGCGGCCATCTTCCAGCCGAGCCCGATACAACTCGTCGAAGGCGCGGCGCACGATGCGCCCCCGATGGCGTGGCTGGTGGGCGGCGGGGGGGTCGGTGCGCCGCCCATAAAACCGATACAAGAGACCCACCCCAATGCCCGAGGCGTAGTGCGCGAGCGCCAGCCCAATGCCGAGTGCCGGCGCCCCAAACATCCCCACGGCCACGGCGCCAAAAATGAAGAGGGGGTCTGCAGAATTCGTGAAGCTCAGCAGCCGCTCCGCCTCCACCTTGGTGCACAAGCCCTGGCGGCGAAACTTGGCGGTCAAGACCGCATCCATGGGATAGCCAGCGGCGAGCCCCATCGAGAATACGAACGAGCCGACGCCGGGCACATTGAACAGCGGCCGCATGAGCGGCTCAAAGAACACGCCCAGCGCATGCACCATCCCGGTGGCCAGCAGCACGTCGGACAAGATAAAGAACGGCAAGAGGGATGGCAGCACAATCTCGAAAAACAGCTGCAGGCCGGAGACCGTGGCGCGGTAGCCGTGCTCCGAGAACACAATCAGGGCGAGCGTCATAAAGAGGATGACCAGGCCGGTGACCACCGCCGAGCTTTTGGAGGGCGAGGCGTCTCGCTCCGTGTTCATGCACCTGTCCCTTCCCGTCCGTCTCGTGCACGGTATGTGAGACGGGGTGGGGGCATGTTGGTTGGGAGCGATCGCCCCGCGACCCTCGCATGGTGGCGTGGCTTTGGTCGTTGAACTCAGCAGCCGTCCACGGCGACGGTGATTCTGGGGGCCTTCAAGCCAAGGTGGGTGGAGCGGCTGCCCTGGCGTCAAGCGTCGGCCAGCGCGTCGAGGAATCCTTACATGCTCACGGCCAGCTGGCGAAAAACCTGCCGGGCCATCGAGAAGACGGTTGCCCACCGGACGGGCTCTGGAGGGGCAGACATCGAGGAAAGCAAGCCTGCAGCCATAGCGCCGGCGATTCAGACGCTGTCTCGGTGGGGGCAGCATCTCGCCGGCCTGGGGGCTGAGAGGGCGGGTGGGCCTGGATGGCTCTGGCCCTTGGTGCGCGAGGGGACACCCGCGACGTCGATGCGTACCTTGCACCGCCAGCGCACCCAGGGGGCCGCAGCGTTGGGCTGGCCCGACGACTGGCGGAACGACGGCGTGCAGGATTCTCTTTCACCCGACCACCGCAAAACGCTGTGGCGTGGGTGGCCTTGTCCACCGACCACATGGTGGCGCTCAAGGCCAACGTGCCCGGTTCAGCGGGACATCCATCGAGGGGAGTCTGCGTGCGCCCGTCGTTCGCGGGGGCGGACGGGCGCACCGCCTCGTGGCGTTCGGATCGCCTGACGATCCGGCGTTCCCAGCCAGATCCCGGCTTATCCGCGCGCGCGGATGTCCTTCACCACCTTGCCGTCCTGCACGACCAGCAGGATTCGCCCCGGGTCCCCGAGGCTCCCGATGTCGGTGAGGGGGTTGACCGCCGTCAGCACCAGGTCCGCCCGCTTGCCCACTTCCAACGTCCCCAGCTCATCCAAAAGACCCATCAACTCGGCGGCATTGCGCGTGCCCGCCGTGATGGCTTCCATCGGACTGAGTCCAGCGGACACCATGTGGGCCAGCTCCTTCAGGTTGTGACCGTGAGGGCCGACGCCCGAGTCCGTGCCCAGCGCAATTTTGACCCCGGCGCGATGGGCCCTGGCCACGCTGCCCTGATGGGCCTCCAGCACTCGGCGCGTTTTGGCGACGGCCCACGCGGGAACCGGCATTCCGGCCTCATGCGCCTCCATCACCGCCAGCGGAGCGGCGAGTGTCGGCACCAGGAACGTGCCCCGGTCGATCATGAGCTCGATGGCTTCATCGTCCAGGTAGATTCCATGCTCGATGGATGTGAATCCGGCGCGCACGGCGTTCTTGATGCCCTCGGCGCCCTGGGCGTGCGCGGCCAACCGGCGGCCCTGGCGACTTGCCTCGGCCACCATGGTGGCCAGCTCCTCGGGCGAAAAGTGGCTGTGCGCGGGGTCGTCGCGCGGGCTCAGCACCCCTCCGGTCGTGGCCACCTTGACCACGTCAGCGCCGGCGTGAATCACGCGGCGGACTGCCTTAAGGACGGCGGCCGACCCGTCAGACACCGCGCCGATGGCCTCAGTGCGGAAGTCGATGCTGGAGTCGGGAAACGACATGTCCCCGTGCCCACCGGTAATGGACAGCATGCGCACCGCAATTTGGAGTCGCGGGCCAGCGACCAGACCCTCCGTCTGGGCCATCTGCACACCCCGGTCGGTGCCGCCCAGATCGCGCACCGTGGTTACGCCAGCGTCCAGGGTGGCACGCAAGCGCCGAGGCACACGGAGGATGGAATAGCTCACGGGAAGCTGGAGCTGGCCCAAAAGGTCCGGCCCCTCCATCGCGAAATGCACGTGGGTGTCGAAGAATCCTGGCAGCAGGTATTGGCCGGTCCCGTCGATCTCGAGAGCGTCGGGGGAAGCGGGCGGAACCACGCCGCCCACCTGGCGAATGCGTCCGTCCTGAACAACCACGGAGGTCTGGTCCAAGGGGGCCCGCCCAGTTCCATCGAAAACCGTCGCACCGCGAATGATAATCTCTGCCACTTGCCCACTCCTTCAGGGATCCGGTAGTCGAGGATTTGATCCGTGCGCTGATCGCGGCTGCTGGCCACAGGGCAGTTGTCCCTGGCTCGGAGTCAGCGCGAGGAGTGAACCCACCTCAACGCGAGTGTACAGCACGTCTGCAACACGTCAACGGGACGCGCCTAGAAGACGTCCTGGCGCCGCGCCGTGGGAGCCGGCCGTGGCGCCGGCCATGCCCGGACCCCCCGTTGCACCCCGCTGAGTAGCCAGAGGGTGAGCTGCAGGACGAAGGCCAACGCCTGGATGGGTTCGGGGTTTCCGGACCATCGCGTCGGCGAGGGGCGGATCCTTCAGGACAAGAAGATGTTGCGCTGTGCCGGCTATCCTCGTGGCCGGCCAAGCACGCCCTGGCGGAGGCGCTTGGCACACCGTGGTGCCCGCAGCCGCGTGGGCCCAGACCTGGCGCTTTCCTAGACGGACGGGTGAATCACTCGGAGGGCGGTGAAGTACGTGCGGTAGATGCCCCGATCCCATGTGAGCAGGCAAGACGCGGCCACCGACGCGTGGGCACCGATGAGAAAGTCGGCCAAGATGTGCCGGGGCCCCCCGATGCGCGTCCCACATCCCACGCAGAGGAACGTTTCGTTGGCTTGGCCGCAGGCGGGGCAGTGGTAGGAAGAGCCAGTCGCTCGTCGTCGGCCTAAGTACGTGCGCCACGCGGCCGCCGCGATATCCCAAACCTCCAAGGACAGCTGAGCGTCCAGTTCAATCCCCATGTCGCTTAAGAGCCCAACTACGGCTTCGCCTGGGCCGACGCCGCACAGCTCAGTGTAGACGATGCCACTGGCGAGGACGGGGCCGACCGCAAGCGCATCCTTCAAGGATCGTACGGCGCTGGCAGCGCGAGGTCCCCCTAAAAAAATCTCCGAGAGGATGTTGGTGTCCACCGCTGTGCCGTTCATGGGTCGAGGGGCCCGCGCAAGTCCTCGACCAGATCTTCACCGGTTCGATAAGGGACCTGGTCCCGCCAGATGCCAATGAACTGTTCTATGGCCGGGATTTGGCGGATGGGCGCCACCGTTATGCGGCCGTGTGGATCCACGGAGAATTCCACGGTGGCTCCTGCCTTGATGCGCGCGGCGCGCATCAAGGCAGCTGGCAGCGTCACCTGGTTCTTGGCGCTCACGCGTCCCTGCCTGACCACGGCGATACCCCCCAAGCACCATGGTAAAGCGCCGTGACCAAGGAATCAAGACGCGATCTCGCCGGTCTCCAGCACCCGTGCCGGGCGCGTGCTGTCGAACAGGGATGCGGTCGCGTCCCGAACCGGCCGCCTGCTCTTGACAGGGGATCGCCGATGGTGGAATCTGATTCGGCAGACTGATCTAATAATCCAGATAGGAAGGTGCCGATGGACGATGTCCTGGCCGTGACGGCCGCGCAGCACAAGCTCCTCGCGAGTCCGCTGCGGCTCCGCATCTTGCATGCGGTGGCTGAGGTGGACGGGACGGCGGCGGAAGTGGCGGACCGGTTGGGGGAGACCCGGGGCAACGTGCACTACCACCTGCAGAAGCTCCTGACCGGGGGCTTGGTGACGGTGGCGCGCACCCAGGTGGAGGCCGGGCACGTGGAGCGCTGCTACCGAGCGGTGGCCACCCGCTTTCGCCGCGTGGCGTCGGCGGAGGACCGGGCGTGGTCGCGACATCTCGAAACGTGGGTGCACCGCACGCCGGAGGAACTTGAGGCCCTCATGCACACGCTGGAGCTGCTGCTGACCCGCTGGGAGCAGATTCCCTCGCAGCACCCCGCCGCGGCCCAAACGTTGTCGATCTCGATACAGATTGCGGGGACGGTCGACGACCCGCTGATAGAAGGCGGGGGCGGGGGCGAGTTGTGAGCCAGACCAGGATTGCCGGCCTCCCCCTGGTGCTGGCGGCGTTGGCGGCCGCGGCGCTGGGGCAGGCCATGCAGCTGGTGGCCTTAAACGTGCTGGTATTGAGCCGCACCCACTCGGCGCCGGCGGTCGCGGCGCTCTGGGTGGTGCCGCAACTTGCCCTGATGGCCACCGGGCCGTTCGTGGGCAGTCTCACCGACCGCTGGGACAAGCGGACCACGCTGTTGGTGTCCAATGTTGCCGCCGGACTCGTGGTGCTGACGCTCCCGTTCGTGCCGGCCGTGTGGATGATGTATGCCGCCGTGGGGACCGTCGCGGCGCTGGACGGGTTGTTTCGCTCGGCGTTCGACCCGTACTTTCGTCTCCTGGTGCCGGCGGAGGGTCGGACGCGCGCCAACGCGGTGCGTGGGGTGATGCAGTACGGCGCGCTGGTGGCCGGCCCCGCGATGGCGGGGGCCCTGCTGATTCATGGCCGGCCGGATCTGGTGCTGGAGGTGAATGCCGCGCTGCTCATGGTGTCGGGCTTCCTGCTCGCGTGGATACCCGGGAAGAACCCGGACGAGAGCGCGGACGGGGCCGGAGCGCCCGGGCGGTGGCGGCAGGACGTGGTCCTCGTGTGGCAATTTTTCCGCGAACACCGCGCGGTGGGGGCGGTGCTCGGGCTTTTTAACCTCGGCTTTGTGTTTGGAGTGGCCGCGGATGCCGAAGAGGTGGTGTTCGTGCATCGCGCCTTGTTGATGACCGCGTCTACTTACGGGGTGCTGGTCAGCATGGCCGGCGTCGGCTACGTGCTGGGAGCGGTGGCCTCGTGGCTGGTGGCGACGCGGGTGTCGGCGCGTAGGCTGGTGCAGGTGGGACCCCTGGTGTCGGGGGCCGCGTATCTGACCTACGCCTTAGCGCATGGCTTTGCGCAAGCCGCCGGTGGGCTTATCGCGCTGGGGGTGTTCCAGGCCCTGGCCAACACCGGCTTTGCCGCCTTCATGCAGGGGGCGCTGCCTCCTGAACGCATGGGCCGGATTGCGTCGGTGCTGCGGTCGCTCGTGGCGGGGTTCACGATTATGGCAGCGCTGGCCGGTGGCCTTATGGTGTCGCACTTTGGCGTGCGTTCCCTGATGGTGACGGCCACCGGGCTCATGGTCATGCAGGGTCTGGCGCTGGCACTGGTGTGCCGCTCTCCCGGGGCGGCGGTGGTGTTCGACAGGGCGGCCACGGCGTGACAGCGGCGGCGCCCCTCCCGCGCCGTCCGGATGGGACAAACGTCGGAGGCCACGTGCAGAACCAAGGGAAACGACTATACTTGTTGCATTGTCGTGCTGGGGTTTCGCACGCGCGGAGTCCAAGGCGAGACGTGCGGGTACCGACCCAGCGCATCCGTTCCGGTTCCAAACACCGGGGGAGGCGACGGTAGTGAAAGGGCCATCTCGACGCATCACGGAGCCGCTGGTCCGAGACAGTGGGGTACTGCGCCCCGCGACGTGGGACGAGGCGCTGGAGCGCGCGGCCGCAGGGCTGGAGCGGGCGGTGGCCGCCGGTGGTGCCAACCGGGTGGGCATGTTCAGCTGCTCGAAGGCCACCAACGAGGTGAACTTCCTGGCCCAAAAGTTTGCCCGCGGCGTATTGGCCACCAACAACATCGACAGCTGCAACCGCACCTGACACGCTCCCAGCGTCGTCGGTCTGGCGACAGTGTTTGGAGCCGGGGGTGGGACCAGCTCGTACGAAGAATTTCACCACACGGACCTCATCGTGCTGTGGGGCTCGAACGCGCGGGAGTCGCACCCGATCTTCTTCCACCATGTGCTGCGGGGCATGCAAAATGGTGCCCGACTCTATGTCGTGGACCCCCGCAGGAGCACATCCGCACAGCATGCGCACCTGTGGCTCGGTCTGGACGTCGGCACGGACATCGTGCTTGCCAACGCCGTCGGGCGGGAGATTATCGCGGCGGGTTTGGTGAACCGCGAGTTTGTGCGGCGCGCGACGCTGGACTTCGAGGCGTATCAGGCGTCGGTGGAGCCGTTCACGCTGGAGATGGCCGAGGAGCTCACGGGCGTCCCCAGAGACGCCATCCGGCAGCTGGCGCACGACTACGCGCGCGCGCCGCGGGCGGAGCTCAGTTGGACGCTGGGCATCACCGAGCACCACAACGCGGTGGACAACGTGTTCGCGCTCATCAATCTGGCGCTCTTGACGGGGCACGTCGGACGCTACGGGTCTGGGCTGAATCCGGTCCGCGGACAGAACAATGTGCAGGGCGGCGGGGACATGGGCGCGCTGCCCAACAAGTTCCCGGGATTCGAGGACGTACAGAACGGGACGGTGCGGGCGCGGTACGAGGCGGCGTGGGGGCGGGCCCTGCCGGCCACGAACGGATGGCACCTGTCGCAGATGTTTGAGGCCATGGACCGGGGCGATATGCGGGCGCTATATATTATTGGCGAGAACCCCGCCCAGTCTGAGGCGGATTCGCGCCGCACCGAGCGCCTGCTCACGGGGCTCGACCACCTGGTGGTGCAGGACATGTTTCTGACCCGCACGGCCGAGCTGGCCGATGTGGTGCTTCCGTCGACCGCCTCCTGGTGCGAGGCGGAGGGCACGGTGACCTCCAGCGAGCGGCGCGTCCAGCGGGTCCGCAAGGCGCTGGAGCCGCCGCCGGGCACCAAGGGCGATCTTGAGATCCTGTCGCTGCTGGCGGCGCGCCTCGGCTTCGACTGGGGCATGCCGGCGGCCGAGGCGGTCTGGGATGAGTGCCGGAGCCTGTCGCCGATGCATGGCGGCATGGCCTACCACCGGCTCGAGGCCCTAAATGGCATCCAGTGGCCCTGCCCAGACGAGGCGCACCCCGGCTCTCCGTTCCTGCACGGCCGCTTGTGGGATGACCCGGTTGGGGGAGCCAAGGCGGCGTTTCATCCGGTGCGCCACGACCCGCCGCTTGACGCGCTCTCGGACGAGTATCCCATCCGGCTTACCACCGGCCGCCGGCTGGACTCCTATAACACCGGTGTTCAGTCTGGGCGCTTCTCGTCGCCGCTGCGCCGCCCCGAGAGCCTGAACCTGTCGCCCGAGGACATGCGGTTGCTGGGGGTGGTCGAGGGCGAGCGGGTGGCCATTGCCTCCCGCCGCGGGCGCATCGAGGCGCCCGTGCACGCGGATTCGACGCTCCGGCCCGGCCTCGCGTTCATGACCCTGCATTTCCCCGACCAGGTCAGCACCAACACGCTGACCCTAGACGCGTGGGATCCCCAGTCCGGCACCGCGGAGTTCAAGGCGACCGCGATCCGGGTAGAGCGGCTGGATTCGTCAGACAGCTTAGAGGCCAGTGCCGATGCCGTGAACCTGAAGGTGGGTGTCTGATGGAAACGAGCCTGTCCGCCGGTGCCGCGGACATCGGCACCGCCGAGGAGCGTGCCGCGGTCGACGAGATTCTCTCCCCGCCTCCCTCCCCCTGGGTGGGAGGCGAGCGTTCGCCGCGGGCGCTGCATGTTGCCCGGCGCGACGGAACGACGCTGCCGCCCCGAAGCCTGCTGCTGCCGGCGCTCCGCGCCCTGGAGTCTCGGGTGGGCGTGGTGAGCCCGGGCGCCGTCAACTACTTGGCGGTGCGGATGGACCTGCCGCCGGCCGAGATTTATGGTGTGGCGGCGTTTTACGCGCTGTTGGACGTGGGCGAGGCCGCTCCCCCCGTCAAGGTGCACGTGTGCGACGACGTGGCGTGCCAGCTGTCGGGCGCCGGGGGACTTATCGCCGCGCTTCGCGAACGCTACGCGGACGAGGGCGAGGCGTCGCTCGACGGCGTTCAGTGGCACCGGAGTCCCTGCCTCGGGCAGTGCGACCGGGGTCCGGCGGTGCTGGTACAGCGCGCGGGCGCCCACGCTGCGGACATCGAGGTGGTGGCGGCCACGCGAGAGGACGTGGTCCGCGCCATCGCGGCGCCCGGGCCGTCACCCACGCCTCCTGCGGTCGTGCCGCAGGTGGGCGATCCGAGCCTGGTGGTGCTGCGGCACGTGGGCCGGGTGGACCCGACCGATCTGGACAGCTACCGGACCGCGGGCGGTTACGAGAGTCTTAGACGCGCCCTGCAGCTGGGCCCCGAGGGCGTCGTCGACTGGGTGGCCGACGCAGGGCTAGCGGGGCGGGGCGGCGCCGCGTTCCCGACCGGGTGGAAGTGGCGTGCGGTGGCCAACCAGGCCGACCGCACGCACTACGTCGTCGCCAACGCCGATGAGTCGGAGCCCGGCACCTTCAAGGACCGCGTGATCATGGAAGAGGATCCGTTTGCCGTGGTGGAGGCGCTCACAGTCGCCGGGTACGCCGTGGGCGCCGAGCAGGGATACATCTACATCCGGGCCGAGTATCCGCTGGCGGCCGCTCGGCTGCGCCACGCCATAGCCGCTGCGCGCCAGCGCGGGTTTTTGGGCGACGACGTCATGGGGCGGGGTTTGCGGTTTGACATCGACGTTCGGCAGGGCGCGGGCGCGTATATCTGCGGCGAGGAAACGGCGCTGTTCAACTCCCTGGAGGGGCGCCGTGGGGAACCCCGCAACAAGCCGCCGTTTCCGACGACGCACGGGCTCTTTGGGAAGCCGACCGCGGTCAACAACATCGAGACGCTCATGAACGTGCTGGCCATCCTGGAGTTTGGTCCTGCGCGGTTCCGGGCGGTCGGGACCCCGGACGCGGCGGGCACGCGCCTGTTTTGCCTCTCGGGGGCCGTCGCACGCCCCGGGCTGTACGAGGCCCCGTTTGGTACGCGGCTCGGTGCCCTCATCGACATGGCGGGCGGGCTCATGCCCGGCCGCACACTGCAGGGGGTGCTGCTGGGAGGGGCGGCAGGCTCGTTCGTGGGGCCTACTGCCTTGGACACCCCGCTCGCGCCGGCGGATCTCAAAGCCATCGGCGCCACGTTGGGGTCGGGGGTGGTGGTGGTGTTTGACGACACCGCGAACCTCACGGGTACGGTGCTTCGGATTGCGCGCTTCTTCCGTGACGAGTCGTGTGGGCAGTGCGTGCCGTGCCGCGTGGGCACGGTGCGCCAGGAGGAGCTGGTGGCCCGCCTAGCCGCCGGCCGGCCCCACGGTACGGTGGCGGACGAACTCCGGCTCTTTAGAGACTTGGCCCAGGTCATGCGGGACGCCTCTATCTGCGGGCTGGGCCAGACGGCCGCGAACGCCGTGGACTCGGCCCTCCGGCTTGGTTGGTTGGGTGGGTGACGAAGGGAAGGGGGCCTGAGATGGCTGCCGTGAGGCCCATGACGCGGACGGACGGTGCATTTCCCGAGCGGAGTGTGCGCGCCACCATCGACGGACGGGCGGTGACGGTGCCGGAGGGCACCACGATTCTGGCGGCGTGCCGTGCCGAGGGCACGGAGGTGCCCACGCTCTGTTTTCTGGAAAACCTCGCGCCGGTGAACGTGTGTCGAGCCTGCGTCGTCGAAGTGGAGGGTTCCCGCGCACTCGTGCCGGCGTGCTCCCGGCCGCTGGAGGCCGACATGGTGGTGTCCACCCGCTCGGAGCGCGTGGACCACAGTCGCCGCATGGTGTTGGAGCTTTTGGCGTCGTCGGTCGACATGAGCCTGGCCGGGCCGGATCTGGAGCGGTGGCTCGAAGAATACGGGGCGGACCCGGCTCGCCACGGGCCTCTGGCCCCCACCGGCGCGGACCGGCAGGCGCGCGCGGGCCGGCACGGGAGCGTGGCCGGCGAGGCGCGCGCCACCCTAGACCAGCCCGTCACGATTGACAACGAGCTGTACGTCCGAGACTACTCGCGCTGCATTCTCTGCTACAAGTGCGTCGAGGCGTGTGGCGACCAAGCGCAGCACACGTTTGCGATTGCGGTGGCGGGCCGCGGGTTCGACGCCCACATTGCCACCGAGTTTGACGTGGCGCTTCCGGACTCCGCCTGCGTGTACTGCGGCAACTGCGTCGCGGTCTGCCCGACCGGGGCGCTGATGTTCAAAAGCGAGTACGATCTGCGTCAGGCGGACGATTGGGACGCGTCGCGCCAGACCGTGACCGACACCATCTGCCCGTACTGTGGCGTGGGGTGCACGCTAGAGCTCCACGTTCAGGACAACCGGATCGTCAAGGTGACGTCGCCGATGGACCACGAGGTCACCCATGGGCACCTGTGTGTGAAGGGGCGCTTCGGCTTCGACTTTGTGCACGTCCCCCCACCCGGGGCCGAGGACACACGGCGCTAGCAACGCACCGCTGGTGAACGCTGTGTACGCCGGCGTCTGCCCAAGACCAGGAAAGCCCGTAAGGACGCACGAGCAGACAGAAGGCGGTCGGCCAACGGCTGGGAGCCTTTGGCGACCAGGGCGCCTAGACCCACCACCGCCCACCAAGGCGGACGAAACGGCTCGATTCCCGCTCGCGTCCGCTTACGGTGTGCCCCGCTCATCCACCGCCATCCGGCGGATCCCTTGGGAGCGCAGCGTGTCCAGGAGCGCGTCGCGGTCCTCGTCCGGGTCGTAGGTGGGGTGCCAGGACCACGGGCGGGAGACATGGCCCAGCGACGTGAGACTGACCAGCCACGCGCCGTCCTCACCGCCCTGCCAGCGCACATCGGCCAACACGGCGTCGGGAGTGCACCCGGCCTGCGCGCAGTGCCGTTCGATGGCCAACGCGGCGCCGGCCATGTTCCACAGCGTCTCGCCGGCGCTCCGGGCATCGTCCCATCGGTCCGGGTGCCCGACCACCACGTGTTCGAGGCCCAGCGCGGCTTGCACGAATCCCGCCGAGGATGCCAACCAGTCATCGAAGCGGCCCTGAGCCTCGAGCGTCTCGGGGTCGTCGGCTTCCCACAGCGGCGGTTCGTCGCCCGTACTGAACACCGTGCCGACCAAAAAGCGCAGATGGGGGGCGCCGTCGACGGGCGTCTCGATGGAGGGCGTGGCCTCGAGCGCGGGAGGAGGCAGGGCGGGTTCCTTGCGGCTGAGACCGTCCACGAGCAGCCGGAGCCATTGGCGCTCTGCCACCCAGGAGCGGGGCAGGTCGGCCAGCGTGTACAGCGCGTTGTGGCACACCACCGATGCCTGGTCGTCGATGAGCCCGTGGGTCCGAAGGGATCGAACCAGCCCCTCCCACGCCGCCCCCTGGGGGATGACCCGGGGAACCACCGTCGGTGGGGGCGCCGCCAAGACCAGGGGAACCAAAAATGCCGAGGCCACCCCGCGGAGATCGCCGCCCGGTCGTGACAGGACCACGTCCAGCGTCCCCGCGGCCTCCTCCGCGGCCAGCAGCACGATGTCGCCCGCCTCGTGGGCGTGGCGGGCGTCCAGCGCCTCGACGGCCCGATGGATCGGGTGGTCCGACCCGGCGTCCAGCACGCGGGTCAACACGTGGGTCAGGCGAACCGCGGACTCGGGCTGGTCCTCAGACGGCACGGCCATGGCCACGGTTTCCGCCAACATGACAATCTGATTGGTCCAGCGCTCATGGCGAGTACGCGGTCGCGCCATCGACGTGCCTCCCTTTCCCAAGCGAGCCTCCGGTAGAATCGTAGCAGAACCACGGCCTGGCTCGGCAGGCCACCGGCTGCGCCGTCCGACGGCTCGGAGACAAAGGGTGGAGGCGATGGCGGGGGATTTTGCAGCTGTGACGACCAGGTGGACCGAGTGGTGGGATTGACCTGGGGCACGATGGTGCGCAGCCGCGGCATCGGCTACCAGGTGACGGTCGGATTGCGCGGGTTGGCATGCGGCGAGATTCTCGAGTTCACGAACATGCTGAACGACACGCGTCAGCGGGCTCTGGACCGCCTGATCGAGCACGCGCTCACTCGGGGCCAACGCCGCCATCGGGGTGTCGTGCGACTCCTCGGAGCAGGGATCCAACCTGTCCGAAGTGCTGGCGTATGGGACCGCCGTCGTTGTCAGTCCCGAGACCGGCCTCGCGCGGCGGTGCGCCTCACCTAAGCCCCTGCGCCGGCACCAGGCGCCTCAATACCCGTCCAACGGATCGCGGAGCGGTGGGTCCACCACCCCTTCGACACCGTTCACAAAACGCGCTGCCACAAACAGCAGGTCCGACAGACGATTCACCCAGGCGAGCACCGCGTCGGGCACAGGTTCCTGGTGGTGCAGCGCAGCGATCAGGGTTTCTCCGCGCCGGCAGACGGTGGTGGCCACAAAAAGGTGGCCGGCGGCCAACGAGCCCCCGGGAATGGTGAACGGGCGCCACGGCGGGGTGTCCGCCGCCAATTGGTCGACGAGCGCCTCTAGCCGGAGCACGTGCTCCGAGACGGTCAACGGCGGTTCATGGTCCGGAAGCCCGCGGCTCTGGGACAAGTCGCGGCCGACGAAAAACAGACGATGCTGAATTTCCTCCAAGCCGCCGTACAGCGAGTCCCACGCGCTGCGGGCGGGCGGGGGCTCGACGGCCGCCATGGCCGCACGGGCCAACCCCAGGTGGGCATTCAGTTCGTAGAGGCTGCCGTACGCCATTACGCGCGGGCTGTCCTTGCCCCGCCGGTCGCGCCGCGTGGCCGTGGTGGTTCCCCGATCCCCGCGCCGCGTATAGATCCGATGCATATGGGTGCGTGCAGTGGGCATAACATCGTTCCTTTCAGTACACTCGCGTTCCACCCCAATCCTGGGGCTGTCGCCCCCGAGGGCGACCGGCGGATAGGGCCCGGCAAGCCCTAGGACTGTGAATCGTCCACGGTCCGTCCTCGCCACGAGGTCACGGCGGCTCGATTGGGCGGTCCGGCCGAAACGGGGTGAGGTCGATGGGAATCTCGCGGTCCACGAGGGCGTCGACCACCAGCTGGGCCGACACGGGGCCGACCAAAAGGCCGCCCGCCCCGTGACCGGCCAGGAGATGCACCCCCTCGACCTCTGAGAGACGACCCAGCAGTGGGACCCCATCCGCGGAGGCGGGGCGAAGGCCCACCCGCCACTCTCGCACTTCGGCATCGGCCAAACCCGGGGCCACTCTCAGGAGCTCTTCCAGCACCTCGGCCTGACCGGCAGCCGTAAGCCGAGCGTGGTATCCGGATCCTGTCTCGCGGCTGGCACCGGCCACCACATGGCCGTCGGGCCACGGCAGCAGGTAGTGGCCGCGAACCCCCTCCAGGATGGGCCACGACGCCCCCTGGGCGGCCGGAACGGCGAGATGCACGATTTGTCCCCGCTGCGGTGCGATGGGAATGGTCGCGGCCAGCGGCGCCACCAGTCCCGTGGACCACGCGCCGGCGGCCACGATCACCGCATCGGCCGCCAGGTGGTCTCCCGAGGCGAGCACCACCCCCGTGACTCCCCGACCGTCCATCGCCAGGCGGTCCACCACGCCGGAGGTGAATCGCGCGCCCCCGCTTTCGGCCGCCGTCCGAAACCAGTCCTCCAGCAGCCGGCCGTCCACGCGCATGGCGTCATCATGCCACAGCACGGCCTCCACCGGACCGATCGGGGGAAACGCCTGGGCCAGGGTAGCGGGCTCCACCTGGCGCACGGGCGCACCCCGGTCCCTGAGGTTCTGCCGCAAAGCCTCCCAGCGCGCGTGATCCCCTGCCAGCGCCACGATGGCGAGGGATGCGCGTCCATAACCGGCCCCGCCGCGACTCTCTTGGGCCAGCCGGCGATGATATTGGTCGCCGGCCTGGGCCAGAGCCCAGTAGGCGGGTCCCGGCCCTCCACTGGTGGCCCCCGACAAAATCCCAGCGCCGGCGGACGTGGCGCGTCCGGGATGCCCGGCGTCCACGACTGTGCAGGCGAGCCCCCGTTCGGCCAGGTGATACGCCGCAGACGATCCCATGAGACCGCCTCCGACGACGACGACGTGCATCCCAGCACCCCCGGTCAAGCTTATAGCAAGAGCGTACACGAAGAGGCGGCCTGAAGAAGCCGCCTGTCGGCGACGGGTCCATCGCCGTCGCGTCCCATGCGGCGCCAAGGCGCTCCGATGGAAGATTTCCGATGGAAACTTTCGTGAGACGGGTGGCGTTCTTGGGGAAAACCGGATCATCGCATCGCCCCAGCGAGGTTGGCGGAAGGGGTGAGGCTTGATGTTGCCATGGCCGGGAAGGCGTGGCCGCCTGGTGGGGGCACTGGCTGCGGTGGCGCTGGCGGGCTGCGGAACCGTCCCGGGGGCAGCGGCGTCCGGGCAACCGCCCCCGGCCGTATCCAAGCCGGCCGTGAGTCGCTCCGATCGTACCGCCACGCAGTCCCGGGCGTCAGGGTTGCCGACTGCATGCCCCGCGTGGCTCGTGAAGGACGTGAAGGCCGCGGCGGCCGCCAAGTTGCCGGCCCCGACGGTACAGCTCCAGGGTTTTGGGGCCGGACACGTGGGAGAGACCACCGTCAAGGCGTGGCTGGGAGGCTCGTCCCAGGAGTCCGCGGGCGAGTTGCTGGGCAACTGGACGCAGAGCGGCCTCTCGGCCCGCCACGGCTCCGAGGTGCTCACGCTGTTCACGTATAAGGGCCGACACATCTTCCCGTTCGGTCGAGGCACCCCCGGCACGGCGCTGACGCTGAGCGTGCCATCGCTGACGACCAGCGAGCGTGTGGAGCTGGCCCAAGCGGGGCTGCCCGACGTGCCGACGTCGGGACCGGTCCAGCTCGTGATCACGGTCGATACCGTGGTACCGCGAGGCACGCTGGCGGCAGAGCTCGGTGCCTTCCTGGCGGCCGTCCATGGGGACTTGGGTGGCCTGGCGGACAACTACCCCGTGACGGCGCCCGCACCCACCGCCTACGCCACCTACGTGGGACCCATGAGTCCGCGAGACGTCGGCAACCTGCTGCAGCTGGGCTGCGCGGGGGAGCCGGTGGCGACCATCGCGCCGGACCTGGTGTCCGGGGTGGTTGCGTTCCAGCCCTATTGGAGCCGCACCGAGGCCAACGCGATTTCGATCGGATTTGCCCCCGGTCGCGTGGTGGTGGAGAGCGGGAACGCCGCCGTGACGGAGGTCCAGTGGTATGCGGAGCCAGCAATTGCCGTGCCGCCGCTATCCTGAGGACAGCGACGCCTTAAGCGCTCAGCCGCGGGAGGTGGCCGTCATGACCGCTGTGGGATCCTGGGCGCACTGTGCGGCTTGTCCCCGAGTCGTCAGCGTGCCGGTGGCTCCACAATCTACCGACCCGTGGCCCGCGCCGCGGCGCCCCGACCGTCAAAGGGCTCGTGGGTAGTTGGCGCACCGTGCCACCGCGGCGATCCCGGCGCCGGAATACGGTCCCGGTTCGCCTACTGGTCCGACCCGTCGTCCCGCCGAGCGGGCTGACCGGGAAAGGGACGTGCGGTGACAGTCCCGTCTCGATGGCGCTCGTAGCCCTCAAAGTAGTGCGAAAACACATCGTGCGTGGCCTGCAGGGTGTCGAGCGGCACCATGCCTTCCCATCCCAGACCGGTCATCACCAGCTCGCGCTGGTCCGCGTAGTTCATCAGGTCCTTGCCGCCAAGAAACTGGCGTGAATCCTGGTAGACTTCCATGTCCAGGATGGTCACCGGCTCGCCCTGGTCCGCCACAATGTGGCTGGGCAGGTCAGGACCCGTCGGTTTCGCAATGAAGCAGCCACTGGTGACGGGTTGGCTGCGCTGTCCCATCCTGAGGGTGCCCGACCCGTGCAAAATAAGATAGTACTCGTCCTGTGCCGTGTGGCTGTGCAGCCGGGCGGAGGTTGAGTCGGCAGCCACCACCTGAACCTTCGCATTCAGGCGGCCCACGCCCGTCGCGGCCAGCAGGGGATGCTCTTGTCCCTGGGGATACGACTCGCTCAGCGCCACGGTGAGCGGCGACCCCGTGAGGTGGTTCACGTTCAGGACGGGGGCGGTCCAGCGATTCGGGGTGGTGGACGTGGGGGGCTCCCAGTAAACCTCGTCGCACCAAAACGACGCCAAACGGGTCACCAGCTCGCGGGCGGCGTCGGTGAGCGGGGTAGGCACACCAGCCAAAGGGCGTCCGGCGCGTCCGGACGCAACCGTCCCGCTGTGATGCCCATATGCTCCCAAAACCAGCGTCCGATAATCGTGAGGCGCTGGGCCCCGCCACCCTCCGGCAGGGTGCCGGGTACACAGTCTGGCAAAAACAGCGGCCAGGCCAAGTCCCACCGCACGAGCGGGCCACTCGCGAGCTCCAACTGGTTGGCATCGCACAATATGGCTCGCAATGAAACCACTCCTCTTCTCGTCATGGTCGATTTTTCGGGGGACGTTGGTCAGGTCCGGGTGGTGCTGCCAGAAAGGCGGGTCTACGGGCCCAAGTGTTTTCCATGGGAAATCTTACCCGACGCGGGAGCGGGATTCAAGTGGCTACACGCCGTCGTGCGGCGGCGGGCGGCCCCAGCCAACCGTGGCCGGCCGGGATGACAAGGAGCGGCGACGGGCCGGGATGAGAACCCCGGCGCTCGCTCGGGAGCGGGACACACCGCCCTCTGATAGACTCGGGCCATGAGCACAAACCTATTGGCGCCCGGCGACCTGGGCCGGATCCGCGAGATTGCCGCCATCGCGGTCCACCCCACGGATGGTCGAATCCTGTACGTGGAGTCGGGGTTCGACGGCGACACGCGCACCAGTCACCTGATGGAGCTCATGCCCGACGACACGGTGGAGCGGCGGCTGCCGCAGCACAGCGTCGTGAGTCCGGTGTGGAGCCCGGACGGCGCATGGCTCTACTTTCTCACGGCCGAGGACGAGCACCAGCACGTGATGGGCTGGGACGGCCGCCACCCGCCTGTGTCCCTCGCCCGCTTTGCCGGGGCCGTCCGGCGGCTGGCGTTGTCCCCCGACGGGACGCGGCTTGCGCTGGAGCACCTGCCCGCCCCCGACGGGTCCACCAAACCGCGGGTGCTGACGCACGAGCGGTTTGAGGCCAACGGACTTGGCTTTCTGGGCGACCGCACCTGGCAGGTGCACATCGTCGACGTGGCCGACGGCGCCACGCACCAGGTGGGATCCGCGGACTGGCACCATTTCGCGCCGGCCTGGTCCCCTGACGGCCGCTCGCTGGCGCTGGTGACCACCCGCCGCCCGGACTGGGACCTGGAGTGGGTGTGGGACGTGTACACGGTCGCGCTGGCCGACGACCGGTGGGAGAAGCTCACCAATTCGGATGGGGTGGCGGCGCTGCCGACGTGGTCGCGCGACGGGCGGCGGCTGGTGTTCTACCACAACCACTCGGCCATCACGGGGTCGACGCAGGACTACCACCTGATGGCCGTGGATGTGGACCGTCCCGGCGCCGTTAGGTGCTGGACCCACGCGCTGGATCGGGGGGCCCAGGTGTCGGAGCCGCCGGGGGCGGGCGGCGCGCGCCCCACTGAGCTCGGGGACGGCCGCTTTGTGTGGCAGTCCAATTGGGGTGGGGTCACCAAGCTGGTGGCCACGGCGCCCGACGGCGCGAGCACGGTGCTGCTGGAAGGCGTCAGCAGCCTGGCGCTGGCGGCCAACCGGAGGAACGGCGCCGGACTCGTGCTGTTTCCCGATCGTCCGGCCGAGCTGGGGCGGGTGGATCTAGCGGTGAGGCGCGCCACGCCGGCGACCGACCTGAACCCATGGCTGCGGTCGGTGGTGCGGCCCGCATCCCCGCGCCTCGTGACGCTTTTGTCCCCCGACGGCCCGGTGGAGGGCTGGGTGTGGGAGCGGGCGGGGCTCGAAGGTCCTGCGCCGCTGCTGATGAGCATGCACGGCGGCCCGCATGGCGCGGCCGGCCCGTACTTTCATTTCACGACGGCGCTCTTGGTGAGCCACGGGTATCGGGTGGCGGCGGTGAACTTTCGCGGGAGCGGCGGCTATGGCCAGGCGTTTGCCGACCTGATCCTGGGAGACTGGGGCACCCGGGAAGGGGAGGACACCATCCGCCTTATTGATGAACTGGTGGGCGAAGGGGTGGCCCGGCCCGACCGGGTGGGGGTGTTTGGCGGCAGCTATGGCGGCTTTATGACCAACTGGCTCATCACCCGGTACCCGGATCGGTTTGCTGCGGCGGTGACGATGTCGACCATCTCCAACCTGGTGTCACTGGCTTACGGCGACGACCACTGGGAGTCGCTGGCCGGCGACATGGGGGGCTGGCCCTATGAGATTCCTGACTACTATC
>JAJZWS010000121.1 GCA_021846565.1 Bacillota bacterium
ACACACACTTCCACGCGCCATTCGGGCCGGCCGTGCTGCTGCACTTCATGGACGTTCACCGATTACACCCCGTTTTACACCGGGCGGGCCAAAAAGTTCTCAAAACCTTGGTGCGCCCGGTAGGATTCGAACCCACGGCCTCCTGATTCTGATTTCGGTCCGGCGGCCCTCGGAACCCGCCGGGCCAGAACCCGCTGTCACTGGATTGGCGCCGGGCCGCCGTCCGCGCGGCATCGTCCCCGCGCGGCGGCGCCTCCCGGCCTGTCGGGGACCTGCGTCAAATTACACCCGGTTTTACACCGGGCCTCAGAGACGGGACCGCCCGCAGTGATCGCAGACCCGCTCCGTCTGTCCCGACGCGTACACCAGCAGCGTGGCCCCCGCGCCGCAGTCCGGGCACCGGGCGCGGTGGGACCCTACCACGGCGTCGGGCCTCCCGTCGGTGGGGGGGTCTTGCGCCGACCGGCCCCCGGGGGCCGGGCCCCATCGAGGGCGCGCCAAGCGAACCGGGCCGCGTACGGGGACATGGGGCGGCACCGGCGGCGCCGAGCGCCCGGGGGACCCGCCCCGCGCCACAAGGACCGCAATTACACCCGCCCCGATGACCAGGACGGCGTTCGGCAGGCCGGGGGCAAACACCACCCCGGCGACGAAGGCCGGCGCGCCTACGAGGAGACCGCGTCCCAGATTCATCCCTTTTCCTCCTCCGTGGGCCAGTACCGCCGGGCCAGCGCGGCCATGTCACCCAAGTCTCGCGCCGGCAACAGCAATCGGGCCCGCACCGGGTGCGGGGGGGCCTCCCGCGCGCACCACAGGCGATTGTCCGCCAGCACCACGGCTGCCCCGGGACCCGGTGGGGGGTCGGACGACCGCCCACACCAGCGCGCGGGGAGGTACACCGCGGGGTTGGCGGCATCGTACTGCCAGGCCCACAAAAAATCGGCGCCGGCGAACTCCACCGCGGGGGCCTCGACGTAGCCCTGGGGCCCACCGCGCACATCCGGATACATGGGCAGCCGGCGGCGTGGGGCCCGCCGGCCCTGGCGCCCGCCCGCGAGGGCGCGCAGGGACGGGGATCCGGGGGACCCCGGGTGACGCTCAGTAGCCATCGCTGACCGCCTCCTCGTCGCGGCGGCCGGCGGCGTGAGGGGAGGGCTCCCTTAGCAGCCGCTGCAGGTTCTCCTGGAACAGCAGTCGCTCGCGCGCCTGTACGCTCTCCACCTGCTCGATGCGCAGCCGCGCGTTTTCCTCCCGTATCCGCTCCAGCTCGTGGTCGCGCTCCCACGTGGTTAGGAGCCGGTCGAACAACTCCCCTAGGGCCGTGTCCGTGCCTGTAGGCCTCCCCGGGGCGGGCTCAGGGGCTCCGACCAGCTCGGCTAGCGACACTCCCAGCGCCTCCGCTAATCGCGCGGCGTCGTCCAGGTGTACCCCCCGCGTCCCCTTTTCTATTTTGGAGATGGCGCTACCCATCCACCCCACGCGCTCGCCAAGCTGCTGCTGGGTTAAGCCGGCCCGCGTCCGCAACGCGGCCAGCCGCCGCCCAACGTCCCGGCGCTCCACGTACCCCACCCCATTCGACCGTACCTCTAGTCCCAGGGTGAGCATAACCGGCGTCGGATATTTTCGGTTGGCCAAAATGGCCCGGGCCACTTGACATATAGGAGAGTCGATGTCCACAATGGGCAGCGGGAGGTGCCCGGTGATCAAAACTCGGCGGATGCAGGAGATTGAACAGAGCTGGGGCCGGCCCATCGAGGTAATCCTTGCCGACCTCTACCTGGGGCAGAGCCTCAGTGTGACGGAGGTCGGCGAGCGGCTCGGGGTCCACTTCAGCTTGGTGCCGCGGTACCTGCGCCTGTGCGGACTACCCGTTCGCCCCCAGGGCAAGAACATCGCCAGATCGGACACGAGAAAGCGGGGAGAGCTTCATGGATAGTATCCGGTTGCTCGCGACGGCACGCCGTCGCCGTGGCTGGAGCCGCCAACAACTGGCGTTGCGGATACCCGTCGACGTTGCCCACCTGGCTCGCTGGGAGGCGGGCACTCGCCCCGTCCCGCTGGCGGCGGTGGCTCGCCTGGCCGTCCTATTGGACGCGCCGGAGCTGCTAGCCGGCGCGTGCGCGGCCTGCCCCGTGGGGCAAGCGTGCGGCCGGGCGGCACCCGAGGAGGTGGCCTAAGTGGCCTGGATTAGCCTGTCGGACTTTCGCCGGCAGTACCGGCTCGGCTGGCGTCAGGCCCAGCGGTTTCTGGACGAGCCTGGCTTTCCCGCGGTGTGGATCTCGCCGCACCGCGTCCGCATCGCCACGGAGCCGCTGGACGGGTGGCTGGCGGCGTGGGCGGAAACACAAAAGGCGGCTGCCGGCGGAACGGCAGCCGCCCAACGAGCCCGAGCGACAAGGAGGGGATGACGTGACCCAGACAGCTTACCACAACGCCGGCACGTGGCACGCCGCGTACCGAATCTGGCACTGCGCCTGCGGGGCCCGCGTTCGCCAGCGCCGCGGCGAAAGCCAAGCGGCCTGGCGCGGCCGGTGTACGGCTCACGCCGTGCTCATGCATAACACGGCCGAACTGGATGGCCCGACGTGCGTGTGGCACGCCGGCGAGGACGTGGGCTAGCGCCCGCAAGGAAAAAGCGCCCCCGCTGGAGGGGGCGCCGAGAGGAGATTCGCCAATGACAGAATACCAATCCCCGGCCGTCCCGGCAAGGCCCCGGGTGCTGGCCAGGACCCGGGGGATGAGTCGGGAGGATTGGCTGGCCGCCCGGCGGGGCGGCCTCGGGGGCAGCGACATCGCGGCCCTGACCCGCGGCAAGCTATGGGCCGTCTACGCCGACAAACTCGGCTTGGCCGCCCCCTCGCCGCAGACGGAGGACATGCGCCGAGGCCACGGCCTAGAGGCGTGGCTCCGCGGCGAGGTGGCCCGGCGTCACCCGACGTGGCGCATCACCCAGCGGCACGCCGTCCTGCAGCACCCCACCGAGGATTGGGCGCTGGCCAACATCGACGGCCTCATCCGTACGGAGGACGGGACGGCCGTCCTCGAAATCAAGACCAGCCGCCAGCCGTGGCATGACGGCGTGCCAGAGGACTACCAAGCCCAGGTGCAGTGGTACCTCGGCATCACGGGCGCCCCGCGGGCCGTGGTGGCCGTGATGTTCGGCGACTTTTCGCAATCCGAGTACACCCTGGAGGCCGACCCAGACCTCCAGGGGGCCCTGCTGATTCTCGGGGACGCGTTTTGGCGGCTGGTCGCCGCGCGGACGCCGCCGCCGCTGGACGGCAGCGAGGCGGCGCGGGCGTGGCTGCTGGCCGAATATCCCCCGCGGCCCGACCGGCCCCAGCCCGTGACGTTCGACGCGGAGGCGGCCGGCATGGTGGCCCGCTACCGGGACGCCCAGGCGCGGGCCCACGAGCACAGGTTGACGATGGACACCCTCGGGGCCCACATTCGCGCGGCCATCGGGGACGCGCCCGGCGGCCTCACCGACACGCACCGCGTCACCTGGGTGCGCAGCGTGGCGAAGCACACGGACCTGGATGCCCTGCGGCGGGACCACCCGGACCTCGTCGCGCACTACACCAGCGAGCGGCCGCGCGATGGCGGCCTGCGGATTTCCCTCAGAAAGGATTGATTGGCATGACTACGAAATCGACGGCGCTGGCCGTCGTGGAGGCCGGCGGGCTGACGCCGGCGCAGGTGAACCTCATTCGCGACACCGTGGCCCGGGGGGCCACTGATGACGAGTTGCGCATGTTCCTCTACCAGTGCCAGCGCTTACAGCTGGACCCCATGCTGCGCCAAGTGCACTTCGTCAAGCGCCCGCAGGAAATCGACGGCCAGTGGAAGTCCGTGGGGACGATGCTGGTCGGTATCGACGGCATGCGGCTCGCCGCCCGGCGCACCGGAGAGCTCACGGCGCTGCACGGCCCGTTCTGGTGCGGCCCGGACGGCCAGTGGCTGGACGCCTGGCTGGCCGAGGACCCGCCGACGGCGGCGC
>JAJZWS010000009.1 GCA_021846565.1 Bacillota bacterium
CCGCGACCAGGCGAGGTGCCCACGGCGCTCCGGGTCACACTCTTACGCGGCCTCGCAAGACCACAGAGATACCGACCTCCTCACGGGAGCGCCGCTCCTCCTTCGCCATCGACGGCCCGGAGCCCTGTTTTTCATGGGGCGGGGTGCAGCTCAGCCGCATGGGGAACTCTTATCGGAAATACCGGCCCGGCGGCGAGAGACTGGGCACCAGGCACGCAGAACGGCGACTACCACTAATGGCGGACCCGTGCATGTGTGTGGTGGCCGCTGTTGAGCCCTCTGCCCAAGTTGCCGCGCCAGCATCCGGGCATGCAGATGCTGTACATTACGCTGAGCGGGCTGCCGATGCTGGGATTGTTTGCGCCGCTGGCGCTGGACACGTCCCCGTACTACACGTAGTACGCCCACGCGCCCCGCCTGTTCGGCCTCACGCAGGTTGCTGACCAGCAGTTGGGCGCGGTGATCATGCTGGCCGGGGCCCACATCCCCGCGACTTTGCTCAGTGGGTTCGACGCGAAAAGGTGGGCGTCATCGGTCCACGTCCCGACCGACCGCGCCCGGGATATGTTCCGGGTGGGCCCCCCGCGGCGGACCACTCGGCGTCGCCGACGGAGACGGCCGCCCGCGTATGATGGGCGCTGCGGGGGCCACGCACTGATCCTGGTGCCCCCAGCGTGACCGCCACGGCCCCAACACCGCAACCGACGGCCGCACCCTGTATCACTCGGTTGCCGCGGAGTTCCACGTTCGCCCGGGTCTCTGCGTCTTACTTGTCGATGAACGACGCCCGGCTCCACCACGTGCTCTCGGGGTAGCGGGCCTTTAACATCTGCCAACGGCTGATGAACTGGTCGCGGTCACCATGGCGCAGTGCCGCCACGCCCGCCCAGTACAGCGCCTCCGGGGCTGCGTGCCGATGGCCCCCCTCCCCCACCGCGTCAAAGGCCGCGCGGGCTTCGGCGAACTCTGCATGCAAGAGATGCGCCTGTCCCTCTGCCAAGCGAACGCCCGCCATAAAATGCTCGGGCTCCAGGTAGCCGATCTCCCGGCGCACTTCGATGCCATGGTGGTCCAGCCACACCAAGGTGGGCGTCCACACTTGGCGAAACTCGCGCATCAACTGACGGGTTGCCTGGTCCGGGTCTGCCGTGTTGATTTGCACGGCCACCGTCCGCTCGTTTAGGGTCTCGGCCACGCCCGGGTTTGGATACGTCACGGCATCCATCTTGGCGCAGCCCCCTCACCCCGGGGTCTTGACGAAGCCCATCAACAACAGCTTCCGCCGCTCCGCCGCCAAACTCATCGCGCCCGTGTAGGCCGGTTGCCATATAACGGCCATGAGAGCATTCCCTCCTCTGCCTATGTCACATCCCACCGCTCCAAAGGTCTCGCGTAGAGTATACCTAGTATACCTGGTGCCGGTCAGTTCATCGAGGTTCCTTGGACGCCCGCTGTCTACAGGCAACCACCGGGCCGTGCAGGCACCCCGGCCCAGATCGTACAATGAGACGCCAGGTCGGCCGAAGTTTGCGCGGAGGAGGCGCCGGGGTTGCGGATCGGTGAGCGGATTCGGACGTGGCGCACGGCCCACGATATGTCCCAAGTGCACCTCGCCAACTGCGTCGGCCTGTCTCAGCGACAAATTTCTCGCATCGAGCGCGACGACTTCGCCACCTTGCGACGGGAAACCCTGGTCCGCATCGCGGAGGCGCTCGAGACGCCGGTGGCGTCGGGCGAGGTGAACGTGTGGCTTGCGCACTGTGGCTACGCACCGTTGGTGCGGCCCGGACTGCCTCTGCCCCCTCCCCTGCGATCGATGCCATGCGACCCCGCTGCCCGCTTCGTCTTCGATCCCAGCGGCGCGCTGTTGTCCACCAATCCGGTGGGCCAGCACTTGGTGGGGCAGTTCCTAGAGCGATGGGACCAGTTCAACCTCCTGGACTTCACATTGGCCGGGACCGTGGGACTCTCTGCGGGCGATCGAGACCGGCTGTGGTACTGGACGGTGCTGGGCGCGCTGTCCGCACCACCCGAACTTTGGGCACTTGCGGTGCGCGCTCAAATTGAGCGGGCGTGGCAGCAACCGCTGGAGACGGTGTGGCTGGCCCTGCAGGGGGCGGTGGGCATCCCCGGGTACTGGGAGGCGCCCCTGACCGTGCATTTCGGCAAGACGGCACTCTATTTCATGCCCACGACCCAGGCGTACCCGTTGCGCCCCGATCTGCAGCTCTTATACCTCACAGCCGCCGATGCCCCTACCCTGGCCTGGTGCCAAGAGCGTGCCGCCTCCGCTGCCGAACCTCGACGGCACGGCCAGCCCCTCGGTGCAGGCCATCTGCCGCCCAATCGCTAAAAGCGGTACAATCCATCGGGACGGATCATTAAGGGCACATCATTGGGGTGCAGGTTTCGGCGTGCCGTGGGCCTCGACAGGCCACGCGCGCAACCATCTTCCGTCTGTCGGGGCGGGGGATGAGCAACCAGGGGATGGAGTGGTTCGCGATGATTTACAAACACGACGTCCTGGTCGTGGGTGCGGGGCTGGCCGGCATGCGCGCCGCCATCGAAGCGCACAACCAGGGCGTGGACGTGGCTATTGTGTCGAAAGTATATCCGGTGCGGAGTCATTCCAATGCCGCCCAGGGCGGCATTAATGCCGCATTGGGCGAAGGCGACACCTGGGAGTCGCATGGGTACGACACGGTCAAGGGCAGCGACTACCTGGGCGACCAAGACGCCATTGAGATTCTGGCTCGTGAGGCCCCTGCCGCCGTGCTGGAGTTGGAGCACTGGGGCGTCAACTTCAGCCGCGACGAGACCGGGCACCTGGGCACCCGCAACTTTGGCGGCGCCTCCCAGGCACGCACTTTTTTTGTGGCCGACATTACGGGTCAGGCCTTGCTGCAGGTCATGTTTGAACAGCTGGTGCGCGTGGGTGTGCGCATGTACAACGAATGGTTTGTCACCCGCCTGATTGAATCCGAGGGGGTCGTCCGCGGCATTGTGGGCATGGACATCCGTTCGGGCCAGCTGCACGCGATCCAGGCCAACGCGGTGGTGCTGGCCACGGGCGGCATGGGCCGGGTCTTTGAACCGTCCACCAACGCCCTCATCAATACCGGCGACGGCATGGCGATCGCCTACCGGGCCGGTGCCCGCCTGATGGACATGGAGATGATGCAGTACCACCCCACCACCCTGAAGGGGTCGGGGGCCCTCTTGACCGAAGGGGCGCGCGGCGAGGGCGCTTACCTGCTCAACTCCGAGGGAGACCGATTCATGAAGAAGTACGCCCCCAACAAGCTCGAGCTGGCGAGCCGTGACGTCGTGTCGCGGGCCGAACAGACCGAGATCAACGAAGGCCGCGGCATCGAGAACTGCGTGCTGCTGGACTGTCGGCATTTGGGCAAGGACCTCATCATGCGGAAGCTGGGACAGATTCATGAGCTGGCCCTGGAACTGGCGGGCGTCGACATCGTGCAGGAGCCCGTGCCCGTTCGCCCCGGGTTTCACTACCCGATGGGCGGCATCAAGACCGACGTGGACGGCAAAACCACGCTGGACGGTCTGTACGCCGCCGGCGAATGCGCGTGCGTCAGCATTCACGGGGGGAATCGGCTGGGCGCCAACTCCCTCTTGGACACGGTGATTTTTGGCCGGCGCGCGGGCGCGGCCGCCTCGGAGCACAGCCGTGCCCTCCCCTCCCCCGCTGACAGTTTTCCCCTCGGCGAGACCGCCCTGCAGCAGGAAACTGAGCGCATTCGGGCTCTGTTAGACCGCCCCTCCGTGGGAGAGCTGGCCGCCAAAGTGCGCTGGGACATGGGCGTCAACATGGTGAAGCACTGTGGGGTGTTCCGCGAGGCGGGCGGGCTTACGGAGATGGGGGATTTGCTGCACAGCCTTCAGGATCGCGCCACCCGGGTGCATGTGGGCGACAAAGGACGGGTGTTCAACACGAATCTGACGTCGGTGCTGGAACTTCAGTTCATGTTGGACCTGGCCGTGGCGGTACAGGTGACGGCGTTGACCCGCACCGAGAGTCGGGGGGCGCACACACGCACCGACTACCCGGAACGCGACGACGAGCACTGGCTGAAACACATTCAGCTGCAGTACCGCCCGGAGGGTCCCGAGATTCACTTCACCCCGGTCACCATGACGCGTTGGGAGCCGCAGGTTCGGTCCTACTAGCTCCGAAGTCCGACCAAGAAGGAGGCGCTGATCCCCCGATGGACGTTCAACTAAAAGTGCGGCGCCAGAATCCGGAAGCCGAGGGCGAACCGTATTGGAAAGAATACGCGCTGGCGGTGCCGAACCATTTCACGCTCCTGGATGCGCTGATTCAGGTCCGCGAAGAAGTGGACGAAACCTTGTCGCTCCGGTGCTCCTGCCGCAGCCACATCTGTGGGTCGTGCGGCATGCGGGTCAACGGCCACGCCAACCTGGCGTGCAAAACCAAGCTGTCGGACCTCCACACGGACACCGTGACCGTGGAGCCGATGGGCAACATGCCGGTGATTAAAGACCTGGTGGTGGACCTGGAGCCGTTTTGGAAAAAGCTGTACAGCATCGATCCGTATCTGCAGCCGGCGGGTGAGGTTCCCGAGCGCGAGTATGTGGTGCCCGCGGACAGCATGCTCCACTTGGACGGCGTGGTGAACTGCATCATGTGTGGGGCCTGCGTCTCCGATTGCGAGTCGCTCTCGGTAAACCCGATTTTCATCGGCCCCACGGCGTTCGCCAAAGAGTACCGCTTCGTGATGGACCCCCGCGACGCCGCCGACACGCAGCGCCTCATGCAGATGAACGGCCCGGGCGGCGTGTGGGACTGCACACACTGCTTTAAATGCGTCGAAGTGTGCCCGAAGGACGTGGCGCCGATGGACCGCATCATGGCGATGCGCAAGATGCTGGTTGACGACGGCGTAGCCGAAAAGCACAACGGGGCACGCCGCCAGAAGGCATTCACCGACATCGTGGGCCACTATGGCCGCCTCGACGAGACGCGCTATCTGATGAAGAGCGTCACAATGCTGGAGCTGGCAGGCTACGCCAAAGTGGGGCTCCGGTCCATGACGCATGGTAAACTGCCCCCCCTGCTGCCCCATCGCATACCGGATGCCGCGCGCATCCGCCGCATCTTTGAGCGCACCCGGTCCACCTACCGGCGCCGCTTCAAACTGCATCAACAAGCCCAGGAGGGATCGCGGGTATGACGACATACGCATTCTACCCCGGCTGTGTCGCCAAGGGCGGCGCGCCGGAACTGTACCAGTCCATGGTCGCCGTGGGTGAAAAACTGGGATTCTCCCTGAGTGAGTTGACCGGCGCCGCCTGTACGGGGGCCGGAGTGATCTCCGAACGGGACCCGCTGGCGGGCGACGTGGTCAACACGCGGACCTTTGCCATGGCGGAGCAGTTGGGCCACCCCATCATGACGATTTGCAGCACGTGTACCGGCGTGATGGCTCAGGTGGCGAGCCGGGTCAATCAGGACGAAGCGTACCGCAGCGAGGTGAACCAGTACCTCACAGACGAGGGCTTGGAATACCGGGGCACGACCGAGGTCAAGCACTTGCTTTGGGTGCTGGTGGAGGACTATGGCTTGGACCGCTTGAAGGAGATGGTCGTGCGTCCCCTCGAGGGCGTGCGCCTGGCGCCGTTCTACGGTTGTTACATCGTGCGCCCCTCCTCGTCCGTGGATCCGCTCACGGCGGGCCGCGAGGGCTACCTGGAGCAGGTCATCGCGACCTTGGGGGCGGACCCGGTCGAAGAGTATCGGGGCAAGGACAAGTGTTGCGGGTTCCCGCTGCTGGAAACCAACAAGAAAAGCTCTCTGGCGTTGACCGGCAAGCGGCTGGATGAGGCACGCGACGTGTCGGCCGATGCGCTGGTGACGCCGTGCCCGCTGTGCCACCTGAACCTTGACGGCCAGCAGCCCGACACGCCGAGTGCCACCAGCACCGCCCCCATGCCGATCCTGCATCTCCCGCAGGCCATTGGGCTGGCCCTCGGGATTGCCCCGGAGCGGCTGGGCCTCGGGCGTCACATCATCGACACCAAAGGCTTCATGGGCAAGCTGGCGGTGGCCGGATAACCTCTTCCCGCGCGCGCCACGACCAACGGCAGATTGGTCGTGGCGCTTCGTTTGTTTTTGGGCTCCTCGTCTGCCTACCGAAGTGACTGCACATTGCATGCTGTGCAGCCTCGAGTTCGCTGGCACTCCGTTACATGGGATCCTACATTCGTTGCACGAGGTGAAGCCATGGGACAGTTGACCATCCGAAGCGTGCCAGACGATGTTGTGCACGCGCTCCGGGCCAAGGCGGGTCGCCGCCGTACCAGCCGCAACGCGGTCGTGCGTCAGGCCCTCGTCGACCATGTGGAACGACAGCGCCGCCTGATAGACCTCCAGGCCTGGTTGCCCCAGTTGCACGCCGTCCGCCACGACATTCTCGCCGGCCACACGATGGAGCCCACCACAGACAGCACGTCCCTGATCCGGGAGGACCGGTCGCGGTGACCGCGTGAGGCCTGCCAGCGGACCAGCCATGGTGCTCGATGCCTCGTGTGGGGTGAAATGGGCCCTGCCTGAGGTGGGATCGGGTTCCGCCCGTGAATTGGCGGCCGCCTACGCGTCGGGCTCAGTCGCTCTGTGGGCTCCTGACCTCTACGTGGTCGAGGCAACGACCATCGTGTGGAACAAATGGTGCCTTCTCCACGAGCTGACGCCGGAGGATGCGTCCCGCGCGCTCGACACCTTGCTGGCCACCCTGCCCGAACTGCCCCCGTCGTCCACCTTGGCGGCTCAGGCCCTCCAGCTGGGACTCAAGCTCGGCGTCTCCACATATGACGCCCTGTATGCAGCGCTGGCGTTGCAGTTAGGTTGCCCCTTGGTTACCGAGGACCAGCGACTGTTGGAGCGCGCCGCGCCGGTCCTGGGCCGCCTGTTTCCGCTCTCAGAGGCCGTGGCGCGGATAGGGTAAGTCGCTTTACCGCGGGGAAGGAGCCGACTGACCGTCGCGAACCAGAGACGTTCCCACGGCCACCGCTAAGAGGGCGAATCCCGTCGCACCCCAGTACCAGGTCATCCCGGCGACCGTTTCGTAGTGCGCTAAGAGGGCCGCTCCCGCCACATAGGCGATTTGCTGCCAGTGCGGCCACTGCCGCCCGTGGCGCGCGCCCCAGTACAACCACAACCCCCCCGCCAGGATCACCCCGCCATCGTGGAGCCAGTACGGCTCCTGGTACAAGAGCGTATGCAACGCCTGCAGCATCGCGATCCCCCCGTTGCGTCCACCATCTCTCATGGTATCATAGCACCGAAGTGCACGACGCTTTTGGACGGGCGGTCCCACGTGATGTGAGGCGGCCTGGACAGGCTCCAAAGGGAGGCGAGACCATGTCCATCGCACTGACCGTCACGCCGGCCGCGGAGCGCGCCTTCGGCGATTTGGCGGAAGACCGCGGAGCCACGCTGGTTCGGGTGTGGGCCGGCCAAGCCTGTGGATGCGGGCGAATTGGGTACAAGATGGCCCTCGAGGACGAAGCCAACAGCGAGGACGCCCTCATTCCGGCGGGTGTCATCAAGCTGGTGGTGAGCCCGGACTCGGCCCCTCATCTTGAGGGGGGGATCATCGACTACAGCGAGGATCCCATGTACGCGGGATTTACCATCAACAATCCCAACGCACAGTCGGGTTGTGGCTGAGGGCACTGACCAACTGGTCGGTCGACCGGTGTTGTGGCGGCGGTTCGGAAGAACCGCCGCTTTCGCTTGTCCGCGGCTATTGGTCTGGCCTCTGACGTGCCGGCCGGGGCCTCTGCCATTCCAGCCAACCGACCGACCCTAGGACCGCGGCCAGGATGATTGCCATTACCCAGATGGTTCGGAGGATGAGCGGGTCCAGCCGGTGGCTGGTCCACAGAAGAGCCATCCACACTAAAAAGCCGGCCGCCGCAGCCACGGTCGGGAGGCGCCAGTTCTGTGCCGCGCCGTAGTAGAGGCCGACCAGGATTCCTGACTGCATGGTCATGGCCGCCGTGTACACCACCAACAGCGGGAGCATCGGGAGAAAACGGGAACCGAGCATCAGCGAGACGGCCAAACGTCCTGCCACCACATACACCAGCACGCCCACGGTGCCCAAAATGCCCACCAGCAACAGCGACCGCACCAGGTATCGCCGCGCCCGCACGGCGTCGCGCTGGGCGCTGGACAGCAGTACGGTGCCCACCGCTCCGGCGAAAAAGACCGGGGCTCGCCCCATCGTGGCGAGGCCACTATAGTACCCCGCGGCCCGCGGCGGGAGGCCGTGCTTGGCTACCAGGACATCCGTGCTGGTAAGCAGCAGCGCCAACACCCCCACGCCGCCGGCGTTCACCAGGCCCGTGAAGTGCGGGAGACCTTGCCGTGTGGCCCAGCGCACGGCCCGCCGTACGCCAAACCAGGAGACCGCCAGATCAATGAGTGCGGTCAGGGGTCCAAACACAATCAGGCCCGTGAGGCCAAGTCGCCCCACGTACGTGGCGAAGGCTCCGATCGTACGAGTCAGCGAGTCCAAGGTGGTGAGCGCCCCCACCCAGCCGAAGCTGGCGGCCCATTGCAGGATGCCGTCGAAGGCTCCGTACGCCAGGGCCGGAAGTACAGTAAGCCCCGCAACCACCACCAAGTCCGACGGCAGGTGAAACAGGTGGGCCACCGGGCCCGAGACGGCACACAGAGCCAGCCAGAGCGCCACGCCCACCCCCACCCAGCCCGCCGCGTGCCGTCCCACCTCCGACGGTTTGGCCCCGCGCCGCGTGTACACCAGGCTGATAACCGACACCGGTGTCTGCAGTAACAGCGCCAGCGTGCCCAGCGCGGACAGGGTGCCATAGTCGACCGGTCCCAGCATCCGTGCCACCACCACGTGATACAGTGCGTTCAAAACGCCGGCGGCAAGGCCGGCGCCGTTCATGATCAGATTGTCTCGCCAAAACCGTGGCTGCTCCGCTCCGGTCCCCTCCCCTCAGGGACGTCGGCCGACCCCTGTGCCGGTTCGTCACCCGGGACCGGGATCCCTGCTCACGCACCGTCCGGAACGGGTCGGCCTTAGGAATGCGTCGCGGGGGCCGACTTCTTGGTCGTGCTCGAGGGGCTCGGCTTCGTGGCGGTCGACTTGTTGGTCCCGGGGGTCGCGGGTCCCTTGGACGGCGCCGAGCCCAGGGCTTGTTGAACCAGCGCTAGGGCAGGGCCCGTCTGATATCCCAGCCGCCAGATGCCCACCCCGCGGAGATGCTTGGACTGAGCCAGCTTGATTTTGGCCGCCAACCCCTGGGGGCTCTCGTACCAGAACACATAGCGCGTCCCGCTGCTGCCGGTGTACGTCCCCGTCATTTCCTGGTCCACCGCGTTGTACGTTGCGTGGGCTGACACCGCGGAAGGAATTGCGTTCAGCGGCAGGGTTGTCGCCTTAGTGGACCCCGCCACCCAGCGGTACCCGTAGAACGCCAGGCCGAGGTCCACCTTGGACGCCGGCGCCACCGACAAGATGCGGGCTAGGCGGGCCGTCACCCAACTGGTGGCCGCCACTGGACCCGCAGCGCTCCCGGCATCATGCTGGTCATAGGACATCAAGATGTATGCCGTCAGGTTGGGCGTCATGGCCTTGTAGTCGTACGCACCGCCGGAGGCCGGGACCAGGTCGAGGTACAGCCCCTTCCCGCCAGGTGGCAGCCAGTCATGCACGTCGGTCACGAACGACGCCAAGTCTGTTTTGTAGGCCACCGCCGCCGGCTCGAAGTCCAGGTTGATGCCGGCATAGTGATGGCTCCGCACCAACGCGGAAAGGGTTTTCGCGACGGCCAGTCGACCCGTGACGGAGGCGAGAAACGTCGGCCCACCCGCAAGGTTGACGATCGGGACCGTCTGCCAGTGCAGGGCCGCAGCCGAACGGGCCGCCGCCGCATCCACGTGCGAGCCGAGGCTGCCCGTCGGGTTGAGGGTGTACCACAAGGGCGAGAACACCGTGATGGAATGGGGATATTTACTGGCGGGCGCGAGGCCCGCGTGAGCGCCCTTGGCCCAGAATCCCACCGCCTCCGTCAAACGCCCGCCGCCCGTGGGGGTGGGCTTCGCCACCCCACGGGGTGCGCCACAGCCGGACAGCCCGGCCAGCATCAAGATACTGCCCGCGGCCACGATCCGCTGCTGCCACCGCTGCATCCAATCACCTCGGAGGCAGTATCCCACCGCCTTCCGCCATCATGCGGCCCACGAGACGGACGCTAACGGCGCAGGCGATGCAGCTCTCCCAGCAGGCGGTCGTTCAAGATGCGGATGTGCGTCCCCTTCATCCCCAGTGACCGGGACTCGATCACGCCGGCACTCTCGAATTTGCGCAGCGCGTTGACGATTACCGACCGCGTGATGCCTACCCGATCGGCGATTTTGGAAGCCACCACAAGCCCCTCCTGCCCGTCCAAGGCATCAAAGATGTGTTGCACAGCTTCCAACTCGGAGTACGACAGGGTGCCCACCGCAACCTTGACGGCAGCCCGCCGACGGGCCTCTTCTTCAATCTCCTCAGAGCGGCCGCGAATCATCTCCATGGCCACGATCGTCGCCGCGTACTCGGCCAGCAGCAGGTCCTGCTCGTCAAACGCCCGCCCAAAGCGGGAAATCACCAGCGTGCCCAGCCGGTCTCCGGCGCCATTGATGGGGATCAGCGTGGAAATCTTGTTTTCGTAGATGCAGGCCCGCTCGTGAAAAAACACGCACCGTCGCGCCTCCTGTGAAATGTTGGCGGATGTTTCCTCCACCTTCAAGAGGCCATTGTTGTAGGCCAGGGGAAACGCCTTCTTGCCCAGCACCTCCTGCAACATGATGCTGCACTCGAACGAATCCAGGAGGGCGTAGCTCAGCACGCCGCCGGTGCGCGTCACCACATACACGTTGGCCTCGATCAGATCCGACATCATTTCGGCCATTTGCTCATAATCCACGGTCTGTCCCGCGTTCGTTTGCAACAGCCGATTGAGCCTGCGCGTCTTGTCCAACAAATCCAGCATCCAATCCGCTCCCTTCGGCGTCCCTAGCCTGCCACCGTTGAGAATTATACCGCAATCCCCCCCGCCGAACGCAACAATTCTGAACATCCTCTCATCGGCCGCTACAAGATGTATCGCGACGTATCGTGGCCCTCGGAAATGGTTTTCAGCCGCTGGTCCACGTACGCGACCGTCACGGTCACCGTCTGCCCCGACAGCGACGGCGCGTGATAGCTGACATCTTCGAGCACTCGCTCCATGATGGTGGCCAAGCGGCGCGCGCCGATGTTCTCCACGTCGCGGTTCACCTGCGCGGCGTAGCGAGCCATCGCGGCTACGGCGTCCGGCTCAAACACCAGCGTGACGCCTTCGGTGGCCAGGAGCTCGATGTACTGGTCCACCAGCGCGTGGCGCGGCTCCGTGAGAATGCGGACAAAGTCGGTTTCGGAAAGGGCGTCCAGCTCCACGCGGATTGGGAAGCGCCCCTGGAGTTCCGGCATCAGGTCGGACGGCTTAGCCACATGGAACGCGCCCGCCGCCACAAACAGCATGTGATCGGTCTTCACCGGACCATACTTGGTGACCACCGTGGACCCTTCGACAATCGGGAGAATGTCGCGCTGCACCCCTTCCCGGGACACATCGGTGCCGTATCCGCGCTGAGACTGCGCGACCTTGTCCAGCTCATCGATGAACACAATGCCGTGCTGCTCCGCGCGCTCCACCGCTTCGGCCTGGGCCGATTCGGGGTCAATCAGCTTCTCGGCCTCTTCCTCGGTCAGCACCTCGCGGGCGGCGGCCACCGTCATGCGGCGGCGCTTTGTCCGATGAGGCATGAGGCCCGACAGCATCTCCCCCAGATTCATCTGCATCGAGTCCTGCCCCCCCACGCCCATGAACGCCGGCACCGAGGGCTCGTCCTTCACTTCCACCTCGACGACCGAGTCCTCCATCGTGCGGGCCCGCACGGCTGCGCGGAGCGTGCGGCGGCGTTGCAGGGCGTCCGACGATTCGACCGGATCCGGTGGCGGATCGTCTTCCTCCACATCCCCACCCGAGGGAGAGGACGGACCCCCAAACAGCGCCTCCCACGGGGCCTTGGTGGGCGCGGCGCGTCGGGGCCGCGGCGCCAGCGCGGCCACGATGCGCTCCTCCGCCGCGCGCTCGGCCCGGTCGCGCACGGCGCGGCGGCGCTCCTCCCGCACCATTCGGACGCTCACTTCCACGAGATCCCGGATCATGGCATCGACATCGCGGCCCACGTAGCCCACCTCGGTGAATTTGGTGGCTTCCACTTTGATGAACGGCGCCTGCACCATCCGTGCGAGCCGCCGGGCAATCTCCGTTTTGCCAACGCCCGTCGGCCCAATCATCAGGATGTTCTTGGGGTAAACGTCCTCCTGCCAGTCAGTCGCCAGCTGACTGCGCCGCCATCGGTGACGCAGCGCACTGGCCACAGCCCGCTTGGCCGCGTTCTGGCCCACGATGAATCGATCCAGCTCGGTCACAATGGCTTCGGGCGTCAGGGCCGCCTCATTGATTGCCATCCGCCGTACCTCCTCTGGACGGATGGCCGGGGACCGGCCCCGGATCGATCGTCATCGGCAGCCGCTCGATCGTCATCGGCAGCCGCTCGATCGTCAAATGATGGTTCGTGTACACGCAGATATCGGCGGCAATGTGCAGGGAGCGCCGCACCAGTTCGTCCAGCGCCAGGTCTGGGACCGCCTCCACCAACGCCCGGGCCGCCGCTAGGGCGTAGGAGCCCCCCGACCCCACTGCCGCCACCCCGTCGTCCGGCTCAATCACCTCGCCGGTGCCCGCAATCACCAAGAGGCTGTCGGCGTCCCCCACCACCAACAGCGCCTCCAGGCGCCCCAGCGTGCGGTCCGTCCGCCAGTCGCGCGACAGCAGGACGGCCGAGCGCGCCAGCTGGCCGCGCGTTTCCTCCAACTTGCTTTCAAAGCGTTCAAACAAGGTCAGGGCGTCCCCCACCGCGCCGGCGAACCCGGCCACCACAGCGCCGTGGTAAAGGCGGCGAATCTTGTTCGCGGTGTGCTTCATGATGGTCGTTTGCCCAAGCGTCATTTGCCCATCGCCCCCCAGTACGGTCTGACCTCGGCGGGTGACGCCCAGGATCGTGGTGCCGTGCAGGGTGAGAGGGTCAGGCCCGAGGATGTGCCCGCTCATAAACCGCCTCCAAATGTTCGACCGTGATGTGGGTATACGTTTGGGTGGTGCTGAGTCGCGCGTGGCCCAGGAGTTCCTGCACCACCCGCAGATCCGCCCCCCCCTCCAGCAGGTGGGTGGCAAAAGTATGGCGAAGCCAGTGCGGGCTCACGCGCCGCAGCACCGCCGTCCGGGCCAGCGCCGCCTTAACGAGGCGGCCCACGGCGCGCACCGCCAGACGATGGCCGGCCCGGTTGACAAACAGCGCCGGTTCATCCACGCCGGCCATCTGGGGGCGACCCTGGGCCAGATACCGCTCCAACGCCGCGAGGGCCGGGCGCCCCACGGGGACGATCCGCTCATGGCCGCCCTTGCCGCGGACACGGACCAGGCCGGCGCCCGGCGACACGTCCACCACGTCCAGCGCCACGGCCTCTGCCGCACGGAGGCCTGACGCATACAGGATCTCCAGGAGAGCCGCATCCCGAACGCCCCGCGGTCCCGGCCGCGCGGCGGCCGCCAACAGCCCCTCCACCTCCTCGCGGGACAGCGCGTGAGGAAGCCCCGGCCGGAACTTGGGCGCGCTCATGCGGCGCGCAGGGCTGTCCACCAGAAACCCCTCGGCGGCCAGCCACCGGTAAAACGACCGCACTGTGGCGACCTTGCGTGCCGCTGTACGTTTGGACAACCCTCGGCGGAGCAGCCCGGCCTGGTACTGACGCAGGGCATCCGGGGTGGCGGTGAGCGGATGGCCCACAACGGCCACAAGTTCGCGCAGATCCAAGGCGTACGCACGGCGAGTGGCCGGCGACCCGCTCCCCCGCCAGGCGACGTGGTCCAAAAACTGCGCCACCAGCTCGGCCCCCGCCGCCTCAGTCGTCCTGGCCGCTGGCTCGCCGTTCTTCATAGCCGCATCCCTCCCGTGCGCAGTAGAGTCCCCCCTGGCCCCCGCGGCCCCGCTCGGCCAAAAAGGCGCCACAGCGGGGGCAGTTCTTGCCACTGGGACGGTACCACGAAACGAACCGGCACTCCGGAAACCCGCTGCATCCGTAAAACACACGGCCTCGTTTGCTGCGCCGCACCACCACCGGGCGGTCGCACACCGGGCAGGCGGCGCCCGTGTCTTCGAGCCACGGCGCGGTATGCTGGCACTCGGGATATCCGGAGCACGCGAAGAACCGGCCAAAGCGGCCATGCTTGACCACCAGGGGGCGCCCGCAGTCCGGACACACCTTGTCGGTGGTCTCTGCCGGCAAATCCGGTATGTCGGTGGCTGTTTCCGCGAGCGCCAACTGTTCGCGAAACGGGCCGTAGAAGCGCTCCAGCAGGGCGTGCCAGTCTTCGCCCCCGTCCTCGATACGGTCCAGCTCCTGCTCCATGCCGGCCGTGAACTCCACGTCCACAATTTCGGGAAAGTAGCGCCGCAGCAGATCCACCGCCACGCCGCCCAGGTCTGTGGCTGACAGGCGGCGGTCCTCGCGCCGTACGTAGTCGCGGCTCAGCAGGGTTTCGACCGTCGGAGCGTACGTGCTGGGGCGTCCGATGCCCAACTCTTCCATGGTGCGGACCAGCGACGCCTCATTGTAGCGGGGCGGCGGCTCAGTGAAGTGCTGCTCAGGCTCCAAGGCCTGTAGTCGCAGCACGTCGCCCACGGCCACCACCGGCAACGGCGGCCCGGCCTCCTCGGGGTCGTCAGGGTCCTGATACAGCGCCGTGTAGCCCGGACTCTTGAGACGTTGGCCGGTTGCTCGAAACTGATGGCCGCCAGCCGTCACGGTGACCGCGACGGTGTCAAACGCGGCCGGCGCCATCAGGCTGCCCACAAACCGCTCCCACACCAGGCGATACAGACGGTACTGGTCCCGGGCCAACATGGCTTTCAACTGGCTCGGGTGCCGCGTCACCACCGTCGGTCGAATCGCCTCGTGCGCACCTTGAACACCGGGTTTGTCGGCGACCTTGCGGCCCAGGGGCCCCACGGCGGCTTCACCAAACGTGGCCGCGACATACGCCCGACCCTCCTGCTGCGCCGTTTCGCTCACCCGGACCGAGTCGGTGCGAATGTAGGTGACCAGTCCCACGGTCCCTTCCCCCGCCACTTCCAACCCCTCGTACAGCTGCTGCGCCACCTGCATCGCGCGCTTCACGGTCATCCCGAGACGTTTGGAGGCTTCCTGTTGGAGCGTTGACGTTGTAAAGGGCGCTGGCGCAAACCGGCGACGCTCACGCTGACGCACCTCGGCGACGACAAACGGCCCGCCCGCGGCCGCCGCACCGGCCTCGGCCGCCGCCTCAGCGGGTAGCCGGCCCTTCTCACCCAGCGGCCCCACGTAGGCGGCGGTGAGAGTCTGACCCTCGCGCGTGGCCAGTGCAGCCGCCAGCGTGTAGTACTCCTCGGGCGTGAACGCCGCGATATCCCGCTCCCGGTCCACTAAAAGCGCCAACGCCGTCGACTGGACGCGGCCCGCCGACAGGCCCGGGCGCACCTTCCGCCACAACAGCGGGGACAGCTGATACCCGACCACGCGGTCCAGAATCCGGCGGGCCTGCTGCGCATCAACCAGGCCTCGGTGGATCGGCCGTGAGTTTTTGAGCGCACGCTCCACGGCTTCTTTCGTGATCTCGTGAAATTCAATGCGGCGGGCGGCTTCGTCCGAAATGCCGAGGACCGAAGCCAAGTGCCACGAGATGGCCTCGCCCTCCCGATCTGGGTCGGTGGCCAGGTACACGCGGTCGGCTTTCTTGGCCGCATCCCGCAGCTGCTTGACCACCGGTCCCTTGCCCCGGATCGTGATGTACTTGGGCGAAAACTGCTGGTCGACATTGACGCCAAATTGGCTCTTGGGCAGGTCCCGCACGTGCCCCATGGACGGAAGCACCTGGTAGCGCCGGCCCAGAAAGCGCGTAATGGTGCGCGCTTTGGCCGGCGACTCCACGATGATCAGTGGCTTCGGCATCCGCATCCCTCCCGCTCTCCGCATCCCCACCGCTGGGGCCCCCGAGTCTTGCCGGATTATATCAAGTGTGCGTGCCCGGCCGAAGCGGCCCAGCGCCGGCAAACGTCTGCCGATGCGCCGGGCACGGACCAAAACGGGCCAGCGCCGCCCGATGCTCGGCCGTCGGGTACCCCCGGTGCCGCCGGAACCCATACTGAGGATACTGGCGGTCCAGCGCATCCATGTAGCGGTCCCGCAGCACTTTGGCCACCACGGAGGCGGCAGCCACGGAGAGCGACCGCTGGTCGCCGTGCACCAGGGACTGCACCGGGCACGACCAGACGAGGGGCATGAAGTCCGTCAGCACCTGGTCCGGTACGGCGGGCAACCGGGCCAGGGCCCGCGTCATCGCCACACGGCTCGCTTCCCGGATATTGAGCCGCTCGATGCCCCGGGGCCCGACGGCACCCACCCCGATGGCCACGACCGACGGGTCCCGGGTCAGCCACTGGTAGGTGCGCTCCCGTGCGGCGGGCCCCAGCTGCTTTGAGTCGTCCAGTTCGGCCACGAACGCGGGCGGCGTGCGCCACAGGACGGCAGCCGCCACCACGGGCCCCGCCAGCGGCCCGCGGCCCGCCTCGTCGACCCCGGCCAGCAGCCGATGCTGTTGCCAGTATCCCGCATCAATCTCTGTGAGGCGGGCCCATCGTCGATCTCCGTGGCCGGTCACGGACGGCTGGGCGGTTCCTCGAGAGACCGCCGACCCAGGACTCCGCGCTGAAAGTCCGCCATCACCGCCGCCGCGGCCCTGTGTCGGTCAACGGCCCCGCCACGCGTGAGAAACCCGCGCACCCGGCCATACTCGTCCACCAACTCTTCCGCGGGCTCGTCCGCGCCCGATCCCCGGCTCCCCAGGATGTGGACCGCCAGCTCCTCCAGTTCCTCGGGAGCGTACCCCACGGTCCCCAGTGCCTTGAGCCGCCAGTCGCGTCCCTGGGCATGGGTGAGCACCCCCGGCAGATCCAGCCACTCCCACCCATCGGCCAGCACCCACTGCGGTCCGCGGGTGACCCCCGGACGGTTGCCCGTTCGCAGGCGATGGCGCCCCACCATGCGATTCAAGAGGGTCGACTTACCCAGGTTCGGAAGCCCGATCACCGCCACCCGACGGCTCTTCGCCATCCGGCGCACTTGTTCCAGGCCCGCCAACACCTGCCGCCGCACCCCCGGGTCCGTCGCCGTGACCGCCACGGCCGGCTGGCCGATGGCCTGCCAGTACTGCCTCCACGCCTCAGTCACGGGCGCGGCCGCCACATCGGCCTTGTTCATAATCAAGAGGCGCGGACACGTCCCCACCCAGCCCGCCAACCCCGGATAGCGGGTGGCCGCCGGCGCCCGCGCATCCACCACTTCCAGAACCGCCCCCAGGTAGGGTTTCAGGCGCTTCAGCGTAGACGCCGCATGCCCCATGTGACCGGCCCGCCAGTCCGAGGTCCCTCCCATCACAGGCCTCCCATGTCCTTCGGGGGCCACCAAATCACAAAGGCGTCGCCGCGCACCCGCGATTCACTCAGCAACCCAAAGTAACGGCTGTCGTAGCTGTTGGGCCGATTGTCGCCCAGCACGAACAGATGGCCCTTGGTCACGTGGACTGGTCCATAATTGTATTTATAGTTGAATTTGATAAACGGTTCCTTGTAGAGGCGGCCGTTGATGTAAACCTGACCGGCGACGATTTTCACCGTCTGGCCGGGTAGGCCGATCACCCGCTTGATCCAGTCCTCGGACTGCACCACGGGCGAACGAAACACAATCACCTCGCCGGTGCGGGGGCCCTCAATCTGGTACAACAGCTTATCCACCAGCACCCGGTCGTTGTTGTGCAGCGTAGGCATCATCGAGTAGCCCGATACCTGAAAAGACTCTAAGACAAAGGTCCGAATCAAAAACGCCAGCACCAGGGCCAGCACCAGCGTCTGCAGGACCTCGAGCCACGCGGGCCGGGGGCGCCTCATGCGGCGGTCCCCCGTTCCCACCCCCTGGAGGCGCGCCCCGTCACCGCCGTTCCTTGATTCGTGCCGCCTTGCCCCGCAAGCCGCGCAGGTAGTACAGCTTGGCGCGGCGCACCTTTCCGCGGCGGGTGACCTCGATGCGCTCGATCCGCGGAGAGTGCACCAGAAACGTCCGCTCCACCCCCACCCCATACGACACGCGCCGCACGGTCATGGTTTCGCGGGAACCGCCGGACCGGCGCGCGATCACCACGCCCTCAAACATCTGCACGCGTTCGCGCGTGCCCTCGCGGATCTTCAAATACACCCGCACCGTGTCCCCCGGACGAAAGACCGGGATGTCCGTGCGCAACTGCTCCTCCTCAATGAGGCGAATTAAGTCCAAATCCGTTGCCTCCTTTTGGCCGCCGCCAGTATAGCATTCCGGGTCCTCCCGCCGCCAGCGCGGCGCCCCATGGCTTGCGTTACGGGTCTTTCGCGCCCGGCGTGCGCCGCTGGGCCGCCCGCCGACCTTCACCCAGCCGCCACGCACGGATCCGCTCATGGTGTCCGGATCGGAGCACCTCCGGCACGTCGAAACCCCGATAGCTCACGGGCCGCGTGTACTGTGGGCCCTCCAGGCCGCCAGCCTCCATGCTGAACGAATCGTGCGCCGCCCCGTCAGACGCTCCCAGGACCCCCGGGAGCAGACGGACGACACCATCCACGATCACCATGGTGGGCAGCTCGCCGCCCGTCAGAACATAATCGCCGATGGACACTTCTTCTGCCTTCAGGAGGGGCACCACTCGCTGATCAATCCCCTCGTAGTGCCCCGCCACCAGGACCAGGTACGGCATCTCCGCCCAGTGCTGGAGCTGGCGTTGGTCCACAGGCCGCCCCTGCGCCGACGTCACCAGCACGGTGGGCGTCGCCGGCACACGCGCGGCCGCCCATTCCACGGCCCGCACGATCGGTTCCGGGCGCATCACCATGCCGGGGCCGCCTCCATAGGGATAGTCGTCGGTGAGACGGTGTTCGCCCACGCCAAATGGCCGCAGGGGCACCACATTCACCGACACCAGGCCCTGAGCCACGGCCCGCGCCACCATGCTGACCGCAAAGGGGCCGTGAAACATCTCGGGAAACAGCGTGACGATGTCAATCTGCATCCGACACCCACTCGGGCACCCGTCGCAGCGTCACGCGCCCACCCGCCGGGTTCACGTCCACCCAGGCCAGCGCGAGCGGCACTAGGGCCCGCCCCCGGGGCCCCTCCACCTCCAGCACATCGCCGGCTCCGCGCACAACCGCCGTGGCGATACCCACGCGCTCGCCCTCGACATCAAACACCCGCAGGCCTATCAAGTCATGCCAGTAGTACTCATTCGGCGGCAGTCCGGGCAGTTCCTCCCCGGCCACGAACACGTCCGCCCCCACCAGCCGTTCGGCGGTGGTGCGGTCCGTCACCCCGGACAGCAGGATCACGGGCTGTCCCCCGGCCGTGCGGCCGCCACGCACCGTCCGTGCTTCGCCCTGCAGCCAGACGCGGCGGAGACGCAGGGCCCACGTGTCCACATGGTCGCTGGCAGGGTACACTTTAAGTCCGCCATCCAAGCCATGCACGCCCACGATGCGCCCAATCCGCACCGGGTCCCGGTCGATCGTCCCCTGCCCCATGCTACGGAGTGGCCACCGGTTTCTGCCGCTGTTCGTGGAACGCCTGGAGAATGCCGGCCCCTTTCAGGAGGCTCGCCACCGTATCCGTGGGTTCCGCGCCCTGGGACAACCAGTACAACGCCCGCTCCCGGTCAATCTTCACCACGGACTCACGCGGCTTCGGGTCGTAGAACCCAATTTCCTCAATGAACCGGCCATCCCGCGGCGAGCGCGCGTCTGCCACCACCACCCGATAGAACGGGGCCTTTTTGGCACCCATACGCCGCAGACGCAACTTCACCACACGCCTCACTCACTTTCTTAAGATCCTCGCCTCGGCCGCCGCGGCTTCAACGATCAGGGATCGGAGGCATCCCTGGAGGCCACCCGGGCGGCGCGCCGCCCCCCGGACGTCGTCCCCGCTTCCCCTGGTTCTTGGCCTGACGCATCATCTTGCGCATCATCTCATGCTGCTGCAGCAGTCGGTTGACCTCCTGGACCGAGGTGCCGCTGCCCCGCGCGATGCGCCGCCGCCGACTGCCGTCAATAATCTGCGGACGCCGCCGCTCTCGGGACGTCATGGATGACAGCATCGCCTCCACCCGTACCAAGCCGTGGTCGTCGATTTCCGGCATGCCCTTCGTCCGTTGGCGCAGGCCGGGAATCATGTCAATCAGCTGGGACACCGGGCCCATCTTCTTTACCTGCCGCAGCATGGCCTGAAAGTCATCCAGGGTAAAGTCGGACCGGTGCAGCCGCTCGGCCAGCTCGGCGGTGGCTTCCTGATCGACCGAGGCCTCGGCCCGCTCGATGAGACCCAACACGTCTCCCATGCCCAGGATCCGGCCCGCCATCCGGTCCGACTGGAACGCCTCGAGCCCGTCCAGCTTCTCGCTGACGCCGAGCCACTTGATAGGCAGCCCCGTGGCCTGGCGCATGGACAGGGCAGCACCGCCCCGCGCGTCGCCGTCCATCTTGGTCAGAACAATGCCTGTGAGCGGCAGTCGGTCGCGAAACGCCGTCGCCACGTTCACCGCATCCTGCCCCGTCATGGCGTCCACCACCAGGAGGGTTTCGTGCGCCGGCAGCATCCGCTGCATCGACACCAACTCGTCCATCAAGGTCGCATCCACGTGCAATCGCCCGGCCGTGTCGATAATGGCGACGTCGGCCGCCACGCGCCGGCTCTCCGCCTCCACCCGCCGCATCAGCTCGGGGGGCGGTACCGACACGTCGTGCAGCACCGGCACCCGGAGGCCTTCAGCCAGGCGCTCCAGCTGGTCCACCGCCGCCGGGCGGTAGATGTCGGCCGCCACCAACAGCGGGTGGCGGCCCCGCTGCAGCAGCACCCGGGCCAGCTTGGCGGCGGCGGTCGTCTTGCCCGCGCCCTGGAGTCCCACCAAATAAAACACGGTGGGCGGTCGCGAGGCCATCTGCATCGGCGGCGGTTCGGGACCCAAAAGCGCCACGAGTTCGTCGCGCACCACGCGAATGACGGCTTGCGCTGGGGTTAAACTGGCCAGGACGCTTTCGCCGACGGCTCGCTCTTCCACGCTGGCGACAAAGCTTTTGACCACGCGAAAGTTGACGTCTGCCTCCAACAGCGCCAAACGCACGTCCCGGAGCGCCAATTGCACATCGGCCGCTGTCAGCTTGCCCTTCTTGCGCAACGGGGCCAGGGCCCGGTTGAGTTTATCCGTCAGTGATTCAAACATCACGTGCCTCCCCCACCGCCGGTCGCCTGCCGTCGTACCCCTCTTCCTGAACCCACCGGTCGTACAGGCTTGCCAACGCCTGGGCGGCCGGACCGTCCGGGAGGCTCGCCAGCAACTGAGCCCACATCGCGAAGTGCGCAGCCCGCCGGTCTTCGGCTGCCACCAGCCCTAAGCGCTCCTCCCACGCCACCAGGCGCTCCTGGGCGCGCTTCAACAGCAGAGCTACCGCCGTCCGCGTGATGCCGACGGCGGCGGCCACTTCGGCCAGGGACCAGTCTTGGTCGTACACCAGGGTCCACACCTCGCGCTGCCGCACCGTCAGCAACGGTCCATACGCTTCGGCCATACGGGCCGCATACAGCGGATCCCAGCGCGTGGGGACACCTCCTCGCAAGCAGGGGGTCACGGTTACCCATTAACACCCTCGCCGAGGATACGCGGCCTGCCTGGGCCTGTCAAGCCGCGCCGCCCCCATATCAGGACGGCGTGGACGTGAGACTGGGGACGCCCGCCACCTCCTGGTACAAGTCGGCCAACGCGCGGGCCATGTGCTCGCGCGTGTAGTGCTGCGAGACATGCGCGATGCCAGCGGCCCCCAACGCGCGCGCAGACGTCGCATCCCGCTGCAGCGTGAGGGCGGCGTCCAACAGCGCGCGGGTGTCCTCGGCGGGCCCCAGCCAGCCGGTTTCGCCCGACACCACGACGGACGCTTGGCCCGGCACGGCGGTAGCTACCACCGGCGTGCCCGAGGCCATGGACTCCAGCGCCGCCATGCCCAGGCTGGCGTGCCGGGCCGGCAGGATCGTGACCGCGGCGGCCGCGTAGTACCGGGCCAGGTTGCGATGGTGCAGCGTGCCCAGGAACCGAACGCCCTGCTGCTGCCACGCATCGCTGTCGTCGTCGGGGGCATGCATGCCGGCCACCAAGAGCACCGCGTCTGCCGGAAGCGCCCCCGCCCGGTGCCGATCGGTCCAATCACTCAACAGTGCTCGCACTCCGTCGTCCGCATGACCGACGACGGTCAGTAGGCCCCGGTGCTTCTGGCCCAGCGCCTTCAACACCGGACCTGGCTCTCGCTGGAAGAACGTGCTGACATCCACGCCTGGACTGATGACCCGGACCCGTGCGTCAGGAGCCAGTTCCAGGATGCGATCCGCAAACGCCGGATACGGAACCACCACCCAGTCGGCCGCGCGTAGTTGACTCACCATGGCGTCGGCCATCCCGGCCTCCTCCTGGGTGGGGTCGGGCATGGCCCACGGCGAGTGCACCCAGGGCACCCCCAGGGCCCCCCGGAGATGGGAGGCCACCGCGCCGGACATCCAGTGATGGCTGTGCATCAACTGGTAATGACGGCGCTGGCTGCGGATCCACTCCAACGCCTCGCGTCCCCATGCCGGCGCTGCGTCCGCCAGCGCGGCGTCGGGGGCCACGGCGTGGAGCCGCACGACCCGTGCCAGATGGCCCAGTGCCGAGCGCTCGACCGCTCCGTCCCCGCCCGCGGTCATTACATCAATTCCGTATCCCTCGCCCTGCACCGCGCGCACCGCTTCCCGCACCAGGACCTGGCGCCCGCCGACGATGCCGCCGGAAAACGGACTCAACGGGTCTGCCAACATCGACAGGTGCAACAATCGCCGCTCCAACCGATCCACCTCCGCTCCCATCCCACTATGCGTGCCTCCCTGGGGGATAAAAAACCCGTTCCCCACTGCCAACAGGGCAAATCGGGGGACGGGCACAAAAACGACCTCGATTCCCCCTTGCCGACGAAGTTAGCTGACGGATTCGGGCTGGGCGCCCTACGGCCGAAGCCGATTCACCCCAAAATTCGGTTCCTCCGCTCCCCGGTCCGTCCAGGGATTTGGCATTCAAGGCTGAGTGTTATTATATGAATGCCGGACGCCGCCGTCAATGGCACGCCCCAAAACGCCTCGCAGAACGATTATCGGATCAGGACCGCCGCGGTTTGGTAAGCTCGTACGCAACCGGTCGCGCAAACTTAGGAGGTGCGGCGTGCTCACCGCCGGCGACGTCACCGTGCGCCCCATGGAACTGGAGGACATCCCCCTGCTGCACGAATGGTCCAAAGACTTGGAGATTGAGCACCAAAGCGGCTGGGCGCCCTGGATGTCCCGCGCCCGGTTTGACCGGCGGTGGGAAGATTTTATCCGGGAGCCTCCCGAGGACCTGGTGTTGCTGGGCATCCAATATCGCGCGGCGCTGGTAGGATACGTGGAACTGGCGGGCCTGTCCCACCGGGAGCGGCGCGCGGCGATTGGGTTCGTGGTGGCGGACCGGGCCGTGCGCCGCCAGCGCGTGGGCGCGACGGCTGTCATCCTGGCGATGGACTATGGCTTTTCCCTAGAGGACCTTGACCGCATCTACGCCGAGGTGTATCCCTTCAACCTCCCGTCCCTCAGATTGCTGGAACAGGTCGGGTTCCAGCGGGAAGGGGTCTTGCGCCAGCACGAGGTTCATCAGGGGCGCCGGACCGACTTGGTCATCCTGGGCATGCTGCGCCAGGAGTTTTACGCCCACCACCCCTCCCGGCTCCCCGGAGGCTTCTCAAACTAGCCGGGCTGGCCGCGTCCCAGGAGCGCGTCCACGAATGCCTCCCGACGAAAGGGCTCCATGTCCTCGGGCTGTTCACCCAGCCCGATCCAGCGCACGGGCAGTCCCAATTCGCGGTGGATCGCCAGCACCATGCCCCCTTTGGCCGTGCCGTCAAGTTTCGTCAGGATAATTCCGGTGGCCCCGACCCCCTGGAACAATTCCGCTTGGCGAATGGCGTTCTGACCCATCGTTGCATCGAGCACCAGCAGCGTGTGATGAGGCGCCCCAGCATGCGCCCGGTCCAGCACCCGTACAATCTTGCCCAGCTCCTGCATGAGGGGAGTTTTCGTATGCAGGCGGCCAGCAGTGTCGATGATCGCCAGATCCATGTCGCGGTTCACCGCCGCCTGCACGGTGTCAAACGCCACCGCCGCCGGATCGGCCCCGGGCCCCTGTTGGAGCACGGGCACGTCGACCCGTTGGGACCACCCTGCGAGCTGTTCGGCGGCAGCGGCCCGGAATGTGTCGGCCGCCCCCATCACCACGCGGGCGCCCCGGCCATGAAACTGGCCAGCCAGCTTGCCCACGCTGGTGGTCTTGCCCGATCCGTTGACGCCCAGCACCACCCACACTTGGGGTCGGTCCGGCGGCAGGTGCCACGGGTCGGGATCGTCGGGGGGCAGAAGCGCTAGCAACTCCTCCCGCAGCAGGTCGTGGAGAGCCGCCTCGGACACCGGCCGATCCTCCCGCAGCCGCACGCGCAACCGTTCCATCACGGCTTCCACGGTGATCGGACCGAGATCCGCCTGATACAGCGTTTCTTCCAACACATCCCAGAACTCCTCGCTGACGCGCAACCCCACCAGGCGGCGCCACCCGGTCTCCACGCGGTCCCGGGTCCGCCGCAATCCCTGCCACCATCGTCCGCGACCACCATCGGCCATCGTCAGCCCACCTCCGCCGGGGCGTTGCCGGATCCCAGCCGCACCGATACCAGCCGGCTCGCACCTCCGCCATCGGTGGCAAACCCCCAAAGGGCCGCCGCTTGCTCCATCGTGGACTTGTGGTGTGTCACCACGACGTACTGCGAGTGCCGACGCCGCGCCAGGTACAAGGCGAAGCGCCGCGCATTTTCCTCATCCAGACTGGCCTCCGCCTCGTCCAACACGACCAGTGGGGCCGGCCGAACATCCAGGAGGGCAAACAGCCAGGCGAGCGCCCCCAGCGCCTTCTCGCCGCCGGACAGCAGCCCAAGTGACTGCGGGCGCTTGCCGGGCGGCTCCACCCACAGCTCAATCCCCGGTTCGGGCGTCGACACCCATTGAAAGCCGCCGCGCCCCCCGCCAAACATCTCCGACACCGCACTGGCGAAGGCGGCTTCCAGCTGCTGAAGTGCCTGCCGCCGCCGGCCTTCCACTTCTCCCGCCAAATCGCCCAGCGTCGCCTCCAAATCTCGGGTGGCCCGCTCGACGTCACTTTGTTCAGAGTCGAGAAAGTGCAGGCGCTCCTCCAACGCCTGATAGGCCGCCAAGCTTCCGGGGCGAATAGGTCCCAAGGCTTCGGTGTCGCGTGCCAAGGCCGCCAGCGTCCGCTCCGCGTCGGCGACGTCCGCGACCGGTGAGCCGGCCGACTCTGGGTCCGCGGCCAGTTCCTCCAGCTGGCCCCCGGCCCGTTCCTGCTCCACCGCCAACTGCTGGGCGCGCTGTTCTAGGCGGGTTCGCTCGAGACGGAGTCCTGCCAGCCGAACGCCCACCGCGTCCACGTGACCCCTGGTGGCCTCCGCCGCCTCCCGCGCGTCCGCCACCTGCTGTGTCAAGCGTCCAAGCTCCCCGTCAAGCCGTGCCACATGCTGTTCGGCCTCGTGCACCTCGGCCGCGATGGTGTGTGCCCGTTCGGCCAGCGCCGCCGCGCGCCGGCCAACTGCGGCGCGTTGTTCGGCCGCACGCGCCAGCAGTGCCGTCCAGCGGGCCTGTTCCTGTCGGCGCTCCGTGGCCACGGATTCCCAGAGCCGCTGCTCGGCCAGCAGAGCCGCTCGCTGACCCTGGAGCTGCTGACAGGCTTCCACCGCGGCGCGCCACGCCCGCTCGGCTTCCTCAGCCGTTTCTTGGGCGGCCGATAGCCTCGCCGTGGCATCTTCCTCTCCTGAGTCGGCAGGAGACCAGGCCGCAAGCACCGCCTCGAGGCGTTCCGCGGCTTGCCGGCGTTCCATCCCAACCCCATGGAGCCGCCGATCCAGTTCTGCCAGTGACGCCTCGGCTTCTCGCGCCTCCTGCTCTACACTGGCCACAAGTTGGCGCAGTCCCTCCAACTGCGGACGCTCCGCGGCCAGCTGGTCGGCCAGTCGTGCGATTTCCGCGCGGCGGGTCCACGGCGAGGTCGGCTGCCCTGGGGAGCCACCGGTGATGGCCCCGCCGGGATGCACCAGCTGCCCGTCCCGTGTGACCAGCCGATAGCGAAAGCCAATGAGCCGGCCCAGGGCCAAGGCGTCTTCCAGGCGCTCTACCACCAGCACGCGGCCCAGCCGGTGGGCGGCGGCCGGGCGCAGCCGCTCCGCGATCGTGACGAGATCGAGCGCCCAACCCGTCACACCTTCCTGCCGCCCGATGTCATCATCGCCCGCGTTGGGCTGTGCGGGCCCGACCGTATTCAGCGGGAGAAACGTGGCCCGCCCGAGTCCGTGAGCCTGCAAGTGGCGCACCGCATCCCGGGCATCCCGGTCTGTGTCCACCACCACGTCCTGCGCCGCCCCGCCCAACGCGGCGTGGATCGCCACGCGGTACGGGTCGGGCACCTCCAGCAGGGTGCCCAGCGTCCCCAGGATGCCCGAGAGCGTTCCTGCCTGCGCGGCCGCCAGCGTCGCACGCACTCCCCGGCCGTAGCCTTCGCCCTCCGCTTCCAGCTGGTGCAGCGCCCGGTGCCGTGCCTGCCGCTGGGCCACCTGCTGATCCAGTGCGGCCAGACGCTGCCGCTCGGCCGCGAGATAGTGCCTTAAGCGCTCTACCTGCTGCACCCGATCCCGCCGCTCCCCGTCCATCGCCGTCAACCGTGCCGCTTGGTCATCCTCCTGGGCCCGGAGAGCCGCGACCGCCTCCATGGGATGCTCCGCGGCCGGGCCCAAGATCCCCGCCAGGCGGTCCCGCGCGCGCTGTTGGGCCGTGCTTGCGGCGGCGAGCCGGTCACGTTCCGCCGCCAGCGCCCGAAAGGTCTGCTCCCGGCTTTCACGGTCGGCGTCAGCCTGCCCCTGCGCACGCTCCACCGCCGCGAGGGCTTGCAAAACGGCCCCCAGACGTTCCTCGCCGAGTGCGGCGGGCCGCTCCCCGGGCGGCGGCGCCTCATTGTCGCGCTGGGCCTCGGCCAGCCATCCCGCGATCTGCGTCTGCTCGGCGCGCAGGCTGTCCAACCGCCCCTGCCACCGCTGCCGCGACTGCTCGCACTCCACGGACTGTCGGGTCAGCTCGGACACTTGGGCTTCGCCGGCCGTGACCTGCGCCGCCGCGTGTTGGTGGGCCGCCTCGGCCTCCGCGGCGTCGACCGCCAGCGCGCGCTGCCGCTGGGCCACCCCCGCCCGCTGTTCCGCGAGCCGTTGCACCAGACGCTCTAGGCGCGTCCGGCGCGCGGCCTTCAGGCCCACGCGCAAGCAATCCCGCTGAGCAGCCAGTACCATGTATTGCCGCTCGCGGTCGGCCTCCGCGGCCATCTCGTTCATTTCGCGCCGGACGCCCAACGTCAGGTCCTTGGCCCGAACCAGGTCGCGCGCCACCACCGCCAGCTGTTGGCGGGTTTCCTTCTCGCGCAGCTGGACGCGCGTATTGCCCGCCGCTTCCTCCACCTGCAGCAGCCGCTCGGCGGGCCGCTGCAGCAGCGTGGCTTCAATGCGTCCCTGGCCAATGACGGCGTAGGCCGCCCGCCCCAGCCCGCTGTCCAGGAACCAGTCGGTGAGATCTCTGAGCCGCACGGGTCGATTGCCCACCAGGTACTCGCTGTCGCCCTGCCGGTACAGGCGGCGGCCCACGCGTAGCACCTCGGGCCAGCCGGGCATCGCCCCGTCGGCGTTGTCAAACTCCAGGGTCACCTCCGCCAGCTGGGCGGCCCGCCGGCGTGGAGTCCCGTTCCACAGGAGTTCCTCCCACCGCTCCGCACGCAACTCGCGAACGCGCTGTTCCCCCAACGCCCAGCGAATGGCATCCACCACGTTGCTTTTGCCGCCCCCGTTGGGCCCCACCAGGGCCGTCAAGCCAGGAGGCAGGTCGATGCGCACTTCCCCGGCAAATGACTTGAATCCGTAGAGCTCTACTGCCTTGAGATGCATGCCGCCCCCACTTTGCGTGTCGCTGGGGCCATTGTACCGTTCTGTTCGTAGTGGTGCCGAACACCCGGGCGCATGGCATACAGAGTTTCTGTACACGAGACCGTGCGGACCGTGTTTTGCAGTGGGTTTCTGTAAAGGACGAGGGCATCGTAGTGCGAATGTGTCGCGCATGGATGTGGCGGACAAAATCGCGGACGTGATCCTCTCCGACCCCTCGGTGAGCGTGCGCGAGATTGCGCAGCGCCTGGGCTACGCCGAGGAGAAGACGATCTACTACTGGATGAACAAGCGGGGTTTTCATGGGATCCGGCCGTTCAAGCGCGCGGTCCTCACGGGCCAGTATCGGGCGGCGTCGCGGGCGCGCGAAGCGGTCGGGCGCCCCGGACGCCTGCCCGTGGCGGATCGTCTCACGAAAACCGGCGACCCCGTCTACACGGGCGAGACGCTCCCCATCACGCTGGACCGCGGTCGCGGGCTGTTCGTGTGGTGCTATCACGGACCGCCCGATCTGGGCATCCTGCCAGGCGATTATCTCGTCATCGGACCCGTCAACTTGGAGTCCGCGGCGGTGGTGCTGGCCATCGGGCCCGAGCACGCCCCGACTATCCGCCACGTAGTCCACGCGGATGGCGGGCCCCTGTTGGTCGAACCGCTCCGCGCCACCATCGACTCGTCGGCTCGTGCGATTGGTACCGTGCTACAGGTGTTGCGCCTCCTGCCACCTGCCACCATCTGACAGGCTCCGTCCACAACCCGACGGCGGGCGGGCGCGTTATACCCTCGGAGCCCCGAATCGGGTGCGTGTTTGCGTATGCTACAATGGCCGGCGAGATGCGCCGACGCGGCCCCGTCGTGGTGGCCCTCTATTATGATGCCCGAGGCAGGGATCCGCTGTGAAGTGAGGTGATCGAATGCGTTGTGCGCGTTGTGGCTTTGACAATACGAGTGCGTCGACGTTCTGCCGTCAGTGCGGCAAGCGCTTGCACGGCGCGTCCAAGCCCTCCAAGCGGCCTCAGCGCCGCCTCCGGTGGGGTCGTATGGTGTTGCTGGGTGCGGGTGCCGTCGTGGTCCTGACCCTGGGCGTGGTGGGCAAGTCCGTCGTGGCGGCTTGGCGCACCATGCCAACCATCAGCAAGGTGGTGGCGGCCACCGCCCAGGACTCCATCGTTTACGACCGATACGGCCAGCAGGTGGAGGTGTTGCACGGACCGTCCAACCGGATGACCGTGTCCTCCCTCGGTCAGGTGTCCACCCCGATGCAGGATGCCATCGTGGCCATTGAGGACCACAGCTTTTACAGCAACCCGGGGTTCGACCTGAAGTCCATGGCTCGCGCGGCCATCGCCGACGTCTTGCACCGCGGCGGCCTGCAGGGGGCCAGCACGATCACGGAGCAGCTGGCGAAAACCTTGTACCTGAAGGACAACCAGAGCCTCACGTACAAGCTCCAAGAAGTGTTTTTGGGGCTGGAGCTGGCGCGCATGTACTCCAAGCAGCAAATTTTGACCATGTACTTGAACAACATCTACTTTGGTGACGGAGCCACGGGCATTGCGGCAGCGGCCAACGCCTATTACAACGAGAACCCGTCCCAGCTGACGCTGGCGCAGGCCAGCGTGATCGCGGGACTCGTCCAGGCCCCGTCGCTGTACGACCCATACGTGAACCCGAAGCTCGCCAAGGCGCGCCAACTGCAGGTGTTGCAGGCGATGGAAACCTACCAGGGCTTGTCCCACAAGGCCGCCATGGCGGCGTACAACGCGCCCTTGAACCTGCATCAGGGCACGATCCAGCAGCAGTCCGCTGACCCGTACCCCTGGTACACCACGACCATCATCAGCTTGCTGGAAGGTGCGCCCTACCATCTGACTTATCAGCAAATCACGCAGGGCGGGCTCCACATCTACACGGCGCTCGATCCGAAGGTGTACAACATCTCTCAGAACGCCGTCACATACTGGATGAACCACAACTTTGGGACGTCAACCAAGGCCGTGCCGTTTCATCAGGCGGCAGCCGTGGTGATGGATCCGCAGAACGGGTACGTGCTGTCCATCATCGGGGGGCGCAACCCGTCCCAGGCCGTTGCCTTTGATGAAAACTACGCCTTTCAGGCCCACCGGAGCACGGGGTCGTCGATCAAGCCCATCATGGAGTACACCCCGGCACTCGCCAAGGGCCTTACCCAGATGACCGTGATGCAGGACATCCCGCAGTTTCGCCGCAACGGCAACTGGTGGCCTCAGAACGACAACCACCTGAACGTGGGCTACATCACGCTGCGCGACGCGCTGGGCATTTCGGACAACAACATCGCGGTGCGGCTGCTGAACAAGATTGGGCTCAACTACGGGTTTAACTTTGCCAACCAGAAGTTCGGCCTCACCCTGAATCCCGCGAACCTGACCCAGTCCGGCCTCGCGATGGCCATCGGTGGGTTCCTGCACGGCCCCACGCCCATGCAGATGACCGATGCCTACGACGCCATCGCCAACGGCGGCGTCCGCATGAAGCCGATTTTCATCACCAAGGTCACCAATCAGTACGGCGCCGTGCTGTTTCAGAACAGGCCCAGCGGCCAGCGGGAGTTCTCTCCGCAGGTGGCCTACATCATGACGCAGATGATGGAGCGCGTGTTTTACCCCGGCCCGCTGCCCGGTCTGTCCACCGACACCGGCATGGGCCAGTACACGACCGGCTACAATCTGTCGCCGGGACGCCCGGCGGCCGGCAAAACCGGGACCAACAATGGCTACGCGGACGCCTGGTTCGACGGCTTTACGCCCCAACTGCTGTCGGTAGTGTGGGAGGGCCGCCAAGCTGAAGAGCCCAACGTGCCCCAGTATCTCATCAACGGGCAGGGCCCAGCCTACGGGGCGGCGGCCGCCGGACCTATCTGGCGGCAAATCATCCAGCAATCGTCGGCGGCCTTGAACCTCCCGGCGGTCAACTTCACGAAACCCAGCGGTATTGTGTACGTCCCCGACGTCAGCATCACCTCCGGCCAGCTCGCGGGCCCCTACACACCGCAGCATGACATCCAGGGCGCCGACTTCATCGCCGGCACCCAGCCGACCACCGTGGGACACAGCCACGTCATGGAGCCGGTGTTGGTCAGCAATCCGCATCTGCTGTGGCAGCCCGGCTGTGGCCCATTCGTTGACAAAGTCTTTCTGACCAAAGAACCCAATTGGCGGCCCGGTATGCCGCTGCCGCTCGACCACTTCCTGTGGGCTCCCACAGCGACGTGCACGCCGTCCAGCGCGACAGGGAGTGGCACCGGCACCGGCACGACGGCGCCCGGCAATGGCACCACGGGCAATGGCACCACGGGCAATGGCACGAGCACCGGCAACGGCACGCCGCCTGGCAATGGCACGGGCAACAGCACCGGCTAGCGGGCTCCGTCTGGCTCCAGGAGCCCCCACGCGGCGGCGGCGGCCGCCTGCTCGGCGGCCTTCTTGCTGGGTCCGTCCCCGCGGCCGTGCTCTTGGCCAGCCCAGGTGACGGCGACGGTGAACACTTTGGCGTGTTCGGGGCCTCCCTCCGCCACCACATGATAGCGTGGCACGTGCCCCCAGCGAATCAGACGCTCGGCCAAGCGCGTCTTGTAGTCCCGCGGCCGCGTGCCGGCCGCGTCCAGCACCGGCTCCAGCACCTCCAGCACCCGCTGGCTGGCTTGTGCGAGATTCGTGGACAGATAAGCCGCCCCGACAACGGCCTCGAACGCGTCGGCCAAGAGGGACGGCTTCTCGGCCCCCCCCGTGGCCCGCTCGCCACGTCCGAGGCGGATATGGGCCCCTATGCGCAACACGCGTGCCGCTTGGGCCAGCGCCGACTCGCGCACCAGCGCGGCGCGGGCTTCCGACAGCTGGCCCTCATCCCAGTCGGGATGTTGGCGAAACAGCCAGTCGGTCACCGCCAGTTGGACGACCGCGTCGCCCAAAAACTCTAGGCGCTCGTTGAACGAAACACCCTCACCCACTTCGTGCGCGTACGACGAGTGCGTGAGGGCCGTTTCCAAGAGGCGGGCATCCGGCACCCACCGCCCAAGGTTCATGGGGCCGGAGGCCAGACGCTAAACGCCAGGGAGGCATTGTGGCCCCCAAATCCAAAGGCGTTGGACAGCGCCGCGGCGACGCGCGTCGGCCGTGGAACATTCGGGACGTAGTCCAGATCGCACGCTGGGTCGGCGTGTTCCAGGTTGGCGGTGGGCGGCAACACCTGATGGTGCAGGGCCAGTGCCGTCGCAATGGCCTCGACCGCGCCCGCGGCACCAAACAGGTGCCCCGTGACCGACTTAGTGGACGACACCGCCAACTGGTACGCGTGGGCGGCAAACACCCGCTTGATGGCGGCAGTTTCCGCAGCGTCCCCCAGCGGCGTCGACGTCCCGTGGGCGTTGATGTACCCAATGGCCTCGGGCGCCAGGTCGGCGTCTCGCAGCGCGGCCCGCATGGCGGCCACGGCCCCTTCCCCGTCGGGGTGCGGCTCGACCATGTGATATGCGTCCGCCGATCGGCCGTAGCCCACCAGTTCCGCGTAAATGTGCACCCCGCGCGCCTGAGCGTGATCCAACGCCTCCAGCACCAGCACACCCGCGCCCTCCCCCATCACGAACCCATCGCGCAACGCATCGAAGGGACGTGAGGCATGCTCGAGGTCCGCATTGTTGGTCGACAGCGCCCGCATGCTGGAAAACCCGGCCAGCGCAATGGGGAGGATCACGGCTTCGGCCCCCCCCGCCAGCATCAGGTCTGCATCACCGTGCTGAATTGTCCTCATGGCATCGCCGACCGCGTGGCCCGATGACGCACACGCGGTCGTCACCGACTCGTTGGGTCCCATCAGACCAAAGCGAATCGCGGTTTGACCGGCCAGCATGTTGCCGATCATCATGGGAATGAAAAACGGACTCACACGCCCGGGCCCGCGCGACTCCAAGACATGCAGCTGGTCCACCAGCGTCTCCATGCCGCCGATGCCGGTCCCCATGCTCACTCCGCTGCGCCCGGGATCAGGACTGCGGAGCTCAGCATCATCCCACGCCAACTGAGCGGCGGCCACACCCAGCTGGGTGTACCGGTCCATGTGGCGAACATCCTTCCGGTCCAGATAGGCCGCAGGGTCAAAATCCGGTACCTCGGCCGCAAACCGCGTAGGATAGTCGGTCGCATCGAAGCGACTAATGGGCCGGACGCCACTCCGCGCGGTCAACAACCCAGACCAAAAGCTGCGATGGCCCGTTCCGACCGGAGAAATGACGCCCAACCCCGTAATGACCACGCGCCGTGCGGGCCGCGCCGGCACCACTCCCTTGGGATCCACCTTCATGGATCAGGCGTGGTCCCGGATGTAGTCCACCGCGTCGGTGACCGTCGCGATCTTTTCGGCGTCTTCGTCCGGGATCTCCAGGCCAAACTCTTCTTCGAGGGCCATGACCAGCTCCACGATGTCCAGCGAGTCGGCTCCCAGGTCTTCGATGAAGTGGGCCTCCGGGCGCACCTCGTCCTCCTCGACGCCCAGCTGGTCCACAATGATCTCCTTCACCTTGGGAAACACATCTACGCCCTTGTCCGCCATCTCGCTGACTCCTCCTGTTACTGGATTGCCAAGCCACCGTCAACGACCAGGACATGTCCGGTCACATATGGGGCCTGGGTCAAAAACCACACGGCATCGGCCACATCGTCGGGAGCGCCCACGCGCTGCACCGGAATTGCTTCGGCCATTTTCGCACGCTGTGCCTCAGTCATGGCCGCCAATAAGTCGGTTTCGATAAATCCGGGGGCCACTGCGTTGGCGGTGATGCCGCGACTCGCCCACTCCTTGGCCAATGCCTTCGTAAACCCAATCATACCCGCTTTGGCCGCGGAATAGTTGGCCTGCCCCGCGTTCCCGATCAGACCGGCCACCGACGCCACGTTGACGATCCGGCCAAAGCGCTGCCGCACCATGGGTCTCAGTGCGGCCTTGCAGCAGTAAAACACGCTGGCGAGGTTGGTGTCCAGCACCGCGGACCAGTCCGCGTGCGAGAGGCGGGGCACCAAGCCGTCCCGGGTGATGCCCGCGTTGTTGACCAGCAGATCCAACCGACCGAAACGCTCGTGTACTGTGGCAACCAGCGCCTCGGCGGCTTGCGGATCCGCCACGTCGGCCTGAAATGCTTCCGCCACGCCTCCGTACTGGCGCACCGCCTCCACCACGCCCGCGGCTCCCGCCGCGTCCCCGCGGTAGTTGACGGCCGTCGTGACGCCCTCGCGCGCCATGCGCAGCGCGATGGCGCGCCCGATGCCGCGTGACGCCCCGGTGACGAGGGCCACGCGCTTGTCCTGGCTCATCTGGTCCCCCCTGGCATGCCCAAATGCGAATCGATTGTAGCCTTTAGGATGTTACCAGTTCAAGCGCGCCGGCAAACCCCGCCGGGTCTTCCACCGCCTGTACGGCCACTCGGCGCTGCAGCCGCTTGATGAGCGCACTCATCGCATGACCGGGCCCGCACTCCAAGAACCCCTGGGCCCCATCCTGCACAAGCCGGCGCAGACCCGCTTCGAGGCGCACGGGGTGGGACACCTGCGCCACCAGGCGCGGCACCGCCTCGTCCGCGGTCCAGACCGCATGGGCGTCGACATTCGCCAGCACCGGGAACCGACCCCGGGGCGCCCACTCGATTTCGGCCAGCGCGGCCGCGAGCGGTGGCTCCGCCGGCGCCAGCAGGCGACTGTGAAAGGGAGCCGAGACCGGCAGCCGGACCACGCGAGCGCCCCGAGCCCGGGCTGCGGCTTCGAGGGCCTCCAAGCCATCCAGGGTACCCGACACCACCAGTTGTCCCGGCGCATTGTAGTTGGCAGGCTCCACCCAGCCTGCGCTCTGGGCGACCACAGCCAAGTGCTCGACGGTCGCCGCATCCAGCCCCAGCACCGCCGTCATCCCGCCTACGCCGGCCGGCACGGCCGTCTGCATCAGGTGGCCCCGGAGCCGCGTCACCCGGACGGCGTCGCCCAACGGCAGGAGGCCACTGACCACCAGCGCGCTGTACTCGCCCAGACTGAGCCCCACGGCCGCCACCGGATCCGGCGGCTCCAGGGCGCGCCACGCGGCCACACTCACGGTAAGAATGGCGGGTTGCTGAACCTCCGTTTCCACCAGGCGCGCCTCCGGTCCCTCCCACAGGACGGCGCGGAGACGGTACCCAAGGACGTCCTCGGCCTCGTCAAACACGCGCCGAGCCGCGGGAACGTCTGCCAGGGCCTTGCCCATGCCCACATACTGGCTTCCCTGCCCCGGGAACAGGGCCGCCCACTTCATCGGCCCCACCGCACCACGGCCGCGCCCCAGGTGAGCCCCGCGCCAAACGCGGCCACCGCCACGACGTCGCCGGTTTTCAGCCGGCCCTGGTCCCGCGCCTCCGCCAGCGCCAGCGGAATGCTGGCCACCGACGTATTGCCATAGCGCTCAATGTTGACCATGAAGCGGTCCAGGTTCAACCCCAGCCGCCGAGCGGCCGCCTCGATGATTCGGGCGTTGGCCTGATGGGGCACCACCAGATCCACTTCCCCCAGCGACAGCTGCGACGCTTCCAGCGCGCGGGTAATCGCCTCGGGCAGCGCGCGCACGGCAAATCGAAACACATCGTTCCCGGCCATTTTCATGTAGTGCTGTCGACGAACGATGGTCTCCTGATTGGCCGGCATGGCTGAGCCTCCGGCGGGCAGCATGAGCAACGGGCCGCCGACCCCGTCACAGTTCAAGTACGACCCCAGCACCCCACGGTCCCCAATGCCCGCCTCCAGCACCACAGCCCCCGCTCCATCCCCGAACAGCACGGCCGTCGACCGGTCCTCCCAGTCCACGATGCTGGAGAGCACGTCCGTTGCCACCACGAGCACGCGCTCCACGGCTCCCGCCACGATGAGAGCCCGCCCCAGCTCCAGCGCATAAACCCATCCCGTGCACCCGGCCTGCACGTCGAAGGCTGGACGCGGGGGCGCGTCCAGTCGAAGCCACAGTCGCCCCGCCGTGCACGGAAAGGGCGTGTCCCCTGTGTTGGTGGCGCAGATGACCATGTCGATGGCGCTGGGTTCGACCGCCGCATCCTCCAGGGCCCGGCGCGCGGCGTGGGCCCCCAGGGAGGAGGCCGTCTCCCCCGGCGCGGCAATGCGGCGCTCGCGAATGCCGGTGCGACTCACGATCCAGTCGTCACTGGTGTCCAGCATCTGCTCGAGATCCCCGTTGGACAGGATGCGCTCGGGGGCATAGACGCCCAGCCCCGCCACCACGGCCGACCGTCCGCTCACGAGGGCGCTCCTTCCACCCGGGGGCCCCACTTCAGGTCTCGAACCGCCGAGCCAATCAGGCCGTTCACGTCCCCGGCCACCTGTTCGGCGCCGCGCTGCACGGCGTTGGCAAATGCGCGCGTGCGGCTGGCGCCATGGGCCTTGATGACCACGCCAGACAGCCCCAGGAGGGGCACGCCGCCCACTTCCTGGTAATCGAATCGGGTGCGGAGCCTAAGGAGCGCGGGCCGGGCCAACAGCCCGCCCATTTGGGCGCGGACCCCGTCCTGGAGCGCCCCCCGGACGCCATGGAGCACTTCCGCCACGGTGCCCTCCGCCACCTTCAGGACCACATTGCCCACGAAGCCATCGGCCACCAGTACGTCGGCGGTGCCGGCCAAAACATCCCGAGCCTCGATGTTACCCACGAAGCGGCCCACAAACCCTGGGCCGGTGACGTCCAGGCGGCCGTACGCCTCCTGCAGCGCCAAGGGCCCCTTGGCGGGTTCCGTCCCGATGTTGATGAGACCGACACGCGGTTCCCCCACCTTCAGCACCCGCTCGGCATAAAGCGCACCCATGTGGGCGTACTGAACCAAGTGTAGGGGTTTGGCATCCACGTTGGCCCCCACGTCCAGCAACAACACCCCGCCGCCGTCCCGCGTCGGCAGAACCGCACACAGCGCCGGCCGTTCCACACCCGCGAGCCGTCCCAGCACCATCAGGCCAGCCGCCATCATGGCGCCCGTGTTGCCCGCCGACACGGCGCCGTCGACCTCCCCCGCCTTCACCAGGCGAATTGCCTCCACCAGGCTCGCATGAGGTTTCTGGCGCACCGCTTGGACCGGAGGTTCCCCGGCACCGATGACGTCGTCCGTGTGATGCACGCGGACGCGGCCCGGCGGTGCCGCCGCCAGCCATGGCTCCCAGCCCTCGGCCCGCCCCACCAGCACCACTTCTAGGCCGGGGTTCCGGCGGGCAGCTTCGCAGCCGCCCTCCACCGCCGCCTGCGGGGCCCAGTCGCCCCCTTCCGCGTCAATTGCGATTCGCATGGTCTATGCCCCCTTGCCGGCCGCCCAGATCGACGACCAGAAACTTGCCGCGAAACACGACGACCGACTGCACCTGCGTCACCACCAAGACCACGTAGCGGCTTTGCCGCCGCCGAATCACCTCGGCGCGGGCCACCAGGCGCTCCCCGGCAAACACCGGCCGCTTGAACTTGGAATTGGCCAACCCGGTCAGCGCCCAGTCTCCGTCCACGACCGACAGGGCCAGGGAGTCTGCCTGGGCAAAGAGATGCTGGCTGCGCACCACCCCGCTGCGGCGAAAGGTCATGTCCGCGGTCGTGTCCAGTACGGAGACCGCGTGGCGCCCGATGGCGAGGTCCACCAAATCCCCCACCATCTCCTGTCCCTCGAGTGCACGGAGGCCCACCACGGCCTGGCGCGCCAAACCCTGCGCACGGAGGCGCACTTCCGGGATCCCCAGGTACAGCCGATCCAGCCGAATGGTGGGGACACTGACGGTCAAGGCCCGCGCCAACTCTTCATCGGTGCGCAGCGGATCGTCCCGCAGGAGTTGCTTCAAAAGCTGGTGGCGTTCCACACGGCGTGTTTGCAGCACGGCGGCCTCCTTGTGTGACGGTGTATCGTCTTATGATCACGTGATCCTAAACCCGTGCAACAAAAAAGGAGCGAGACCACCCCCGGGGCTAGGCCTCGCTCTCAATCTCGATCACGGCGCGGCCATCATAGTAGCCGCAGTGCGCACACACCTGGTGCGGCATGCGATCCGCGTGACAGCGCGGGCAGTGTCCCACCTGCGGGGCCGTGAGCGTCCACGTGGACCGCCGCTTGTTCTTACGCGACTTTGAGTGCTTCTTCTTCGGAACCGCCATGTTATGAATCCCCCTCTGGTTTCTTGGCTGCGATGGCATCCCACCCGGCGAGAGCACTCCAGCGCTCGTCCTGGGGTGGTATGCACCCACACGGTCCGTCATTCAGATTCCGACCGCATGTGGGGCACAGCCCACGGCAGTCCGGCCGGCACAACGGCACCTCCGGCAACGCCAGCAACACCGCTTGAGTCACCAAGTCTTCCAGTTCAATGACGTCTTGGTGGTAAGTGAGCCACTCATCCTCGAACCCAGGCTCGCCCTCACGATACTCCTGCCGCAAGGCAAACGGCACATCCAACCTGACGGGGTGGAGGCAACGCCCGCACTCGGCCTTCACCGCCGCCTTCCCGGAAAGCGCCACGGCCAGAAAGTCGCCTCCGTTGTCCACCACGACTTCACCTGATGCCGAACCGACCACGGGCCACTCCGACAGTTCCTGAAGATCGGCCGGCCAGTCGCCTTCGAGCGGCACGGCGATGCGGCGGCCCGCCCATCGTTTCACGTCCCGCACGCGTACTTCCATCGGCATGCCACGATGCCACCTTCACAAAACTTTGGTCATTATAATGAGGGTGCGTCCCCCTGTCAAAGCCGACCGACACCGTCCCTACCCGAGGTCCAAATCCGCCGCGAGACTGGCGCGCACCGCCTCGGGCAACGTGGTCTGGACCGTGTAGCCCGGGTGCCGGATGCCGACTTGCACCACCGTGGTCGGGTCCTGCAATTGCGCCCCCTGCTGGGGCGACAAGGCAAACGTCAGATAGTGCACCGAACTGGTTTTGTCCTCTTTGGACCGGCCTGGTTCGGCAGCGGCCGGAATGCTCTGATCGTCCAGCCACAGGACCACGTGGTCCTCGACGCCTGTGAGGCGCTTTAAGACCGCCGGGATTTGGCTGGAGTCCGGGATCTCGATCAAGAGCGTCGCGGCCAGCGCCAAGCCCGCGGGCAGCATGTCGTTGTACACCGCCAGTTCCTCGGCCACCGCGATGGGGTCCGCAATGTGTTCGGCCCGCAGCATTTCCTGGGTCTGAAACCACAGCGTCCGGTGGTTTTCAAACAGCAGGGACACCAAGTCTCCCAATGCGACGCGGCGCGTCCGCTTATATCGTATGATGTCGTCCCGGATCTGATCGCGCGCAGTTTGATACTCCGCCAGCCCGAGCAGTTCCTCGACCGCTACCCGACGCATAGCCACCTCCCTCCATCTCCGCGCGTCGCTTCCGGATCCGCCTAGGACAATCCGTACGCGCGGTCCAACACCTCGACCGGATGCAGGGGCGCTTGCCCCGCCTCTTGTATCTGCAGACCCGCCAGCTTGCAGTCGGAACAAGGCAGGTCGCCCGGCCGCTCAGCCAAGGCGCCCATCAGCCGGGCGGCCACGTGTTGAGCCGCCTCGTAGTGGTGCGCCTTCAACCCCCACGTGCCGTCGATGCCCGCGCACGCCTCCGCCACGGTGACCGTCGTCCCAGGAATTTGCGAAAGGACCCGGCGTCCCCGCGGCCCCCCTCCCTCCATCCGCGTATGGCAAGACACATGATAAGTGACCGGACCCACCTCACGCTGAAAGTCATCGGCCAGTTTGCCCTGCTGTACCAGTTCTGCCAGCAACTCCGTGACGTCCACGACCGCGGCGGCCACGTCGCGGGCTACGGCGCCGTCCACCATGAACGGATACTCCCGCTTCAGCACGTAGGCGCAGGTGGGCTGGAGCGCGACCACCCGCACGCCGCGCGCCACGTAAGGGGCCAACGCGGCGAGGTTGGCGTGAGCGCGTGCCTGTGCGCCCGCCGCGTCCCCCCCGTCCAGGGCCGGCATCCCACAACACCGCTCGCCCGGGAGCGTGGCCACCGACAGCCCCTGGTGCTCCAACACGCGGATGGCCGCCTCCCCCACCGCCGGGTAGTTGTATTCCGTGGTGCATGTGGCAAACAGCACCACGTCGGGCGATGGGGGGACGGGTCGCCCCGCCACCCGCCGGGAGAACCGGCGCGCCGCGTAGGGCGGCAACCGGCGGCGCGGATCAATGCCCGTCCGCCGTGCCAGCACACTCCGCACCCCTGGCCGCCGCGATGCCCAGTTCGCCAGGGGGGACAGCGCCGTTCCCCATCCGCCGGAGCGCTCCGGATTCCCCAGAAAGCGATCGTCGGCTGACAGGCCGACGCGCTGCACGCGCTGCGCCTTGGTGCGCAACATGAGTCGAGGGAAGTCCAAGTCAAACCGGTGCGGCGGCGTATACGGGCATTTCAGCGCACAGATCTTGCACTGAAAGCACTCCTCCGCCACGGTTTCCATCTGACTGCGCGTGAGCCGCTCCACTTCGTCCTCAAGTTCCTCGACGAACCGAAAGAGTGCGGGGAATGACGGGCAGAGGTCATGACACAGCCGGCACCCGTTGCAGATGTCAAATGCTTGCTTCAGGTCGCGGTCGAGGGCCGCCTCGTCCCAATATTCGCGTGCCGTCAGACGATACTCCATCTCCACCCCGCCCCTCCACACCCCGTCGGTCCCTAGTCGTCTTGATCGAGCCGGGCCAGTCCTTTCGTGAATCGGCCGGCATGGGACTTCTCGGCACGGGCCAAGGTCTCAAACCACTCGGCGATGCGGTCAAAGCCCTCGTCGCGGGCGGTCTTGGCAAATCCTGGGTACATTTGGCTGAACTCGTAGGTTTCACCTTCGACCGCGCTCTTAAGGTTCTTCGCGGTGCTGCCCACCGGCATCCCGGTCACGGGGTCTCCGACTTCCTCGAGATATTCAAAGTGCCCAAAGGCATGGCCAGTCTCGCCCTCGGCCACGTCACGAAACAAACCCGCGGTGTCCGGGTACCCTTCCACATCGGCCTGGCGGGCAAAATAAAGATATCGACGGTTGGCCTGACTCTCACCGGCAAAGGCTTCCTTTAGGTTGGCTTCGGTTTTGCTTCCGGACAATGCCATCTCACGACGCCTCCTGATCTTGTGCGATTCGGGCCTTCCCGTCGAATCCCCGGGACTCCCGATCCACACTATCGAAAGCGCGCGCGCGCTGTCAACGCGGCGCGGGCTCCGACCCACGACAACGTCAAAGCCCCAGCCGATCCGTAAGGGGCTTCGAAGAGTCAGAGCGCTGCACGACCCCAAGAGGCGCCGCCGAGGAGGGCCGTGCCTGGAGGCGGCCGCCTGGTCGTCGGGCGGCGGGGCACCGCCCCGGGCGAACGCCCGGGTCTGCCCTGACAATGGGAGAATGGTGGAGGGGCACGCCCACCTGAGGCCCCCTGATCGTGTCTTGAGCGGGCGGTCGGCCGCCCTCCGGATGCGGGGGCCCGCGGCTCAGCGCTCACGCGATGCCCGAGACGCTCGATCCGGCGGATGGTGCGGAGGGGGATGGCTCCGAGTTTGGGCATCCATTGTAGCCCCCGCTGGTAGAGCGCCCCTAAGAACGTCGCCGTGGGGTGACGGCCCGCCCACGCCTCTGCCCAAGGCGGCTCACCAAGCACGGGTCCCCTTGCGGGGGGCGCTTGTCCGCCGTGGGCCGCCGTGCCGGGCGCCAACCCGGCCCACGCCGCCACATGATCGGGGGGAACCGCATCAGACCCGTCCTCAACCTGTTCCGCACATTCGCGCCCGTACAGAGTGTATCGAGGCGGGGGTGAGGGTGACCTGGTACCCCAAGGATTCCACGCATTTCACGGCGTGGCGCCGCACCCGGTCTTGCTCCCGCCGGTCCCAGGCGTCCACCCCCTGATCCACGTAGGGGGTCTCCCGCGCGAGGAGGTACCCGATGTCGACGGCGAGGGTGTGGGTCCCGAGGACGGCCGCCCTTTGCTTGCCCTTGGTGCGCACCATTCGGCGGTCACGTCGACAGGGGTCGCGCGGAAGGCCCGGTTCCGGGATGGTCCGGCTGGATAAGCGTTGGCCGGCACTCTCATGGTTCTGGGGAGGCATGCCGATCCCGTTCACCAGCGCCGCGGGACTCGGAAAGGCCGTCACCGTCGGGTCCCCCACCGCTAGGGCGGTCTCCGCCACCCGGGTCCCGCCAAAGACCCCATGGGGTCGCCCCCGCACTCTCGCGCCCACCGCTGATGTCGCAGCACCAACCAAACTGCGCAGGATATGGCAACCCGCTCTCTGCCGCCGCAAGGAACGGGCCCCCGATTCTCAACCGAGCAAAGCTGACCCGGACCTTCCCGTCCGGTCAGCTTCGCGCATTGTGCCCAAATATCGGTGTCCCGCACCGGGGCGACCACTGCTACAACACGTGGTCTTGGGGCTCCGGCCCAACCTGATGGTCCCTCCGCGGCTCCGCGTCCGATCCCGGCTAGCCGCTGCGCCCCAGACCGCCGGCCAGGACAACTAACGCCAGCCCGGCCGCCCCCAAAAAGGCATACTCGCCCACTGGCGCGCCCAGCATGTGGTCGAGCGTCTGGCGATGGACAACGAGCGCTGTCCCCACCACCAGCGCGCTGGCCACCATGGCCCGGGCCACGCGGTCGACGAGGCGCTGCCAGTGATTCAGCAGCCGGGCGAAATTCTGTGGCTCCAGCGCGACGCGCAGGAGTCCGCCTTCGACCCGGTCCAACACCCGACCGAGGTGCGCCGGCAGGTGGTCCAGAAGCGCCAGCCACTCAAGCCCGCGGTCCTCAAGATGCCGCGTCGCCGCGGCCGGGCCAAACCGGGCCCAGAGCAGCTCGCCCACCAAAGGCCGGCCCAGCTCCACCAGCGACGCGTCGGGGTCGAGACGGCGCACCAGGCCATCCAGGGTGACGGCGGCCTTGGCCAACAACGCGTGCTCGCGGGGAATGCGGATCCGATGCCGAGCGGCCAGCCCAGCACATCGCTGAGCGCCTGACCCAACGCAAACTGGGCCAGCGCGCTTTCGTAGTACCGGCGGCGCAGCCGCTCCACATCCATGGTCAACCCGGCGCGGTCCACCTCGCCCGCCACCGCACCCAGCTGCCGGATTGCCCGTACGACGAGCGCACTGTTGCCCCGGGCCATCCCCAGCAGCAGGTCGATGGAGTGCTCTCGCATGACCCGCGAGAGCCGCCCCACCATCCCCCAATACAGCAGGATGAGGCGGCCGTCTTTGTCCACGTGCACATTGCCCGGGTGCGGGTCCGCGTGAAAGAACCCGTCGACGAAAATTTGTCGATAGAGCGTGTGGACCAGCCGGGTCGCCACGTCATGGGGTCGAGCCCCCGCGCCTCCAAGTCCGAGCGCTCCGTGACCTTCGCCCCATCCCGGCGCGTCATGACCAGCACCTCGGGGCGGGTCAGCTCCCACACCACGTCCGGGATGCGGACGCCGGGATCCGCTCGGGCCAGACGAGCCGCCTCTTCGGTGTGGTGTCCCTCGGTGGTGAGGTCCAGTTCCGCCAGAAACGCCGGCACCAGCTCGCCTACCAACCCAGACACATCGTACTGCCGTGCCCACGGGAACCGGGCCTCGGCCACCGCCGCCAGTCGCATCACGATGTCCCCGTCTGCCTGCGCCGTGGCCAAGATTCCCGGTCGACGCACTTTGACCGCCACCCACCGACCATCGGGCAGTTGACCTCCGTGCCCCTGCGCGATCGACGCGGACGCTAGGGCCGTGGGGTCCAGCCACAGTACGCTGGCGGGATCGGTACCCCAGGCATGGCGCAGCACCGATTCGACGTCGCCCATGGATATCGGCGCCACGTGGTCCTGGAGCTGCTCCAGTGCGGCCACCAGCCGGGGCGGCAGCAGGTCCGTCCGCGTCGAGGCCAACTGGCAAGCTTGATGAAGGTGCGGCCGAGATCGGCCAGCACCCAGGGGATGCGCTCCATCCAGTCCGCCGGCGCGCCCGCACCCCGCCCACCGCATCGGCGCGCCATCGGCAGCCCAGGGGGACAGTCCCAGGGTTGCGCCCAGCTGCCCGAACCCGTGACGCACGAGCACCAGCGCCACCGTGCGGTAGCGCGCCAGCTGCCGGCGCCGGCTACCCAACGCTGGTGAGAAACGGCGACAGGCGCCGCGACATGCCGTCACGGACCAGCACGTGGCCGCGGCTCACTAGGTGCCACACCCGCTTCCCCTCCAGCACCACCACATCGGCGGGGCCCCCGGGCTGGACGCGCCCCACGGCGCCCAGGTGCAGGATGGACGCCGGAACGGTCGTGACGGGAGCCAGGGCATCGGTCCACGGCACCCCGGCGTCCACCAGCGCCAGCACCTCCTCGATCAGCGAATCGGCGCGGCCCACCCCGACCCCCACCAGATGCCCCGCCGAATCGAACAAGGGGGCCGATCCTTGGGCGTCGGAGCTAAAGCTAACGCGCGTCATCGGCACGCCGGCCGCGCGCACGCGCTGCCAGGCCTCGTGGGCCGACACCGCGAGCCGGTCGTGGCGGTCCGGCCGAATCCCGGACGTAAAATCCACCCACCCTCCCGCGCGGGTCCAGCGAATAGCCTGGTCTACCAGCGCCTGGTTGCGGTTCAGGTGGGTAGGCACCAACGTGTCCAGCGGCACGTCTGCCGACGCCACCACACGCTCCAAGGGATCGATGCCACCGGGCCCGTCCCCCACGTGCACGTGCAGCACGCCGGCCTTGCCGCCCAAGAGCCCACCGACGCGGGCTTCGCCGCTGAGTTCGGCCAGCTGCCGTACGCTGGGATGGTTCCCGCGCTGGTCGCTGACCGCCACTTCCCCCACCCCCACGACCAGATCGATGAGAATCAGGTCCGACCGCAGGGTGTCCGTGACGGTCCGCGTCGGCACCTGGTAGGCCCCAGTGTACACGTACACGCGGAGATGCTCGGCCCAAAGACTTCGCGCTTTCGCCAAAAGCCCCTGGATGCTGCGCGTGACCCCATCGGTGCCCAGGACCCCCACCACCGTGGTGATGCCGGCCTGCGTCAGGTCTTGGCCGGGGATTTCGGGTGTGCGGAACTGGGGGCCTCCTTCGCCGCCACCGCCCGCGATGTGAACGTGCTGGTCGATGAGACCGGGGATCGCAATACGCCCCTCCGCATCCAGCTCGGTGGGGTCGGCCGCAAACGCCGGGGTCGTGAGGTCGAGGCCGATGGCCGCCACGCGATCCCCCACCATCAGGATGTCGACCACCGCCTCGGGCGGAGGGTCAGGGGCAAACAGGCGGGCATGCTTCACCAGGACGGTCGAGAGGCCCCGGGGTAGATCACTCACTTTGGCCCGACGTGCCCTGGCCCAGCACCTGCTCAATCTTGCGGGCAATTTCCTGGCTCTGGTTGATGACGCGCCGAAGTTCCTTCAAGTTGGCCGACAGGTCTTCGGACAGTTGCCACTGTGCTTGTCCCAGCACCTGGGCCACGGACTCGGTGGACTCGTGGGCCGGCCCCTGCCCGGCCACCGGCGAACTCCCGGATTTCGACGACGAGCCTTGGCGAAACCGCCTCCACCCCGCTTTGTGGTGGGACGTCTTCTGGGACGACTGGTTGGATGTGCTGGACGATCCAGATGACTGGCCCGCCGACGACCCTGAGGTACTGCTCGCGGGTCGGTGCGTGCTCTTGGCGATTTCTTCGGCCACCATGTGTCGAATCTGCTCGCGCGTCGGCGTGGCCGCGGACGACGACCGTTCTGCGCGTTCCGCGAGCGCCTGTTGCACAGCTTCCTGAACCACCCGCCGCATCTGCTGAGGATCCTCGCGCTCTTGGCCGCTCGCCATCACTCTGCCCCCACTTTTGCCACCACCCGCTTCGGGCCCGCTGGCGTGTTGGGGCTAGTGTCCCCCCTTTGGGGGCCCCCTATGACGGTTTGCCTAAGTCCGCGATCGCCTGCGCCAGCGTGGTGACGGGGTAGATGGTCATGTGGTACCCGTGCGCCCGAGCTGTGGCCAGCGCCTTGGAATAGTTGGCTTTCGGGCATAGAAACACGGTGGCGCCCGCGCGGTGCACGGTGATCACCTTCTCGGCAATTCCTCCGATCTCCAGCACCTGTCCCGTGGGGGTAATCTCACCCGTGCCCGCCACCACACGCCCCCGCGCCAAATTCTTGCCGGTGATCTGCTGGTAAATTTCCAGCGAAAACATCATCCCCGCGCTGGGACCGCCGATGTTGTGCACCGAAAACGTCACCGGTCGGGGAATCAGGTAACGCACCGGGGTGGTCACCTCCACCCCGATGGCCGGTACGGGGTCGCCGGGCAGGTGCATCAGCGTGACCGGGAACGTGCGAAGCCGGCCATTGATGCGGGCCTCCACCGACACCACCTGCCCGACCCGATAGCGTTGCATCAAGGCTGCGTCGTTGGCGAGGCTCACCGGATGGCCGTTCACCGTCAGAATCGTGGCGCCGGGAACCAACTGGTGTTGGGCCGAGGAATGGTTCAGCACACCCAGCACCAGGAGTCCCGGCTCTGCCACGACCCGAGCGGACAGGCCGGCCGCCCGTTCGCCGGCCACCTCCGCGTCCTCTTGACTGCCGCGCATCTGCGCGAGGGACACCTGGACGAACTGGCTCATGCTCATGTCGGGCAGCACCGCGGCCGTCGGCATCAGCTGATAGGTGTCGTTGACGTGCGCCCACAGGTACAACAGGGCATTGGCCGGCAGGACGTAGATCGCCACCATCAGCAGCGTGCCGCGCGCCGGCGCGTGGGCCCCGCTCACCCGCACCATTCCGGGCAGGTACCCGGTGATGCCGGGAGCGTACACGGTGTACCCCGTGGGAATCAGCCACAGGGCTCCGGCCACCACCGCCAGGGCGGCCAAGCCCCCCCCCAGCTTTTGCTTCCACGTCCACCGGCGCCGCGCCCCCGACAATGTCCGCCGCCTCATGAAGATCCCTCCTCCACGCCACGTCATGTTCCGTGACCGCTAGTGTACGCCTTCGCGTTTGTGTCCCCGCCGCCGCCGGGAACGGTCAGCGCTTGCCCAGGGCGACGGTCACCTCCGAGCGGTTGTGATAAAGCTGGCGGCAACCGATGACTCGAAACCCCGGTCCCAGAGCGTCCAGCGCCGTGCGCATCTGGCGGCGCCGCCGGGTCTCGTGCAACTTTAGGGTGATCACGCCCCATCCCCCGTCGTCGAGCCGATCCGCCAGCGAGCACATGAGCCGTGCGCTCTCCGCGGCGCCAAGGCGCATGTCGTTCACGATGAGCGAAAACGACCCGTCGGGCGGTCGGGCGGTGTACGTTTGCACAGTTTCCCGCCAGTGCGTGAGCCGCGGATGACCCGCCAGCCGGCCGTCCAGCGCCCCGGGGTCCACGGCCACGACCGCCAGCCCGCGGTCCAGCAGCACCCGGGTCCACCCGCCCGGCGCGGCGCCGAGGTCCAGCGCCCGCCCCGCGGTCGGCCGCGGGAGGCCAAAGACCTGAAACGCCTCCAACAGCTTGCCGGCGGCCCGGCTCACCAGCGCCGCGGCATCCGAAAACCCGACGACCCCGCCGGCGGTCGACGAGAGGTTGTGCGCGGCGGGGGACGCCCCCACCCAGGAGGCCTGGGCGCTGACCACCACCGACAGAACCTGGGAGGCCTCCCCCGCGATGGGGACTACGCCCCGCTCGGCCAAAGCCCGAGTGACGGCCGCCCGCACCTCCCCTACGACACCCGGTATCAGCGCCCGGACCTGGACAGCGACAGGCCGCCCGACGTCGAGCGCGGCCGCCGCATCGCACGCGGCGGCCGCCACCCCGGTCGCCTGACAGGGCCCGGCCACGCGCTGGTGGATCGGAAACAGGTGGCGCACAAAGGGGCCATCGCGGCGCAAGACTTCCGCCAGGGCCTCCGGGTCCCGGCGGGACACGACCACAAAGAGCCCGGGCGCCACCGCCTCCCCGAGGCGCGCACCGGCGTCCACGGCGCGGATGTCCTCCAGCGCCAGCTCCCATGACTCGGGTCGCGCCGTGACCAGATACGCATAGGGTCTCTCCACGCCCCAGTCCCCCTACGCGGGCGGTCCCAGCTGTGCCCGGTTGGCCTGCACCTCCTCGAGGAGACGCTTCAAGCCACTCTCGGCCCGGGCCAGCAGGTCGTCCGCATAGCCGCGCGCCCCCGCGCGCATCTCCAAGGCGCGCTCGCGCGCCTGCGTCATCGTGTCTTCGGCGTGGGCCCGGGCTTGGCGCAACACCGTCGACTCCGCCGTCAGCTCGGCCGCCCGCGCGCGTCCGGCCTCCACCACCGCTTCAGCATCCTGCTGCGCGACCGCCAGCACCCGCTCGCACTCCTCCAGCACCCAGCGCGCCCGGCGAATGTCCTCGGGCAGCGCCTGGCGCATGTGGTCCAGAAGCGCCAGCAAGCCTTCGCCGTCCACAACCGTCCGTCCCGTGAGTGGCACGCGGGTGCCATCCTCCACGAGATGCGCCGCCTGGTCGATCAGATGCACAATCTCGGGGTCAAACGCTGGACCCGTCGGGTTCGCGCTCTCGATCTCGGTCGCCTCCGTCACTCTCGTTCGCCTCCGTCACTGTCGTTGGCTGCGTCGCTCGTTCGGCAGCGGGTCGGAATTTCTGCGCCAGGGCCGCGGCCACTGCGTCCGGCACCAGCGCGTCCAGTGGAGCGCCGTAGCGGGCCAGCTCGCGTGCGCGGGACGAAGACACATGGCCCCACTCCGGCGCCGCCATCAGATAAACCGTTTCCAAGTCGGGATTCAGTCGGTGATTCATCCAGCTCATCGACACCTCCGAGGCCCAGTCGCGGCCATCCCGCACCCCGCGCACCACCACGTGCGCGCCAATCCGGCGCGTGTACAGCGCCAACAACTCCCCGCTGGCGTCGACCCGCACGTGTGGCCAAGGGGCCACCGCCGCCTCCAAGAAGTTCCAGCGCTCCGCGACCGAAAAGCACCCGGGTTTGTCGGGGTGTTGCATCACCGTCACGTACACTTCGTCAAAGAGGGCGGCCGCGCGCGCAATCACGTCCACGTGGCCCCAGGTCACGGGATCGAAGGACCCCGGGTACACCGCACGGCGCGCGCTCACGACGTCGTTGGGGCCAAAAACACCAGATGGGTGCGTCCATACCGTCGCTGGTCCATAACCACCAGGCCTCCCTGTTCCCAATCCCCCGCCGAAGCGGGGGCCTCATACTCCACCACGGCCAGCCCGTCGGGCTGCAAAAGCCGGTGGAGCGATTGTCGGACCGGTGGCGCCACCCCGTCCGCCCAGGGCGGATCTAGAAAGACCAAATCAAAGGCGGCCGCAGCAAAGCGCTCGACTGCCCGCTCGGCGGGCAGGGTCCACACGGTGGCCCGGTCGGCCAAGCCCAGATTGGCCAGATTGCGGCGCACCACCGACGATGCGCGCCGATCGCGGTCCACCAAGTCGGCCCGCCGGGCCCCGCGCGACAGCGCCTCGATCGCGAGCGCCCCGGTGCCGGCGTACAGATCTAGGACGACCGCCCCTGGCACACGCCGCGCCAGGACGTTGAACAGAGCTTCGCGCACCCGATCCAGGGTGGGTCGGGTGGCCGTGCCGCGCGGGCTCTGTAAGAGCCTTCCCGCCAACGCGCCCCCGACCACGCGCATTCGACTCCTCCTCGTCGGAATTGAGTATATCATGGCAGACGCGGGCGGGACGCCCACTAGACGGCAACTCACGTCTAGGCGCTGGGAGGTCCGAGGGCCCTGGGCTGGCCGCGAAAGCCCAGGCGCCAGGCTGTCGCGCGGTGGCGGGCCCGGCGCGGGACCTTCGGGGCGTCTGCCAGCCGGGCGCGTTGACCGGCCGTGGCCAGGGGCGTACCCCGCCCGGGCGCCCTTCGAATGAGGCTACCGGGTGGTGCCCACCAAAACGAGCATCACCCCGGCGCCAATCCACAACAGTTTGCCCACCGGCAGGCGCGTCGCCAGGCCGGCCACCCCGATGAGCATGGTCAGAGTCAGCACCACCGGGCCCACCAGGCCCAGCACACTGTTGACGCGCACTGCAGCGTCCAGTCGGCCCAGACGCCACATCAGCACGGCGCCGGTGAGCTCCAGACAGCCCGACAGGAGACGGATGCCCACCATGCCGCGCAAATACAGATGTTCTGGTCCCATGGTCCCTCCTTGGCAGCTCCGGCGGATTGCCGCCGGACACTTGGTCAGCGCTGCCACAGCTGAACAACTTGGAGCAGCAGGTAGGTGAGACCCGCGGCCATCAGGGGACCCACGGGGATCCCGCCCCACAGCACAATGCCGATGATGGATCCGGCAATGAGCGCAACCATGAGCTCACCCTGGTGCGCTAGCAGGTCCAGCCCGCGGCCATTCAGCAGGGTGGCCAGCGCCCCTCCCGCCACGGCGACGAGGCCCGGCAGCGAGGTCAGCGCGCGGACAATCATGCGGCCCGACACCTGACCACGGGCAAAGGGCACCAGCATGGCCAGCGTCAGGAACAGCAGCCCCACTTCCACCCCGCGGCGCTCGATGCTAGGCAGCAAAAATCCCAGTCCCGCCAGCCGAACCGCCAGCAGCATGGCGGCGGCCGCTGCCACCAGGCTGGAGCGCGCCCCGAGCCCCAACAGCAGCAGCACCACCAGCGAGATGTTCTCCATGGTGAGCATTCCGCGGCACCCTCCCGCCCCGGGGGATTCCTATTAGGGCGGGGAGGCAAAAAGACACGCCGGCGCCACGGGGGTGAGCCAGCCGTCGGCCGCACGATGCAGGACGATCGGCACCCGGTCGAGGCTGGCGGCCCAGGCCACATCGGCACCGTAGCCCATCGCCTCGAGACCACGGCCCTCATCCGACGCGGCGAGCGCTCTCCCCAGGTGGTCGGCCACGCCCGCATAAGCCTCCTGCGCCGCCTGGGCCCTGGGGTCTCCCTCGGTTCGAGCCAGTGCGGCCAGCACCGCCCCCACACCCCACCAGTCCGGCGGCGACGCGCCTCCTTCTCGGCCGGCCCCCACGAGGACGACGCGGCCAGGCCAAGCCGCTGCGACCTGGGCCACCGCGGAGCGATTGACGAGCGCCCCGACCAGCACGGCGCCGGCATCCGCCACGCGCTCCAGGGCCCGAGTGCCATTGGTGGTGGTCCACACGACCCGGGTTCCTTGCGGGACCGGCGTGGCCCACTCCACGGGTGAGTTGCCCCGCTGAAATCCTGCGGGCGGCCGGTTGTGCCGCTCGCCCGCGAGCCACGCGCCGGGGAAGTCCTGGGCCCGCTTCCAGGCCGCCTCCACGGTCGCCACCGGAAAGATGGCGGCGACGCCTGCCGCTGCCGCCGACAGCATGGCCGTGCTCATGCGCAGCACGTCGAACACGACGGCCAGATCGTGGGGTCCGAGCGGGGGGCAGTCCTCCACGCGGGCGACCGCCGCGACGCGCCGGCTCAGCGTGGCACCCCCACGACCGCGGTGCGCGCGGTGGCGGCTCCGTCAGACACCGTCAGAAAGTATTGGCGGAGCGTGTCTCCGCGGAGTCCCACCCGCAAGGCCTCCAGCGCCAGCGCCTCGTCGGGGGCGATGTTGCCCAAGTTGACATTGGGGCCAAAGCGCATGACCAGCTGGTGCTGCTGCGCTTTTTGTGGCGCCTCCCACATGAGGCGGCCCGGCTGCGACACATGACTCACCATCTGTTCCAGCTCCTGTTCCAGGATGTGTCCCGCCTCATCATAGATCACCACCCCCTGGCCGCTTTCCCGGCCCTCGACGATCACCAGGTCCGAGCCGGAGGCCAAGTCGTCCTCGACCTGCGTCCACAGTTTGAGGTCCGGCACTTGGTCCCGCGGATCTTTCTTGCCCACTTCACTGACCACCAGCGTGAACCCAAACGCGCGGGCCCGCCGAATGGTCGCGGCTCGCGTGGCGGCATCGATGGTGATGGTGCCGTCGGATACCTCGATGCCCGTGAACCCCAGCGCTTCCGCGCGCTCCAGGTAGGCCTCCAGCTTGTTTTGCATGAGCGCCAGTTCCAGGAACGTGCCACCGGGAAAAATGTCCACGCCGTAGGACTTCACCAACTCAATCTTTTGGCGCAGCAGCCGATAGGGATAAAAGGCGGACGTTCCGAACGTCAGCTTCACTTGGTCGACATAGTCCCCCGCCAGTTCCATTAGGTCGCGCGTGCCCGTGAGCCCAATGCCTTTGTCGATCACCATCGTCAGGCCGCGCTCCCGGGGGCGCGCTTCGCGGTCGGCCGCTGGAAAATCCAAGATGCCGACCCATGCCCGATCGCTGTCTGCCATCGCGACCCCTCCTGTTCGCCCTGGGTGATGCGCCGAACGCCCAGTCGCTTCTGGGCGGCGCTTGCACGCTATGCGGTTGGGGCCGGCGTGACACTGGACGCGTGAGGCACCGTGCGCGCGGACACGTTATACCATGGCGTAAATTGATGGGAGGAATGTCCATGTCGACCCAGGCCGACACATCGGCCGACGCCGGCGGACAGGACGGCTCCAAACTCCTGGTCCTGTCGCTGGTGCCGTTTCTCATGGTGCTGGGGAACTCCATGCTGATCCCCGTGCTTCCCAAACTGATGGCGGTGCTCCACGTGAGCCTGCTGCAGGCGGGATTGGTCATCACAGTGTTTTCCATTCCCGCCGGCATCGTCATCCCGTTTGCGGGAGCGCTGTCGGATCGCGTCGGAAGAAAAATTGTCATGGTGCCCGCGCTCGCGGTCTACGGCTTGGCGGGACTCGGGGCCGGACTCTCCAGCTGGCTGGTGCCCCATGCATACGCATTTATCATTGGCTTTCGCATCCTCCAGGGCATCGGGGCCGGCGGCACGTACCAGCTGGCCATGGCGCTGGCCGGGGACATGTACCACGGCAAGCAGCGGGTCAAGGCGCTCGGGACCCTCGAAGCCTCCAACGGGCTGGGCAAGGTGGTATCCCCGATTGCCGGCTCCGCGGTCGCGCTGGCCGTGTGGTTTGCGCCCTTCTTTGTCTATGGCTTGCTGAGCTTTCCGGTGGCGGCCGCGGTATGGTTGGTGATCCGCGAGTCCCCCGAACGACCCCAGGCCGCCAGCATGGACCAGTATTGGCAGGGACTTCGCCGGGTCTTTCAACGCAAGGCGGCGTCGCTGCTGGTGACCTTTCTGGGGGGAGCCACTGTCCTGTTTATCTTGTTCGGGGTCCTGTCCTACCTCGCGGACATTCTGGAGCATCCCTATGGTGTGGGGGAAATGGCTCGCGGGCTTCTGATTGCCGTCCCCGTCCTGTTTTCGGCGGTCGCGTCGTACCTGGCGGGCACGGTCATGCAGGCGCGGTTGGCCCGCTGGTCGCGCCCGGTGGTGGCCGGCGGACTTGGCCTGATCGGCTGCGCCATGCTGGCCGAGGGCGTCATCTTCAATCCGTTCTGGGCGATGCCCGCCCTGGTGTTCCAGGGGATCGGCACGGGCGCGGCCCTCCCGGCGATCAACACCCTGGTGACCAGTGCCACGTCCACCAGCGAGCGCGGTGTGGTCACCAGCCTCTACGGGTCGGTGCGCTTCTTCGGGGTGGCGCTGGGGCCCCCGATGTTTGCCCTGGCGATGCGCGTGCGCCCGATCATTTTCTTCGGAGCCGCCGGCCTGGCTTTTGCCGTGGCGCTCTTGTCCTGGTGGCTCATCAACGAACAGCAGATGCTCCCGGGGAAGATGGTGAAGCCGGCGCGTCGGGCCGAGTCTGCCCGCCCCCGTGTGCGGGGCCGTCGCCGTCAGCCCACGTGACCGCCCCAGATGGCAGCGTCCGCCATCGGTGCCAGACGGCTCCCCTCCCCGGGCGCCGTCCTCGGGCATATTCATGTCGACCCACGGGACACTAGCACCAGCATAAGTTTGGGAGGTGACAGACATGGCACGAGGCAGCAACACGGGCAACCGGGCCCTGGTTCGCAGCGCGGAAAGTGCGTTGGACAACTTCAAATACGAGGCGGCGCGCGACATTGGCGTGCAGATTCCCGACGACAACTACTGGGGCGATCTTCCGGCTCGCCAGTGCGGGGCGGTCGGCGGCCACATGGTCCGCAAGATGATTGAAATGGCCGAGGAGTCGCTGGCGGGCCGGACGAGCGCGCGCCGCCCGGGCCGCTGACCCACAAATTCGGGTGGATGAAACGTCAACCGTTTCCGCGGGTAGCGGCGGGATGTTCGGAAACACTAGCAGCGTAGGAGGTGAGCAACAATGGCGCAAGGAAGCAACACTGGCAACCGCGCATTGGTGCGGGGAGCGGAGAAGGCGCTGGACCAGTTCAAGTACGAACTGGCTCACGAGCTGGGCATCTCTGGCGCGGACGACGGCTACTGGGGCGATGTCCCGGCCCGCCAGTGCGGCGCGGTCGGCGGCCACATGGTGCGCAAGATGATCGAGATGGCGGAGCAGCAGTTGGCCGGTCGCAGCCACTAGACCCTTTCCGAGGTCGGGCGCACCCGGATCCTTCAGGACTTCTCCCAATGGACGGCGCAAGCCGTCCATTCTTATGAGCCGCCCGCTCGCCTCTAGGCCCACTCCGCACGGTCCAAGTCAGGCTGGAGGGCGCGGTTTAAGGCATCGGCCAATACATCGGCCATGTCATTCACCAAGACATCGACTTCTTTGGGGGTCACCATCAACGTCCCCAGCTCCGGGCCCATCACTTCGTCCACCAGCCGCCGCTGGTCGTCCTGCTCCATCTCGGCGAAGGCTCGGTGAAACGCGGCCTCGTCCTGCAGCGTGGCCGCCAGGCGCCGCATCACCTCCCACACCATGCCGGCCGCCAGCACCACGGTGGGCACGCCAATCGCGATCACCGGGACCCCCACGGTCTCCTCGGTGATCCCTTCGCGCCGATTGCCCACCCCGGATCCTGGATGGATGCCCGTGTCCGCTACCTGCAGGGACGCCAAGAGGCGTGAGGGACTGCGGGCGGCCAACGCGTCGACCGCCACCACGCGGTCGGGCTTGGCCTCCCGGACAATGCCGCGAATGATGTCCACCGTTTCAATGCCGGTGGTGCCGAGCACACCCGGCGCCACCGCCGACACGCGCCGCATGCGCCCCCGAATGTCGGCGGGCACCACGGCATCCAGATGCCGTGTAACCAAAAGCCGGTCCACCACGCGCGGACCCAGCGCGTCCGGCGTGGCGTTCCAGTTGCCCAGGCCCACCACCAGCACGTGTTCTCCCAACGGCCGCGCCAACAGCGGGGTGAGCACCTCCGCCATCACCTCCGCTACACGGTCCCGCAAGTCGCTGTCCCGCTCTTTGAAGCGAGGGACGTCGAGCGTGATGTAGTGGCCTACCGGCTTGGCCATCAGGCGCGCGGCCTCATCGCTCACCACATGCACGCGGGTCACCAACATGCCGTCGCGTCGGTCTTCATGCACGCGCACGCCGGGGAGGTCGCGACGGGACCGCCCGCGCACCAGGTCCCGGGCCTCCACCGCCATATCGGTCTGCACGTTCACAGCCTGAAATTTCACGAGCACCGTCTCCCAAACGTGACTGTATGTCCCAGCATTCCCGGGAGGGCGCGGCACATGCGCGGTCGGGCGAACGGTGCGATCAGGTGTGGGAGTGTACCAGATGCAGGGGCATCCGAAAAATTTGGTGCGCGCGGCTCTGGGTCAGGTCGTGCACGGCGACCAGGTTTTCCAACACCACCCACTCACGTTGGCGTGCTGCCTGGCGGTGCACGAGCGGGTCCAAAGCCGACGGCGCCTGCGGAAGACCGGCCAGCACGGCCGCCTGGGCCAGCGACAGGCGGCGGGCCGGCATACCGAAGTAGCCCTGCGCCGCGCGGCCTACGCCCCAATAGCCGTTGCCCAGATAAACCTGGTTCACATACAAATCCAAGATTTCCGGCTTGGGGTACCGCGCCGTCACTGCCAGCGCCAGCAAGGCCCCAGACAATTTCCGGCGAAAGGTTTTCCGCGTGGTCAGCAGCTGGTCGCGCACCAGTTGCTGCGTGAGGGTACTCCCCCCCTGGACGTACGCGCCTTCCTGGAGGTCTACCCAAAAGGACCGCACGACGCCCTCAATGGACACACCGAGATTGGTGTAAAACGTTCGGTCCTCCGTCGCAATCAGGGCCTTCAGAAACCACGGAGACACCGCCGGCAGAGCCAGCGGCTCCGCATCGTGGCGCCGCATGGCGGCTTCCGTGATGGCGGGCAGTCGTACGATGTCCCCCCAGTGCTGGCGGTAAAAGCCCACCACCTGAACGGCCGACCACAAAAACAGGGCCGCCAATCCGATGACCACCGTCCACCGTCGCACTCTACGACCACCTCCCCGCCCTGGATGCGGTGCTCTCCCTCTCGCGCCTGAGTATACGCCCCGCAGACCCGGCGCGACGGGACGCGGGGACGGGGTTCATCCCGTAGCCGTCCCGTCATAGCGTGTCCGGGGAGGCGAATGCGGCTGGCCAAGGTGGAGCGCCTCTGGCGGGGCACCCTCACGCTCACGGCGGCCGCGCTGGTGTCGCGGGGCCTGGGACTGGTATACCGCCTGCTGTTGGCCCGCTATCTCGGGGCCGAGGGGCTCGGCTTCTACCAAATGGTGTTTCCCCTGTACCTGACCCTGGTGACCATCGTGGCCGGGGGGATGCCCGTCGCGGTGTCCCAGCTGGTGGCGGAGGGCCGCGCCGACGTTCGGCGGCTCGGCCGTGCCGCCCTCTTGCTGGGCGGAGGCGTCGCCACTCCCCTGACAGTGGGGCTCATCCTGTTGGCCGGGCCGCTTTCGTCCATCCTGTATCACAATGCCCGCCTGGCCCCGATGCTGGTGCTGATTGCCCCCGCCGTGGTGGCGGTGGGTCTGTCGGCCCCGCTCCGCGGCTTGTACTTTGGGCGCCAGCGGATGCGCGTCCCGGCCGCCGCGCAGGTGGTGGAGCAGGTGACGCGGCTCGGGCTGCTCGTTCTGCTGGTCCTTGGGGCCTCGGCGCTCTGGATGCCGCGCGGGCCGCTCGCCGCGGTGCTGTTAATCCCGCTTGGCGAAGTCGCGAGCCTCCTGCTCATGCTGTGGGGATTCCGGCGGCTTCGGTCTGAAGACACCGAGAGGCCCCCTGTGCGGATGCGCACGCTGGCGGGTCAGCTGGTCCGCCTGGGCACGCCCGTCACCCTGGGCCGCCTGCTGTCGTCCGCCATGGCCCTGGTGGAGGCCGCGATGATTCCCCGCCTGCTGATGGCCGGCGGCATGACGCCGCTGGCGGCCGTCAGCTTCTTTGGCCAGCTGGCGGGCATGGTGATGCCCTTGGTGTTTTTCCCGAGCGCGCTCTCGTTTGCGTTGGCCACGAACCTAGTACCGGCCATCGCATCGGACCAGGGCCACCCCGACCTCCAGGCGGTCCAGATGCGGCGGGCACTTTCGGTCACGGCGCTGTGGTGCTTCCCGGTCACTGGGCTGCTGTGGGTCCTGGGACCCCGGGTCAACAACCTGCTGTTTGCTACGCATATGGATCCCGGGCTATTCCACCCCCTGGTGCTTGGCGCGCTGGCCATGAACTTCAACATTGTGCTCGCGGGCGGGCTGAGGGGGCTGGGGCGCATGACCACACCCCTCTATCATGACGTCCTTGCGGCCGGCCTGGAGTTGGCGGCGATTCTTTGGCTGGGAAGCCGGCCGGGCTGGGGACCTCATGTCATGGTGTGGGGCATCGCCGGCGGCCTCGTTCTGGCGGCCCTGCTGAATGCCGGGGCGGCACTCCACCGATTCGTTCACCGGCCCGCTTTGTTGGCCGGCGCGGCCGCGCCCGGCCTGGCCGCGCTGCCTGCCGTGGTGCTGTGGCCGGTGCTGGTGCGCACCCTGGGGGGGACGCTGCCGGAGTGGCAGGCGACGGCCGTCGCGCTACTCGCGTCGGGGGCGCTCTACTGGCTCGCCGTCCGCTGGCTCGCTGGCGGCGGGCAACGCCCGCCGTAGGCCATCCGGGGCGTGGGGGAACTGCAGCCCCTTGGTTCCCGCTGCGCCGTTCACCGCGTCGCCCGGCTTCAGCTTGCCCTCCAGCACCTCCAGGGCCAGCGGGTCGGCCAGCTCGCGGTCCATCACGTGGCGAAGCGGCCGGGCCCCGTAGGCCGGGCTGAATCCGCGACGAACCAGCCAGGCGAGCGCCGTGTCGTCGACCGGGAGCGCCACCCCTGCCCCGCCAGTCGACCCGCCACCTCCTGGATCTGGCGTTGGGTCTCGGCCCGCACGTGATCCAGCTCCCGACGCTCAAACAGCACCACTCCGTCCAGCCGGTTCAGCCACTCGGGGCGAAATGCCGCGCCCACCTCCTCCATCACCAGCTGGCGACGGCGTGCCGCGTCCGCTTCTTCCAGAATCACGTCGCTGGCCAGATTGGATGTGAAAATCATCACGGCACGGCGAAAATCGACCGTCCGCCCCTGGCCATCGGTCAGGCGCCCATCGTCTGGCAATGGTGTCGTCCACCGTGAGTTCCTCCACGCGCACACGTGGGAAGCGGCGCTCCAAGGCGGCGTCCTTCCCAATATAGCGGCGATACGCGTCCAGCGTGGTGGCCCCCACCGCCCGCAGATCCCCCGCGCTAGCGCGGGCTACAGCAGGTTAGCGCCGTCGAGGCCGCCTTCCACGCGGCCCGCACCCATGAGCGCCGAGCTCGTCAATGAACTGGATGACTCCTCCGGCGCGGTCCCTGAGCTCGGTCAGCACCGCCTTGAGCCGGTCCTCGAATTCCCCGCGGTATCTCGCGCCCGCTACGAGCGCGCCGACGTGCAGCGCCAGCCCCTGCCGGTCCCGCAAGCCGTCGGGCACATCGCGGTCGATGATGCGCTGGACCAATCCCGAGACCACGGCCGTCTTGCCTACGCCAGGCTCACCGATAAGCACGGGACTCTTTGTTGGTCCGGCGGGACAGCACCTGCACGACGCGGCGAGTCACGTCCCGTCCAATCACGGGACCGAGGGCGCCGCGCACCCGGTCGGCCGAGTCGCCAGCGCCGCCGCGGCCGTCGTGGTGAGCTCGTAGGGTTCCATGCGCTACGCCCCCGGCGGCGGAGAGTGTGCCCAGCCCGAGCGCCCCTCCACGCCGCGTGACTATGGTTCGCTGGGAGCCCCGTCCCCCGTCGCCGGCTCGCCCCCCGGGGAGGCATCCTGGTCGATCACCGTGTCGCCATCCGGAGCCGCCCCGGCCGCACTGGCCGCCTGGCTGTACACCTGTTCCGCCAGCCGGTGGCTCACGGTCGTCAGTTGCGTCAAGCTTGACTGCACGCGGTCGCGGTCGTCTGTGCCCAGCGCCTCCTTCATCCCCGCGACCGCTGCCTCGGCATCCTGGCGGTCGCTCGCAGACACCTTGTCCCCCAGATCCGTCAGCGCTTTTTCCGTCGCGTAGACCATGCCCTCGGCCTGGTTTTTCAAATCGACCAGCTCGCGCGCGGCCCGATCCTCGTCCGCCTTGGCTTCGGCGTCTTTAACCATGCGGTCGATGTCCTCGCGCGACAGCTGGGTGCTGGAGGTCACCGTGATGCGCTGTTCGCGGCCGGTGCCCCGGTCCTTGGCCGACACGTTGACAATGCCGTTGGCGTCAATATCGAAGGTGACCTCAATCTGGGGAATGCCCCGGGCGGCGGGGGGCAGCCCCTCCAGCTTGAACAGCGCCAGGGTGCGGTTGTCGCGGGCAAACTGCCGTTCCCCCTGCAGGACGTGAATCTCCACCTGCGTTTGGTTGTCCGCCGCGGTGGTGAACACCTTGCTCTTGCGGGACGGAATGGTCGTGTTGCGCTCGACCAGGACTTCGGTTACGCCACCCAGGGTTTCAATGCCGAGAGACAGGGGCGTCACGTCCAGCAAGACGACATCCTTGACATCGCCCGCCAGCACGCCGGCCTGAATGGCCGCCCCAATCGCGACCACCTCGTCCGGGTTCACACCGCGGTGCGGCTCCTTGCCCGTGAGCCGCTTGACCAGCTCCTGGACGGCCGGGATGCGAGTGGACCCCCCCACGAGGACCACCTCATTGATCTGCTGGGCCGACAAGCCGGCGTCGGCCAGGGCTTGCTTGAACGGACCGGTGGTGCGGTCGGTCAGTGCCCGCGTCAACTCCTCAAACTTTGCCCGGGTGAGGCTCATTTCCAGGTGCTTGGGCCCACTTTGGTCAGCCGTGATGAACGGCATGGAAATTTGGGTCTCCGTCACCGACGACAGTTCGATCTTGGCTTTTTCCGCGGCTTCGATGAGACGCTGAAGGGCCTGACGGTCGGTCCGGAGATCGATGCCGTGATCCCGGCGGAACTGGTCCGCCACGTATTCGACGATCGCCATGTCGTAGTCGTCCCCGCCCAGGTGCGTGTCGCCGGCGGTGGACTTGACTTCAAAGACGCCATCCCCCACCTCCAGCACCGAAACGTCAAACGTTCCCCCGCCCAGGTCCCACACCAGAATCGTCTCGTTGGTCTTTTTGTCCAGGCCGTAAGCCAGTGCCGCCGCCGTGGGCTCATTGATGATGCGGAGGACTTCGAGCCCGGCGATGCGCCCGGCGTCTTTGGTCGATTGGCGCTGCGCGTCGTTGAAGTACGCCGGCACCGTGATGACCGCCTGGGTGACCCCCTCGCCCAGGTACTTCTCTGCGTCCGTCTTCAATTTTCCCAGCACCATGCTGGAGATTTCCTCCGGGGTCAGGTCCTTGCCCGCGTTGGGAAGATGCATGCGCACTTGGTCGTTCGGCCCGGCCACGACGTGGTACGGCACCCGGTTGCGCTCCTGAGCCACTTCACCGTAGCGGCGGCCCACGAATCGCTTGACCGAAAACACCGTGTTTTCCGGGTTCATGACCGACTGCCGCCGCGCCAGCTGGCCCACCAGGCGCTCGCCATCTTTCTTGAATCCCACGACCGACGGGGTCAGTCGACTGCCCTCCGCGTTCAGAATGACGGTGGGCTGCCCACCCTCCATGACGGCCACCACCGAGTTAGTGGTGCCCAGATCGATTCCGACTACCTTCGCCATGTTTTACGGCTCCTCCACTGGAGTACACTGTCTCGCGTCCGAGCTTCAATATAGTATGGGCAACCGGCCGGGATCAATCATCATCCCGGACGGACGGCGTTGCCCAGTGCCCAACCTCGGCCGGCGCAGCGCGTGCCTGGCCTCTTCCCACGCCGTCCAGCCCCTAACGCCGCGGGGACGCGAGGGAAAGCCGTAGCCGGCCAACGGGCATGACGCGACCGCCACCAGGCCCAACCCGCCAAGGGCCGGCCCGCCCTCAGGTCTTTCATCGCATCACTCCGGTCCGTTGTGGATCCGCCGTTGCCGGTACCCGGCTCTCGGACGTCAACCCGGCACCGGGCTCGACGGGTGCCGGGCCGGCGTCCTCTCGTCCGCCCGGTACACCACCCGCCCGCCTACGACCGTTTCCCGAACCTGGACGTCATCCGACAGCACCACCCAATCGGCCCGGGCGCCCACGGCCAGGCGCCCCCGGTCGTGAAACCCCATGCGCTGGGCTGGTGCGCTACTCCACGCGTGCACCGCATCGTCCCATGACCAGCCCCACCGGATCAGGTTGGCCACGCCTTGGTCCGCCGTCAACACACTGGCCGCCAGCGTGTCAGGCTGGCGTGCCAGCCACGCGGCGCCGTCGCGCACCAGGACCGGATGGCCTCCGAGGTCCCCCTCGGGCTCGCTGGTGCCGGCGAGGCGGCTCGCGTCCGTCACGCCCACGATGCGGCCCGGTGCGGCCCGCCCCAAAAGCCGCACCGTGGCCGGATGCAGGTGGACGCCGTCCGTGATGGCCTCGATCCAGACCGTCGGCGTGTCAATGGCCTGGGCCAGCAGGCTGGGCCGGCGGTGGTGCCATGGCGGCATAGCGTTGAAGGCATGTGTCACGCCGTCCGCCCCGGCGTCGAACGCGCGGCCCGCATCCTCATAGGTGGCCCCGCTGTGCCCGACGTTGACCCACCCGCCTTGGGCGCGGACCATGCCGATAAGCCTTAGGGCGCCCGGAAGTTCGGGCGCCAGCGTGACCAACGCCAAGGACCTGGTGCCCAATACGTCCCCAAACTCGGCCGGGTCCGGCGGACGGAGCCACGCGCGAGGCTGCGCCCCGGCCCACCCCGGGGCCAGGTACGGTCCTTCCCAGTGTACGCCGATGCACTGCGCCCCCGCCAGCTCGACCGTCGGCGGAGCGACCGCGACCATGACGTCTAGGGGCGCGGTCAGCACGGTAGCCAAAAACGCGGTGACGCCATGGCGTGCCAAGCCGCGCGACAACTGTTCCCAGGCTTCCGGCGCGTGGGCCGCCATCACGTCGATGCCATCCGATCCATGACAGTGCAGGTCCACGAATCCGGGCACGATGCGGGGCCACTGCGGCTCGTCCTCACGGGTGGGCAGCGGGCAGACGGAAGAAATTCGCGGGCCGTCTGCTTCCAGACGGGCAACCCGCCACCCCTCGGGCGTCAGCACACGACCCTCCCGCACCAGCGTAGCGCTGGATCCCCTCATCCACGGTTCCTCCCCCCGGGGTTATGCCGCACGGCGTTCCCACACACCACCGACGTTCGGCTCCACGATAGCGGAGGGCCGCCAAGACGGGAAGAGACCGTGACCACGCTAGACACGTCGAGGACGGCCTACCGGGGGATAGGCCGTCCGAGAGGAGAAACCGGAGGTAGCCGCGGAGTCTTGGTCACACGGCTCCACTCCCAGTGTGGCCCGGCGACGGCGGTTGATGCACCGCTGGGGGATGGATGTTTTTGCCTGCTTTCGTTTCCCCCGATGGGTCGTGGACCGTGACCGCCCCCGTCTCGGCGAGGGTGCGCCAGAACGCCGGGTAGGACACGGAGACCGCGGCAGCGCCGGCCAACCGGACAGGTCCGTCGGTCACACTGGCTGCGACGGCCCATGTGAACGCCAGCCGGTGGTCCCCCCCGCTGTCCACCAGCGCGCCCTTGAGCGGCGTGGGCCCTTCGATGTCCAAAGCCTCCGGCCCTTCCACCACGTGAGCTCCCAGCGCGGCAAGTCCCACCGCCACCGCATGCAGGCGGTCGGTTTCCTTCACGCGAAGCTCAGACAATCCCTCCAGGCGGGAGTGGCCATGGGCCTGCGTGGCCAGCAGGGCCACCAGCGGCACCTCGTCCACCAGGCTTGGCACGGCCGCGGCGGCCAGCCGGATGGGACGCAGCGCGCCGGCCCCCCGCACCACCACCCGGCCCACCGGCTCGGGGCGTTCCTCCTCCACCTCCACCGCCACGGCCACGCCGGCCTGGCGCAGCACGGTCAACAGGCCGGTCCGCGTCGGGTTCAGCAAGACGCCGGCGGTGGACACCCGACCGCCGGTGAGGGCCGCCAGCACCCACCACATGGCGGCCGCCGACGGATCGGCGGGAATCCGATAGGTCAGCGGCGCGAGCGGTCCGGGATCGATGGTGCTGGCCAACCCCACGCGCTGGAGGCGCGCGCCCATCTGGACCAAGAGCCGTTCCGTGTGATCCCGGGTAGGGACCGCTTCCGTGACGGTCACGGCTCCCCGACCCAGGAGCCCGGCCAACAGCAGCGCGGACTTGACCTGCGCGGATGGCACGGAGGTACCGACGTGGCCGCCCGCCACCCCACCGCCGCGTACCGCGACCGGGGGCGCCCCGTCGGTCCGGGTCCACGCATGGGCACCCAACTGGGCCAACGGCTCCACCACGCGCCGCATCGGCCGTCCCCGTAGCGAGGCGTCCCCGGTCAGCACGGTGAGGCCCCTCGGAATGCCCGTGGCGATGCCGATCATCAGGCGGAGCGTGGTGCCCGAATTGCCGCAGTCCACCACGTCCGCCGGCTCCCGGAGGCCGGCGGCCCCGCGGCCCACAACGGCGACCGGGCCCCCGGCGGGCCAGTCCACCCCAGCGCCCAACGCCCGGGCGGCCCCGGCGCTGGAGCGCGTGTCGTCGGCGTCCAGCGCGGCGTCGATGTGCGAGCGCCCGTCGGCCAGCGCCCCGAACAGGATGGCACGGTGGGTCAGGGACTTGTCGCCGGGCACCACCACCGCCGCATCCGGCACATGCCCGCGCTCGAGCACCAGCGAGTCACACATCTCGTCCCACCGCGCGGGCGATCAGCGGCAGCGTCGCCGCCAGTTCGGCAAACTGCGGCAGGGACAGCGACTGTGGCCCATCCGACAGCGCCTGCCCCGGCTCCGGGTGGATCTCCACCAGCACGCCGTCGGCGCCGGCTGCCACGGCCGCCCGGGCCATGGGCGCCACCAGCGGCCACGTCCCGGTCGCGTGAGAGGGGTCCACCACCACCGGCAGGTGCGACAGGGTTTTGACCAGCGGCACTGAGGACAGATCCAGTGTGTTGCGGGTCTCCCGCGCGAACGTGCGGATGCCACGCTCGCAGAGCGCCACGTCCGCATTTCCGCCCGCCAAAACATACTCGGCCGCCAACAGCCACTCCTCCAGGGTGGCGGACAAGCCGCGCTTCAGGAGCACGGGCTTTCGGATGCGCCCGGCGGCGCGCAGCAGGGAGTAGTTCTGCATGTTGCGCGCCCCGATCTGCACTAGGTCGGCCACCTCGGCGACCCGGGCCAAGCCGTCTTCATCCATCGCCTCGGTTACGATGGCGAGGCCGAACCGACGCCGGGCTAAGTCCAACAGTCGGAGCCCCTCTGACCCCAGCCCCTGAAAACTGTACGGCGACGTCCGCGGCTTGAACGCGCCCCCCCTCAGTACGCGGCCGCCAGCCTGGGCCGTGGCCTCGGCCGTGGCCATGAGCTGGGCTTCACTCTCCACCGCGCACGGGCCGCCCATCAGCAGCACCCGGCGCCCACCCAACTCCACCCCGGGCCTTAGCGTGATCACCGTATCGTCCGGATGAACCTCCCGGCTGGCCAACGGAAACGGCACCCGGGCTGCCCGCCTCTCCACGACCGCCTCTGCGCTGCCGCCCGACGCTTGGGTCACGAGCGCCGGCGGTGTCAGTACGGCCGTCATTCTGGACCCCTTCCTTCCTGTTTGTCCAGCGCCGCGTGCAATGCGCGCACGGTCGCGGTGGCCACCCCGGCGGCGTGGACGGGATCCTGCATCATAGCGGACACGAGCGCACTGCCAACGATGACGCCATCCGCCACCGTGCCCACACGAGCCGCCTGCTCCGGCGTGGATATGCCGAACCCAATGGCCACCGGCAGCCGGACGGCCTCCTTCAGCCGCGATGCGAACGCGAGCACGTCCGGAGCCAACTGGTCGCGCACCCCAGTCACTCCGGTCACGGACACGCCATACACAAATCCCTCCCCCGAGCGAATGCGCTGGAGGTGCCGCTCAGGTGAATTCGGCGTGGCCATGGGCACCAGCGCCAACCCTCGATCCCGCGTCAGGCGGCGGAGAGGTCCGGATTCCACCCACGGCAGATCGGGCACGATGAGCCCGGTGACCCCGCATGCGACCGCCCGCTCCACAAATCGCAGCGTCCCATGCGCCAGAATCGGATTGACATAGGTCAACAGCACCACGGGTAAGGGAAATGACGGCAGCGTCCGTTCCAGCACGTCCCACAAGCCGTCCAGCGTAAAGCCCGCCGTCAGCGCCGCCGTGGCGGCGGCCTGGAGCGCCGGCCCATCCGCCAGCGGGTCCGAAAACGGGATGCCCAGTTCCACAGCGTCCGCGCCACCCACGGCCAGTGCCGCCAGCAGCGCGGGCAGGCTGTCCAAATCGGGGAAACCCGCAGTCAGATACGGCATCAGCGCCGCGCGCTGGCGCCCCCGGAACACCGCCTCCAGGCGCCGCACGGCTGCCCGACCTCCGCCCGCGTTAGGCATCCGCGCCACCTCCCATCCGGCTGGCGGCCGCTTCCCGCCTGGCCACTTGGTCCACGTCCTTGTCTCCCCGTCCCGACAGGTTGACGAGGATCCGCGCGCCATTCGGCCAGTGTCCGCGGCGCGAGTACACCCAGGCCACCGCGTGCGCACTTTCCAGCGCCGGAATGACGCCCTCGAGGCGCGACAGCTCATGAAAGGCGGCCAGCGCCGCGTCATCGGTCACCGCCTCGTACTGGGCACGGCCCGTAGCCGCCAGGTGGGCGTGCTCGGGTCCCACCCCCGGGTAGTCCAGCCCCGCGGATACCGAGTGCGCCAGGCGAATCTGCCCATCCGCATCCTGCAGCAAATAACTAAGGGCCCCGTGCAGCACCCCGGGGGTGCCAGCCGACAGGCTGGCCGCATGCCGCGCGGAGTGGAGCCCTTCGCCCGCCGCCTCCACGCCCACCAGCGCCACGGGGTCCCGACGAAAGGCGTGAAAGATCCCCATGGCGTTGGAGCCTCCGCCCACACAAGCCACCACATGCGTTGGGGGGCCGCCGAGAGCCAGCATTTGACGGCGTGCCTCGCGCCCAATGACCGCCTGAAAGTCCCGAACCATGGTCGGGTAGGGGTGGGGCCCTACCACGGACCCGATGGCGTAGTAGGTGTGGTGCACGTTGGTGACCCAGTCGCGAATTGCCTCGTTGGTCGCGTCTTTGAGCGTCCGGCTGCCGGAGGTGACCGTGTGCACCTCCGCCCCCAAGAGCCGCATCCGGTAGACGTTCAGCGCCTGCCGGTCCACATCCTCGGCACCCATGTAAATCTCGGCCCGGAGCCCTAAGAGCGCGGCCGCCGTCGCGGTGGCGACGCCGTGCTGGCCAGCCCCGGTCTCCGCGATGACGCGCGTCTTACCCATGCGGCGCGCCAGCAGCAACTGGCCCACCGTGTTGTTGATTTTGTGCGCCCCGGTGTGGCACAGGTCCTCGCGTTTCAAGTACACCGCGGCCCCGACCGCTTCAGACAGTCGCTCCGCCGCCGTGATGGGTGTCGGCCGCCCCACATACCGGCTCAGGATGTGCGCCAATTCCTGCCGAAAGGCCGGGTCTTGCCGCGCCGCCCGATACGCGTACTCCAGCTCTGCAAGCGCCGGCATCAGGGTTTCCGGGACGAACTGGCCGCCAAAGGGCCCGAAGCGGCCACGGCCGCCGGGACGAATGCCTTTGGGCAGCTCTACTCCGACGGGGTGTGTCGTGTCTGCTCCCACCGCCGCACCTCCTGTACAAACTGCTGAATCAAGGTTCGTGACTTCACGCCCGCGTGCTCAACACCACTGGACACGTCGACACCGTCGGGCCGCCACCGCGTAAGCACGGTTCCCACGTTGGCCGGGGTGAGGCCCCCCGCCACCCACAGGCGGTGGTCGGGGCGGGAAACCCCGGGCCGAGTCCACGTCTGGCCACTGCCGGGCACGGGGCCGTCCCAGAGCCACACGTCAGACTCGGTTGAACCACGGGTCGCCACCGGTTCGATGGCCAGCGCCCCCTGCGCCTGCGCGCGGGCGATCCAGGCGGCCACGGGCCGGTCGTACACCTGGAGTCCCCCCCACGGCACGGCCCACAGCTGGTTCCAGAGTGGGTCCGGCACCCCGCGCACCACCGCCACGACCCGCCCGGGGAAGGTGCGGGCCATGCCGGCCGCGACCTCGAACGACACGCGGCGGGGACTGACCGCCAGCATCGCCCCCACAAAGTCGGCGCCCGCCTCCAGCGCCCACCCGGCTTCTTCAGATGACCCGAGCCCACAGATCTTGATCGCGACCGGACCCGTCATCGCGCCGGTCCCAACAGCGCGGTGCCTTCCTGCATGAGGGTTTGCCCCACCAGCGCCGCGTGATAGCCGGCCGCCGCCAAGCGGGCAAGGTCCTCGGCGGTCCGGATGCCGCTTTCGGCCACGGCTGTGACGTCGGACGGCAACGCCGCTGCCAGCTCCAGCGCACGGCGTAAGTGAGTCTCAAATGTATCCAGATCCCGGTTGTTGACCCCAACCAGCCGCGCCCCAGCCGCCACCGCGCGGGCCAGTTCCTCGCGGTTGTGCACCTCCACGAGGACGTCCATCCCCAGCTCTGCGCCAGCGGCCAACAGCCCCGTCAGCTGCCCATCGCTTAAAATCCGGACAATGGCCAGCACGGCGTCTGCGCCATGTGCGCGCGCTTCGGCCACCTGGGCCGGCTCCAGCAAGAAGTCCTTCCGCAGCACGGGGACCTCGGCGCCGGCGGCCACGGCCGTGAGATGGCCCAAGTCGCCGTCAAAAAAGTCCGGCTCGGTCAGAACGGAGACGGCGCGTGCGCCGGCCCGCTCGTAGGCCCGTGCCCGGGCGGCCGGGTCGTACTGCTCGACCAGCCGGCCCTGCGACGGCGACCTCGCCTTGCACTCCGCAATGATGGCGAGGGGGGGGCCCACCCCCGAGGTGCGACCGAGGGCTTGCGCGAGGGACCGCGGGGACGAAAACCGCCGGGCCGCCGCCCACAGGTCCGGTGCATTGGCGGCGGCCGCCGCCGCGCGGTGGGCAGCGGACGCGGTCAGGGCGGGCAAAAAGCGCTCGGCCAGCATCCGTGCCGATGTCGGACCGCTCATGCGCTCACCTCCCCCGACCGCCGGCGCAACTCCGCCAGCACCGTGGCCCCGGCTCCCTGGCGCATCAGGTCCCGCGCCGCCGCCACTCCGTCGACGAGAGACGCCACCCGCTCGGCCGCCAAGAGGGCGGCTCCAGCATTCAGAATGACGGTCTCTGTGCCCCGCGTGGGCATCCCGGACAAAATGGCCTCGGCCATGGCGGCGTTTTCAGCGGGCGCGCCGCCCCGAATCGCGGCGGCGGGCTCGGGGGCGATGCCCACCTCCACCGGGTCAATGCGCCACGTCGAGACCCGACCCCCCTGCACTTCGGCCACCAGGGTGACGTGCTCCGCGGACACTTCGTCCAAGCCCCCCCCATGCACCACCAGCGCGTGGCGCGTTCCCAGTTCGGCCAGCACGGCCGCTACGGGTTCGACCCACTGGGGTGCAAACACGCCCAGCAGCTGATGTTCCGCGCCCGCCGGATTGGTCAGCGGTCCCAGCAGATTAAAGACGGTGCGCAGCCCCAGCTCGCGCCGGGTCGGCATGGCATGCTTCATCGACGTGTGGAGCATCGGGGCGTACAAAAATCCAAAGCCCACCTCGTCCACTAAGCGCCCCGCCTCGGCGGCGCTGTCAGGAATGGCCACCGCCAATGCTTCCAGCAGGTCTGCGCTGCCGCACCGAGAGCTGGCCGACCGGTTGCCGTGCTTGGCCACCGGTACCCCGGCTGCGGCGGCGACCAGCGCTGCCAGCGTGGACACGTTGATGCTGTTCGCCCCGTCGCCCCCGGTGCCACAGGTGTCCAGCACCGGCCGGCGCGACACCGGGACCGGGGTGACCCGGGTCCGCATGGCCCGCGCGAACCCAGTGAGTTCCTCCACCGTCTCGCCCCGCAGGCGCAAGGCCATCAGCAGCGCCCCGATCTGGCTGTTGGTGGCCGCGCCGTCCATAATCTCCCCCATCAGGCGCTCGGCGTCGTCCGGACCGAGCCGGTCGCCCACCGCCAGCCGTTCCAACCACTCGCGCATGTCGTTCGCCTCCTTGACTCGTCTGCGTCACGTCTTCCGGCGTCGGCCGTTGCTACTGGTTCAAAAAATTGACCAAGAGCCGCTCCCCATCGGGGGTCAAAATCGACTCCGGGTGAAATTGGACCCCGAACCAGGGCCGCGACGCATGCCCGATGGCCATGATGGTGCCTTCGTCGGCGTGCCCGATCACTCGCCACGGCGTACCCGCCACGCTCGTCACCGCGAGCGAGTGGTACCGCCCGGCTTCAAAGGGGTTGTCGAGACCGGCAAACAGCGCCGAACCGTCGTGGTGCACCCAGTCGGGCTTGCCATGCATGAGGCGCGGTGCCGGGCCCACGGTGCCGCCTCCGGCCACGGCCAGCGCCTGGTGGCCGAGGCACACGCCCAGCGTGGGAACGGTTTCGGGCAGGGCGGTTAAGAGCGCCACCGTGATCCCGGCATCCTGGGGCCAGCCGGGTCCCGGCGACACCACCACGCGGTCAGGGCGGTCCGCCAACAGCTCCTCGACGGTGGCGGTGTCATTTCTGACCACCCGGCAGTGCGCGCCCAACGCGTCCAACATCTGCACCAGGTTGTATGTGAAGGAGTCATAGTTGTCGATCACGAGGGTCATCGCCATTCCTCGTCCCCTTCCAGCACCTGAATCAGGGCCCGCGCCTTGCTCAAGGACTCCTGGTATTCCCGGGCCGGGTCCGAGTCCGCGACGATGCCCCCGCCCGCCTGCACCGTCGCGTACCCCTCGCGGATTTCCAGTGTCCGGATGGTGATCGCCGTGTCGAGGTCGCCCGCATGGGACAGATAGCCCACCACCCCGCCGTAGGCCCCTCGCCCCGCCGGCTCCAGCTCGTCGATGAGTTCCATTGCGCGCACCTTCGGCGCCCCAGTGAGCGTGCCGGCGGGAAACGTGGCTGCCAGCGCATCCAGTGCATCGCGGCCGGCCGCGAGCCGGGCGGACACCTCGGACACCATGTGCGTCACGTGGCTGTATTGCTCGCGCACCATCAGGCGGTCCACGTGCACCGTGCCCACCTCGGCCACACGGCCCAGGTCATTGCGCCCCAGATCCACCAGCATCACATGCTCGGCGCGCTCTTTGGCGTCGCGCGCCAAGCCGGCCCACAGAGCCTCGTCGTCTGCCGCATCCCGCCCGCGCGGGCGCGTACCCGCGATGGGCCGCACCTCGGCCCGATGGCCTGCCACCCGCACCAGCATCTCCGGGGATGCGCCGGCAAGCGTGAGGTCGGGGCGCTCGAGGTAAAACAAGTAAGGCGAAGGATTGAGCCGCCGTAGCCGGCGATAAAACCCAAACGCATCGCCGGTGACGGGCGCGGTGAGTTGCTGGGAGAGCACCACCTGAAACACGTCGCCCCCGCGGATATGCGCCTGGGCGCTCGCGAGCATGCCGGCGTACGCGTCGTAGGTGAGATTTGACGCCACCGGTCCGGTGGCCCGCGCGTCGGCCGTCATGGGCACATGGCCCGCCCCGAGAGCCGTCAGCAGGTCGCCCATCCGCTGCTCAAGCAACCCAACCCCGTCTTCCGCGCGAGCCTGGACCACCAGGGACAAGCTTTGCCGGCGGTGGTCGAAGGCCAGCACCCCCCAGGGCCACGTCCACGCCCATCCCGGTGCACGCACGGGGTGGCGGCTCGGCACGCGTTCCTGCCGGCGCACCCAGTCGTACCCGAAATATCCCACCGCGCCTCCCGTGTAGGGGAGGTCCAGCCGGTCGGGCACGGGCGCCCGGTACGCCGCCCATCCCGCGCGCAGCAATGCCTCGGGGCTCTGGCTCTCCAGGTGGCCTGCCTCACCCGCCAGCACGGCCCGCCCGTCTGCGGTCTCAGTGAGGGTTGCAAGGCTCCCCACGGCAATGAACGAGTATCGCGAGACCTTGGACTCGCCCTCCACGCTTTCCAGCAGGGTGTGCGCCCCGAGCCCCCGCACCTTCAAAAACGCGGTGACCGGCGTTTCCTGGTCGACTGGGTAGCTGGCCGCCAACACTTGGTACGGGCAGTCGGGCCGAGCAAGGGGCCGGCCCCCCGTCGCGCGGGGTCCCGTCTTGGCTTGGGTGATAATCGCAAACCCCCCCATGAATAGCAAAAAGCCTCCGTCCGCATGGGACGAAGGTCAATCCTTCGTGGTGCCACCCATATTCTGGCCGAGGCCACTTGACTCGATACGGACACGAGCTGTGTCGTATATCGCCTTCCCGTGATAACGGAGGAAGATTCCGGCCAAGCCTACCGGGCGCGAATCCCGCCGTTGGGTTGGCAGCTCCCGGATCCATTCACCCAATGGTACCCGCCGGCCTTCCACCCTCGCCGACTCGCTGCCGGGCCTAGACCAGGCTACTCGTTCCGATCATCGCCAGATGCTTTTTCAGTTGCCGACTCGAGCCTACTCGTGCGCCGCAGCCTTGTCAACCCCCGTTGGGCTCTATGTCAAACGCTGTGGGATCTGCGTCGCCGAACGCACAGCCCGACCAATCCGCCCGCAAGCCCCTGGAGTATCCACGGCCCCGCTGCGTCGCCCCTGCCTTAAGACCAGGCCGGATGGACAGATCGCCCCGGCTGCGTGGCTGGC
>JAJZWS010000122.1 GCA_021846565.1 Bacillota bacterium
CCGCGCGGCAGGCCGGCACGTTGGTGCGGATGTCGGCCCTGGCGGCCGAAGCCCAGGTCACCTGGGATCGCTACCTGGCGCTGTTTCATCAGCCCCCCTGCCAGCCCCCCTCCGCGGATCTTGACCATCTCGGCGCCAATGCGGATGGACGCATCGCCCATGTGGCGGGGTCACGCGTACTGCGGCCATGTCGATGGTTCCCTCGGTGGAGGCGTTGGCAATTGCGCCCGTGCTGGCGTTTTGTGCGGTGAAAGACGCCCACGCCGTGGGCGGGCGGGTGTGGAATGTGGTGCCGCTCGATTGGCAGTCGGCGGTGTTCAAATGGAGACGGGACTTGGAGTGGGCGCTGGACGGCTACATGCGGGGTCAGGTCTTGGTCGCTGTGCTGGTGGAACGCCCGTGGTCATCGTGCTCGCGGCGACCCTGAGCGATGTGGTGCCCTACATCGGTGCGGTGGTGGGAGCGCCGCCGGCGGTGGCGCTGGGACTGTTGCACACTCCGTGCACGGCGCGCTACGGGTTTTGTGGGCACTCACCAGCTGGAAGGTACGCTCCCCGGGGCCCCAGGTGGTGGGGGAGGCCGTCGCCGGCATCCGCTGATTATCGTGCTGGTGGTGCTTATCGGGGCGCAAGTGGCCGGCTTGCTGGGGATGGTGGTGGCCGTGCGTGTGGCCGCAGCGGTGCGCATCACCGTCGAGCATGTGTATCGGGGGGTGGCCCCGGGGCGCGCCCGATGGCTGACGGCTCACGGCAGCCCTCACATGGTGAGAGGACTTCGGGTAGACACGGAATGCCTGGTCGTCGCGAGGGTGTTAGTCTGCCAGCAGACGTTGCCGGCTGTGCCTCGCTCGTCCGAGCCATCCTTGGCATGCACCTTCGGCCTGGCCCGCCCCGATGGGCAGCCGGGTCTGGGGATATCGGTCGCAGGCCGTGTCCCGGGCTCCCCGGGTCGGTGCGGCGCGGCCCGCGCTCTCACTTCGGCCGGCAAACAACCGCTGCACGAACGGGGATGGACTGGGGCCGGGTCGTCCGCAGGCGGTCACGCGATGCGCTGGTTCCCGGTCCGAAGTGGATCGCCGGCGGGGCCATGATTCCTCTCTATCAGACGTCTGCGCAGTACACCCAGTCGGGTGTGGCCGGCTCGCGGCGGCCGTAGTACACTGGATGCCTTCGCCCAAGAGTGGCCGATCGACCGGAGGGAGCGCATGACCGCAACTGAGATTCGCGAACGGTTTATTGAATTTTTTGTGGAGCGGGGCCACCGCGTGGTGCCCAGTTCGTCCCTGGTGCCCGCAGACGACCCGACCTTGTTGTTCACCAATGCGGGCATGAACCAGTTCAAAGACGTCCTGACCGGCCACGAACAGCGCTCCTACCGGCGGGCGGTGTCGGTCCAGAAGTGCGTCCGCGCAGGGGGCAAGCACAATGATCTGGAAAACGTAGGAAAGACCGCCCGCCACCAGACGTTCTTCGAAATGCTGGGCAACTGGTCGTTCGGTGACTACGGCAAGCGCGAAGCCATCTCCTGGGCCTTTGAATTTGTGACGGAAGAACTCGGCCTGCCCGCGGACCGGTTGTGGGCGACCGTGCATCCAGACGACGCCGAGAGCGCGGCGCTGTGGCCCGCGGTAACCAACCTGCCCGCCGGCCGTGTGGTGGCGCTGGAGGAAAATTTTTGGGAGATGGCGGACACGGGACCCTGTGGGCCGGACAGCGAGCTTTTTATCGACCGGGGTCCTGAGTGGGCCTGCGGCCCCACCTGCGGCATCGGGCGCTGCGAGTGCGACCGCTTCGAAGAATTTTGGAACCTGGTGTTCATCCAGTACGACCGGGATGCGGCGGGGCGCCTCACCCCGCTCCCGATGCAGTCGGTGGACACGGGGATGGGCCTGGAGCGCATCGCGGCGATTGTTCAAGATTTGCCGTCCAATTTCGAGACCGATGTCCTGCGCCCCCTGATCGCGGCGGTGGAGGGGCTGGCCGGCCGCGGCTATACGCCGGATGCGGCGGGGCTGCCGTTTCGCGTGATTGCGGACCACGCGCGGTGCATCACCATGCTGATGGCCGACGGCGTTCAGTTTTCCAACCGGGACCGTGGCTATGTCATGCGGCGCATCCTGCGGCGCGCTGTGCGGTACGGGCGGCTGTTGGGGCTCACGGAACCGTTCCTGCACCGGCTGGTTCCGGTGGTGTCGGACATCCTGGGGCCGGTGTATCCCGAGGTGGCGGCGGGTCTGGAGACGATTGCCGCCGGCATACGGGGCGAGGAGCAGCGGTTTCATATCACCCTGGAGGAGGGGCTCGAGCGGCTCACCGCCATGCTGGGCGAGGTGCCCCCGGGGGGAGAACTTGCCGGCCGCGAGGCATTTCTTCTATATGATACCTATGGGTTTCCGTTAGATCTGACGCAGGATGCCGTCCGCGAGGCGGGCAAAACGTTGGACTTGGAAGGCTTTGCGGAAGCCATGGCGGCGCAGCGTGCGCGCGCCCGGGCGGGACAGGCGACCGGCCGGGCAAGCCTGCCGCCCATGCCGTCGACCCGGTTTCTGGGCTACGACACGCTCACGGCGGAGGCCATGTTGGGCCCGATGGTTCAGGACGACGAGGGCGTGGCCCGAGCGGCGGCGGGGCAGCGCGTCGCGGTTTACACGGAGGCGACGCCCTTCTATCCCGAAGGCGGCGGCCAGGTGGGCGACCACGGAACCCTGGCTGGCCCACACGGGTGGATGGCCATCACCGACGTTCAGAAAGTGCATGGCGCCATCTGGCACTGGGGCGAGGTGGTGGAGGGGTTTATCGCGGTCGACGAACGCGTGCGTTTGGTCGTGGACCCCGAATGGCGCCACGCGGCCATGCGGAACCATACGGGCACGCACCTGCTGCACGCGGCGCTGCGCGAGGTGCTGGGCCCGGGAGCCCGTCAAACAGGATCCCTGGTGGCGCCCGACCGCCTCCGGTTCGACTTCAGCCACCCTGAGGCGCTCACCGCGGCGCAGCTGGATGCAGTGGAGACCCGCGTCAACCTCTGGATCCTGGAGGATCGTGCGGTGGCCACGCGGGAAGAGGCGCTGGACCAGGCTCTCGCTGGTGGTGCGGTCGCATTTTTTGGCGACAAGTACGGCGAAACGGTGCGGGTCGTGGAGGTCCCAGGCGCTTCCAAAGAACTGTGCGGCGGTACCCATTGTGAGCGCACCGGACAAATCGGGCAGCTTCGGCTGGTGAGCGACACGGGCATTGGCAGCGGCATGCGCCGCGTGGAGGCAGTGACGGGTCTGGGCGCCCTCGAACGCGCGCGGCAACATGACGCACAACTGGCCCGGGCGGCGTCCGTGTTAAAATCGCCCCGCGAGGCACTGGAGGAGCGCGTGCAGGAGCTGGCGGCCCGGGTGCGGGACTGGGAGCGGCAGGCCGCCGGGTGGCGCCGGGCGGAACTGGCCCGCGAGGCGGAGCGGCTGGCCGCAGGGGCAGAGCCCCTGGGACGCTGGCGCGCGGTTGTGCAGGAGTTGCCGGACCGGGACGGCGAGGCACTCCGCGACCTGGCCGAGGCGATGGTGCGCCACCAGGGGCTTGACGTGGCGCTGCTGGCCAGCCGCACGCCAGAGCGTGCCGTGCTGGCGGCCGCGGTGGGCGAGACGGCCATGGCGCAGGGCGTGGCGGCCGGCCGCCTGGTGGCCCTGGTGGCGCCGCTGGTGGGCGGCGGAGGCGGCGGCCGGCCAGACCGCGCGCAGGCAGGCGGCAAGCGGCCCGATGGCCTGCCCGCCGCCCTCACGGCGGCAAAAAGCTGGATTGGCGAGCCAATTCGGCAGGGATTGTCCGCGTCGAACGCGAAGTAGCGGCTTACGAGGGAGGTGAGGGAGTGGGGGAGTTGGACGAAACCCGTCGGTTTTCCGGCCGCCCGGATGGCCCCAACGAAGCCGACCTCATTCTGCGCCGGGTCTACCA
>JAJZWS010000060.1 GCA_021846565.1 Bacillota bacterium
GGCGCTCGTGCTGTCCGCTTGGGCCGTGTCGCCTCCGCCCTGCCCGCCGCGCACCAGGGGTTGTCCTTGGATACCGTGGGACGATGGGGGTGAGCCATCGCCTGGTGTCGTAGTGGGAGCTAGAGCAGTCCGCGCCGCGCTTGGCACACGCGTTGGCCGCCGCCCAACTGATGGGGAGGCCTCTCGAAGCGTGGTGGACCCTGAGCGAGATGTCCTGGGCGTCGGTGGGCTCCCCGCCTGCCGATTAGATCACGGAATCCCGTCGCTGCGCGGTGTTGACGCGGGTGCTGAGACCCGCCGATGGGGCTGACCCCGAGAGCCAGTCCATCCCCAGCACGACTCGGACCCGTTGCTGGAACACGGAGGCGTCGACGATGGCGAGACGCTCGGTCGCGGTGTCCACCTCCACCCCATAGCCGCTGAGAATCCACTGCGACGGGATGTCTTTCCGGATGTGCGAGCCCGTGAACGCGATGATCATGGAAATAGGAGCGTGACGACACTCCTCCGGCGCATAAAAGCGCTTCTCGTCCGCCGTACCCTCGCCGAATTGCACCTTCGCTTCGATGCCGATCGACCGCATCCCATATGTGACCACGATATCCACGTAGCGACGCCCTCGCAAGAACCGCGAACCGACCCACGCCTCTTTGTACACCGCAAGACCGGGCGTGTTCCACGGCTGCAGGGCCTCGATCAGCAGGTCCCGGTTAGGCACGGACGACCATCGGCTCGACAGCCTGGAGCACCGCCACCGGGTAGGTGGTAATCACGAGTTCCTGAATGGGGCCACGCCGATCAGACCGAGAATTGATGGCCCGACGGGCCGGGATACGGGTGATCACGAAGTCGTGGTAGAGCTCGTCAAAAAAATCGTCGTCGGGGTCGACATAGTGCGGGTCCGAATTGCTGAGCATGACGGCCGCTCCCCGGGCCCGGCACTGGCGGCAAAACGCCGCGAGGTCTCGCTGCTGGTCATCTCCAAAGGCATCGGCGGCGTAGGCGGTGAAGGACGCCGTGGTCGTGAGCGGACGGTACGGGGGATCGCAATAAACGAACGTGCGGGCGTCCACGCGACTCAGGACGTCTTGGTAGTCCCCGACGAGCAGCGCAACCCGCTGGAGCACGCGCTGTGCCTGTAACAGGTTGTCGCCGTCACTGAGTAACGGCCGACGATAGCGACCGGCAGGCACATTAAACTGCCCCTGGCGATTGACGCGATACAGGCCGTTAAAGCAGGTCCGGTTGAGAAAAATGAACGCCGCCGCTTGGTCAACGGCCGAGCCTGTCCCGGCATTGAAGCGGTGTCGCACCTCGTAATACATTTGGGTGCGGGTGGCGTCGTCGGCCGCCCAATATTCTGCCTGCCATGCCGCCAGACGCGCGATGAGCACGGGCGCATTGTCCCGAATGACGCCATACGTCGCGATGAGTCGCGAGTTCTGGTCGAGCGCCACCAGTTCCAGGCCCGGGAAACGCGCCGCGACATCGAATAGGACGGCACCGCTGCCCACAAACGGTTCGACATACCGGTGAATCGCGCCGGCAAGAAGGCCCGGCGGATAGCAATGCTGGTAGGTCCCTAACAGTTGCGACTTTCCGCCAGCCCACTTAACAACAGGCCGCGCCCGTGGAAACTTCTCCGCGACGCTGACCCCCTCCTTACGCAGGGATTGGGTGCTTAGCCCGCACCGTCCCAAGTGTATCAAAATCGCCAGCCGTCCCTGAGGAACCCCGCTTCGGCAGCGGTCCGAGCCAGACTCGGCCCACGCCCATCGGCGAAGAAGCCGGACAGGCTCGGCAACGCCCTGTGTACGAGGTGACCATCGAGGCGGACCATCCGGCCGTGGGTCTCCTGGCCGCCCAGGGGAACCGCTGCATGTCGGTGCCCCATGGGGCGATAAGGGTCTGGGCGACCCGACGCCCCACCCCCGGCAGGCGAGGGCGCCTTCCAGAACCTTTTGGACGCGGTTGACTTCCGTCGTCCGGGCCGGGATGAGGCTGTTTCGGTAGCGCACCAGCTCGTGTAGCTCGTGCTGCCCTGGATCTCGGTCTCGCGCCCCAGCAGGGGGTTTACCACCAGCATCGCCGCGAACTCGCACGGCTCCAGGACGTTGTCGATGGGCTTGCCCTACACCCCGGGCGCTATCCTTTCCCTCCAGATGACAACGCGACCAGTCTACCCAGCAATGGCGGACCGGCAACGCCGACAGCCTTGGCCCATTGGGAGGCGGCTAAAACATATGAGGTCACGGTCACGAGGCGCGCCACCGAGGCGGCCGCGGCGGATCGTTCCGGCGAGCCCGACTCACGGTCCGCACGCCGTCTGCCCCGTAAGCGGCACGGTCCGGGCGTCCGTTCGGTCCACCAGCACGCGTGGGGCATCGGGCGACAGGGTCGAGATCCGATTGTTTTTGAGCCCGGCCCGCGGCGTCGTCAGCTTCTCAAGTGGGGTGCAGCGCTCCTCTACGTTGGCGGCTGGGGTCTCCGCCGTGAGCCCCGCCACCGCCAGCGGCACACCCCGTGGGCAGCGGGTCGGGGAGCCGATGCACCAGCGATGTCACAGCCGGGGGCCAGTCCACCGTCGGCCGCCGCCTGGGTCGTCGGCCGGATTTCTGGAAGCGTTTCCAGAACCAGCGCAGCCTGCAATGTCAGGGAATGTGGCTTGCTCATGCATGCTGAGTGGACTGCGATAGGGACTTCGGGGCCTGTCCAAGTGCCTGGGACCGCGATAGCGCAGAGTCGGTTGCGTCCGACCCCCCACTTTAGCCGCGGCGTCAGCGAATATTGTGATGCTCCGACAAGACCCCGACACCGGACTCTCGTGGGGAAGGACGCTTATGGCGCGCCTTCTGAGGTACTGTGGCCGGCTGGGCGTGACCCGGTGGTCGGCCTGGCGCCATGGAATCGGGCGCGAGGGGCTCAGAGGACGAGCGGATAGCAGAAATCTAAGAGGAGGCAGGCGATGTCGAAGCCTAAATGGGGAGGGTGGCGCAGCGTGCTGGCGGTTGGTGGGAGCCTTGGGCTGGCCGCCATGACTACGGTGTTGCAGCCCGCGACGGCCAATGCGGCGACGAGTACCTGGGCGCCTACGGCCACCAAAGCGGTGCAGTTCAGCAGTGCCACCAATCTGGGGGCGGTGGCCGGGTCCACGCCCTTAAGCATCACGGTCGGGCTGGCACTGAGAAACCAGACGGCCCTGTCCCAGTTCATCACGGACGCATCCAATCCCAGCTCGTCCGAGTTTGGGGCGACGTACACCCCGTCTCAGTTCACGGCGGCCTATGGTCCCACCACGAGTGCCGCCGACGCCGTCGTGCAGTATCTGGCGAGCCAGGGATTCACGAACGTTCAGGTGTCCTCGAACCGGATTCTGGTCACGGCCCACGGCACCGTGGCGGAGGCCGAGACAGCTTTCGACACCAGCCTGTCGAACTTCAGCCTGAACGGCACCACGGTGTTTGCCAACACCGCGCCTGCCATGGTGCCTGAAAGCCTCTCGGGGATCGTGGTGGGTGTGTTGGGGCTCAACAGCGCGTTCAAGTTCACCGCCGCACCCGTCAAGGCGTCGTCCATGACGGCAACGTCGAGCCTCCCGAACTACCCACACGAGTACTCCCCGCAGGGATTTTGGCAGGCGTATCAGGCGGTGGGACAGCCGACCGGCTCCAAAACCACCATCGCGACCTTTGCCCAGGGCAACCTAACCAATCCGCTGTCGAACCTGAGGACGGAGGAAAAGCTCAACAACCTGCCGCAGGTGCCGGTGACGGTCGAACAGGTGGGCATCGCCAGCCCGTCAACGGCAGGCAATCTGGAGTGGGACCTGGACAGTCAATTCTCGTCCGGGATGGCGCAGAACGTTTCCCATTACTACTTCTACGACACCACGTCGCTCACGGACTCGGACTTGGCCCGGGCGTTCAACCTGTTTGCCAGCCAGGATCTGGCCAAGGCCGGCAGCGCATCGCTGGGAGAGTGTGAAGCCTATCCCTACCTGGACGGATCCATGCTCATTGACGATGAGATTTTCGCTGAGGCGGCCGCCCAAGGGCAAACCGTGTTTGCCAGCGCCGGGGACACGGGCGCCACGTGTGCCGTGGCGCCCACCAACGGTGTTCCGGACTCGGGCCTCCCCATGGTCAACTACCCCGCGTCGTCTCCCTACGTTGTGGGGGTGGGCGGCACCACGCTGCTGACCAACTCCAACGGCACCTATTACGAAGAACTGTCCTGGAATGCGGGCGGGGGAGGCATCAGCCAGTTTGAGACGGCACCGTACTGGCAGCAGGAAGTGTTGCCCGTGACGGCTGGGACCACGGGCGACCGCGGCGTGCCCGACATGGCCATGGACGCCGACCCGGAGTCTGGCGCCAACGTGTACAGCCAGAGCAATGGCGGGTTCATTGGCGTGGGGGGCACCAGCCTGTCGGCGCCGCTGGCGCTCGGGGTGTGGGCCCGCATCGAGTCGGCGTACGGGAATCGTCTGGGCTTCGCCGCCCCCGTCCTGTATGACGTGTACATGAGTGGAACGTGCCAGACTGATGCCACCACGCTCGAGTACATCTGCGCGACGCCCGCGTTCCATGCCCCGGTCGCCGGGTTCAATGGCCTGTACCCCGAGACGCCGGGCTACAACTACAACACGGGGCTCGGGACGTTTGACACCGCGGCCATGATGTCGGCGGTGGCCCCGTTTGTCCCGGCCGCCAACCCGGCACCGCCGGCGGGTCCCCCTCCGGCCCCCACGCCGCCGCATGGCGACCCTCAACCGCACGGGTAGGCCGGCCGAGGTTTCGTTTCGCACCAGAACGCCGCGAAGGACCAACCTCGCGGCGTTCTGGTGGCGTCTGGGGAGGATGCGGGGCACCTTCCTCATGGCTCCCGGCGGACGGTCAGCGTCGGCCTTCGGCCGTGTTTCCCGTGAGGCCTCCAGAATGCGTCGGGGCATCGTACTATATGGAGACGGCGCGGTACGGAGTGAGGAGGATGGTCGGATGCCGGCTGGGAGCGGCGGGGTCGAGGACACACTCAACGTCCCGCGCCATCTCTTGGTAGTGTCGGGCCATCCCGGGAGTGGCAAAACCACAGTGGCGCGGCCGCTGGCCATGGCACTGGGCTGGCCGCTGGTGTCGCGCGATGACTTGAAGGAGCTGTTGTTTGACCATCTGGGGATCGGCGACCGGGAGTGGTCCAAGGCGCTGGGCGCGGCGAGCTACGATCTGATGGACCGTACGCTGGGCCTGTTGATGGAGACCGGGGCGGGGGTGGTGGCCGAGGCCAACTTCAGCGCCGCGGCCGCTCGGTCGCTCCGCGCCTTGGCGCAGCGCTGGGACTATGCGGTGCTGGAGGTGTGCTGCTCGGCCCCGGCGCCTCTTTTGGTCGCCCGCTTTAACCGCCGAGCGCACGAGGGCCAGCGCCATGCGGGCCACCGGGATGCCGACAACCTGCCGGAGCAGGCGGCGCGCGTGGCGGTGCCGTATCAACCGCTGGGGGTGGGACCGGTCCTGCGCCTGGACACCACCGAGTTGCCGGCCGTGGTGTTGCAACGCGCCCGAGAGTGGGTGGCGGCTCAGGTGGGCCGGCTTCCGACAGACGTCCCCTCGGGGGCGTCGCTATAGACGAGGCCGCGTCGACTATACTAGGGCTACTGCATCGCGTCGTCATCGTCGGCCCGCCGCGCAGCAAAACACGCCAGGAGGGAACGCGTGCCCAAGAAAACCGTGTATGTTCGTGAAACCGATCTGCCCCTCTGGGAACGCGCGGAGGTGCTGGCCCAGGGGGACAGCGTCTCCTCTATCCTGACCGAGGCCCTGCAGCAGTACCTGGAAGGCCGGCAGGCGCTCACCGCCACCGTGCGTTTGAAAGACGGGACCGACCCGATCGCGACGCGGGTCCAGCCGGTGAGTTCCGGGTGGATGCTGGCGGTACCCGACGGACCGGCAGGTCAGGCGCTCTATCGGGCGGTGGAACAGGCGGGGTTGGGCAAAGCGCCGCCGCAGGGCGGCGGCCAGCAGTGGGTGTGGGTGCCCGCCACCGCCGTGGCCTCCGTATGGTTCAACATGCCCAGCACCGCCGGCGGCGCCGACTATCCTCTGCTGGCCCGTCAGGCGTGGCCGCTGCTGGTCGAGCGGGCGCGTGCGGAAGAGACGGTCACCTATGGCCAGTTGGGTAGTGAACTCGGGGGGTTGCACCCCTTGCGCCAAGTGCCCCAGATGCTGGACGTTATCGAGCAGTGGTGCCTCGGGCATGACGCGCCCGACTTGACCGGGGTCGTCGTGAGCCAGAACAGCGGGCTGCCGGGTCAGGATTACTGGCGCCAAAACAACTGGGCAGACCTGTCCGTGGCCGACCGGGTGGACCGCTGGCGGCAGGCGCTGCGCGCGCTGGCCCAGCATGCTTGGCCCGCGGTTCCGCCGTTTTAGACGCCCGACGTCGTCTGCCAGGCAAGAACGGCCGCCTCGACCCCCCCGGTGCGGTGGAGGATGGCTTCCAGCGCTGACAGCACGCGCGTCACCGGCTCCAGTTGGGCCCCTTCGCCCATGGTGCCGATGCGCCACACCCGGCCCTTGAACGGGCCCAGTCCGCCGCCAATCTCGATGCCGAATTCATTCAACAGCCGTCCGCGGACGACGGTGTCGTCCACCCCCTCTGGGATGTGAACGGTGGTGAGCGAAAACAGACGGACGGCGGCGTCCACCACCAGAGAGAGGCCCATCGCCTGCAGGCCCGCCCACAGGGCGGCGCTGGCCCGCCGATGACGGGCGAAGCGGGCGTCCAACCCCTCGGCGCGGATGCGCCGGAGGCCTTCGGCCAGCGCATAGATCATGCTTACCGGCGCGGTGTGGTGGTAGAACCGCTCACCGCCCCAGTACCGCTCCAGCATGGACAGATCCAGGTACCAGCTGGGGACGGGCGTGGCGCGTCGGCGCAGGATGTCGAGGGCCGCCTCCCCCGCGGTGAAGGGTGCAAGCCCTGGCGGCACGGCCAGGCACTTCTGGGTGCCGGCGTACACGACATCCAACCCTCGTCGGTCCACGTCGACCGGCATACCGCCGATGGCGGTCACCGCATCCACTAGGAAGAGCGCCCCGTGCCGGTGGACCAGGTCCGAGAGGCCGTCCAACGGCTGCAGAACGCCGGTGGACGTTTCCGCCATGACCAGGGCCACCACGGCATATGGCGCGGCGGCCTCTCTTAGGCGGGTCTCCAGCTGGCCCGGATCGAGCGCTGACCCCCAGGGCACCTCCAGCACATCCACCAGGCCGCCCTGACGGGCGGCGGCGTCCGCCAGGCGCTGGCCAAACAACCCCGCCACCACCACCAAAATGCGGTGGCCCGGTTCCACCCAATTGGCGACGGCCGCTTCCATGCCGGCGCTGCCGGTCCCCGACAGGGGAAGAGCGAGCCGGTTCTTGGTCCCAAACACCCATCGGAGCTGCTCGGCCACCTCGTCCATGATGGCCAGGAACAAAGGGTCCAGGTGGCCCAAGACGGGGCGAGCCATGGCCAGGCGCACCGCCGATGACACCGGCGACGGTCCCGGCCCCATTAGAAGCCGTTCTGGGATGCTGTTGGGATCACTCCATGCCACGTGCACCACTCCCCTGGAGATTGCCCGGATGCCGACCCGTAAGGGTCAGACGTTGGCTAGACGGTAGCACCGGGGACGGCGTCCCGCAAACGGCAAGCCCGGAGTAGGCATGGCGGGCCCCCGCGGCGGCGCTGCGTCTTGGCATGACAACGGCAAAAGCACCAAGTCCCGGGGTAGTCGTGGGCGCAAGCGATGCACGGGTCGGTGCTGGCCGTGGCCGCGCTAGCAGCACGGGGCCGCGGGCGCCGCGTCGCATCTGCTCAGTCCGCGTCCACGGTCACGACGAAGTTTTCTCCCTCCCACCGGTCCGCGGGGGCCCAGCGAAACGTGAATTGAATGGCGGTGCCCGCATGCAGCGTTGCCGTGGGGAGGTCCGCCACGTGCACCCCCCACCCACGGTCTTGTGTGGGGGTGTCCGCGACCGTTTGCCAGTCGTCGGCGGTCCAATGCACCACGGACGGTGCCCCGGTCTCCACGCGCAGCGTCCGGGCCGCGGGGATGTGCCGGATTTTGTGGTTGAACCGCCAAGCCACTGGCTGCGGAGCCATCGGGCCCTCGAGGTAGCGGGCGACGGTCTGGGGCGGGCAGTCAAATACCCGCCGGTCGGCGAGGGACCGCACCAGCTTCAAGTACTCGGCGTGCGCCCAGACGAGCGGCATCGCGGAGCCGGAGGGGCGGCCGCGGAACAGTTCCCGCTCGGGCAGGTCCTCCGCGTCCCATACTTGCTCTGGCAAGAGTCCCCCCTCCCCGGCGAACGACTCCATGGTGGTCAAGAGCCGCTCCGCCTCCTCGTGGTCGCCAGCAGCCAGCGCGTAGTGCGCCCGCTCGCCCGTCAAGAGGGGCCACAGCCGGCCGATGCCGGTGCCGTCAAACGGGGACCCGTCTTCGTGTTCGCCGTAGCCGTCTTCGTTGTACCGCCGCCAGCCGGGACCCGTGGGGGTTTCGCCGCGCAGCAAGGCATCGATCACGGCGATGGTGTTCCGCACACGCGGGTCATCCGGCGCGCGGAGGCCGAACCGCACCAGCGCAAGCGCATCGGTGCTCACGATGGCCTCGGCCGGGCGGTCCGTGAATCCCGGGGGTCGGTTCTTAATGGCGACGGCGGATGCGCTTGCCGGGTCAAGATCCATGTCGGGGGGCGTGATGCGTACGTAGTAGCCGTCCACCCCCACCTGGGCGGCGGTGGGCGTGCCGCGCACGTAGAGCCAGCGCTCCACCTGCGCATTCCAGATGTCGGCGGTTTCCCTAAGGTACGGGGCGCTGTCGGGTTCGCCCACCCCCTCGGCCAAGTCTGCGGCCGCCAATAGCGCCGCAATTTCGGCCGCCAGCGTGAATGGGGTATAGCCGCCATCTTCCTCCCACCGGTCTTGGGCGGTCACGGGCCCATTTTGGACTAGGAAGGCGGTGGCCCGGCTCACCATCGGCCAGAGGCGCTCCACGTCCGTGGGCGACAGGACCCCTTCGCGCCGGGCCAGGTCCACCAGCAAAATGGGCAGTGCGGTTTCATCCATCTGGACACCGGACCAGTACGGCGTGCCTTCCACCCACATGTTTTGCAGCCAGTGGCCGTCCGCTTCTTGCGTTGCCTCCAGGTAGGTGAGCGCGCGGCGCACCGACTCGCCATCGCCCGCCGCCAAGAGGCCCCCGGCGGCCTCGACCATGTCGCGCGACCACACCAGGTGGTACCCTCCCAGGTCGCCGTCCCCCTGGGCAAATCCCCAGGGCACCGACAGGCTCGCCAACAGCGCCCCAGACACCTGCTTGGATTCATGGACACGGACTACGGTGGCGCTTAAAGCCCAGAGCCGGCGAGAGGACGGAAGGAGCGTGGCCTGCCAGCGCTGCCAGGGTTCGCAGTAGGCGGCCCGGATCGGGTCAAAGCCCGTGGCCAGGGCCGCACGGGCCTGGTGGCCCGCTTCCTCAGGGGAGCGGGCCACGGCCAGCGCCAACAGCAGGGGGCCCCCAGCCATCGGGGGGAGAAGACCGGTGAGCGCGACGTTGCCGTCGGTCGCCCGGTCGAAGTGCCACGTGAGCCGCCCGTGCTGCCGCAGATCCTGCCACCCATCGGATGCCCCGACAAACCCCACGGACGTTTCCTGGAACGCCACGCTGCTCATCAGGGCGAGCGCATGGTCCCCGCGAGCGGCAAACAGGGCTGGCACCCCCTTGTAGTCGCCCACCCAGGCCGTGTTGCCGGCCCCGTGGTTTTCCAGGTGCGATGCCAGGAGCACTGCCAGGCGATCGTCAGGCCCCTGGCTCTCAAACACGATCCGTTGGAGCACCACCGGGCGCAGCGGGTCGGTCAGAACATCCTTCTCGAGGCGGTAGCGACCATCCGTGGACGTCCCGGTGATGTGGTACCAGGGGACCCCCGCGAGCGGCATTGCCGTTGTGTGGCTCGCGTCCCGCTTTTCTTCGGAAAAATACCCGTCGGGCCCGACGACCAACAGGCCGAGGTCGCGGATGGCCGCCAAGTCCATCCGGGGCGCGTACACTTCGTTCAAGATGCCGTGGGACAGCGTGAACCAGATGGCGCTCTGGTCCAGCGCGGTGCCCACTCCACTTTTTTGGGCCGAGGTCCACCGGCCCGGGGCGCCCGGTCCACCAAACGCTTCCGCCATGATGCGAAGATGCTCCTTCCGCCTGATGCCGCCGACGGGACGGGCGGCCGCAGGACATGCGTCGCTTAGGTGTGGTGAGCATAGCGCGCGCTTGTCGGATCACCAAGCGTGCGGGGCACATTCGCCCGCACGCCGCCCGTCCGCTCCACAAAGCTCGCCGCCACGGCCGGCGTGTCCCCGGCGTGAGCATCGGGCAGTTGTTCGTTCGCACGGGGAGAGGTGAGAAATGGAAATGGGACGGAAGGTCAAGGTCGCACGGATGAGCGCGAGGGGGCCTGCGGCGATGTGCTGGGGGCGGGACGCGGTCCCGGCGGACCCCGCAGCCGTCCGAAGGTCCGGGGATGTCCGCATGGATCCGTTGCACCTGCCGGGTGGGCGCCTCCAGGTGCAGGAGTTGCGTAACGCCAGCGCCCCGGTCAGCGAGGACGTCATCCGCCCGCCGGCGCCGGCGAGGCCGCAGCGCCGCGGGCCGGCCGTCCCGGGACTCGGCGTACAATAGGAACACCCGTCTATATGATCTCCCGGCGATCGCCGTAGAGTGGCGGTCGCGCTCCGCTGGGCTCCATCGTGAGAATATGGCAGGAACTTCGACCACGGGCGCGAAAGTAGACTCGGGTCAGACCGTGGGCATCTGCCCGAGGGGACTGCCGACGGCCAACCGCATACGAGGAGGCGCAATCATGGCGCAGGTGACGTTGGAACACTTGGATAAGGAGTACGGCCAGGTGATGGCCGTTCGCGATTTTACCTTCACCGTCGAGGACCAGGAATTTCTCGTTCTGCTGGGTCCATCGGGATGCGGTAAAACCACCACGCTGCGGATGGTCGCCGGACTGGAGGAGCCAACGCGGGGGACCATCTCCATCGGCGGACGCGAGGTCACACAGCTCGAGCCCAAGGACCGGGACATTGCGATGGTGTTTCAAAACTATGCCCTGTACCCGCACATGACCGTGTTTGAAAATATGGCTTTTGGCTTGCGCATGCGGCGCTACCGCCCCGACGAAATTCGGCGGCGGGTCGAGAGCGCCGCCGAGATCCTGGGCCTCGCGCCGCTGCTGCAGCGGCGCCCTCGTCAGCTGTCTGGAGGCCAGCGGCAGCGGGTGGCGCTGGGCCGTGCGATTGTCCGAGAGCCCCAGGTGTTCCTGATGGATGAGCCGCTGTCCAACCTGGATGCGCAGCTCCGTGCCCAGACGCGGGCGGAGTTGAAAAGCCTGCATCAGCGACTGGGAGCCACGGTGATGTACGTGACGCACGACCAGGTGGAGGCGCTCACGCTCGGGACGCACATCGTCGTGATGAAAGACGGTATCGTTCAGCAGGCAGACACTCCCGACGGGCTGTATCGACGGCCGACGAACCAGTTCGTGGCGACGTTTGTCGGTACGCCGCCGATGAACGTGCTGGCTGGCGCCTTAGAAACCCGCGCCGCGACCCTGGTCATGCGCCTGGGCACCGACACCGTCGTGGTGCCGTCACCGGATCGTGCCGCCGTCCAGGGGTTCCAGAGTCCCCGCGCCATTCTGGGGGTGCGTCCGGAGCATGTTCATGTGATGCCTCACGGCGATGACATTCCCCTTACTGGTCGGATTCGTCTGGTGGAACCCACCGGACATGAAACGCTGGTGTACCTGGACGTGGCCGACCAGTCGCTCATTGCGCGGGCGGACGGTGCCTTTCGCGGCGAATCGGGGCAAGTGCTGACCGTGGGCCTCGACCCGGTCGAGCTCCACTGGTTTCACCCGGAAACCGGAGCGCGCGCCTCAGCGTAACGTACCGGACACGCTGAAAAAAATTGCGCCAAGCCCCATTTCCCCTGCAGGAATCTTCGGACATGACGTCGAATCTAAGTGATTAAGCGTTTCACCAGGAGGTCGGCCGTGAAAAGGACTGCGCGCATTACCGATGTCGCCCGCTATGCGGGGGTGTCGATTGCCACGGTCTCCTACGTGCTGACCGACAGCGGACGGATATCGCCCGCGACGCGGGACCGCGTGATGGAGGCCGTCGAAGCCCTGGGCTATCATCCGTCGGCCCGGGCGCGCTCGCTGGTGCTGCGGCGTAGCCGCACCGTGGGACTGGCTGAGCCCCAGCATACGCTGCGCTCTGACCCGTGGTTCTCGCTGTTTCTGGCTGGCGTGGCGGACGTGTGCCGACAGCGGGGATATCATGTGATGCTGATCGCGCCGCTCTCGGGGTCGGGTGACGAAGCCGGTCTCGCCGCCGTGGCGCGGTCCGGTTTGGTCGATGGGGTGATCCTGATGGAGTCGGCGGATGCGCCGTCCACCCTGGAAGCGCTTGAGTCAGCGGAGATGCCGTGCGTCATCTATGGACGGACGGACCGTGGCCCCTGGGTGGATATCGACCACGAGGCGGGTGCAGCGCTCGCGACACGCCACCTGTTGGACTTTGGCCATCAGCGGATTGTCCACTTGGCCCTGCCCGCGGACACCGCGGTTGGACGCCTCCGGCGGAAAGGATATGAGCAGGCGCTGGGTCACGCCGATATGGGCTTGGAGCCGCAGGTCATGGTCACGGACGGATCTTTCGCCGCAGGCTATCATCGGACGACTGAGCTCATGGCACAGCCCACGCGCTGCACGGCTGTGTTTGCGGCCACTGATCAGTTGGCGCTGGGGGTGATCAAGCGCGCGGGCGAGTTGGGCGTGGAGGTGCCGCGCCAGCTGTCGGTGGTTGGATTCGATGACACGCCGGCCAGCCGACACGCGGAGCCGCCGCTCACCTCCGTGGCCTACGACGTGGAGACGCTCGGACAGGCCGCCGCCGACCGCCTGCTGGACTTGATTGACCGCCAGGCCGTGGCGCCGCTGGTGGTGGCGCCACGGCTGGTGGCGCGAGCCAGCGCGGGCCCTACCGGATTTGTCGGAACGCCCGCGACGGATCCGGAAGAACCCGTATTGAAGGCGGGAGCGGCATTTGCGGTGTGGTCGCATCACGGCTCGTTTGAACCCGCCTCGGGACGGCAGGGGGTGTACTTGGCGGATACGCGCCTGGTGTCCTCTTACCGGCTGTGGATTCAGGGAGAACGGGTGGCGCCGCTGACCCTCACGGTGGGGGACGAAAGCCGTACGCTGGACGCCGTTTATGTGTGGCAGGAGCCGGCCACCACGTTTCGGTTGGAGCGGCGTGTGACCCTGCAGGAAGACGGACTCGTGGATGAATGGCACTGGGCACGTTGGGGCGAGGCGCGGCCCATCACGGTGCGGCTGCAAGTATCCAGTGATTTTGCCGACCTGTTTGAGGTGCGTGGGACGCCGCGACAGCGGCACGGGCAGCGGCGCGTCACTGTCCGGGACGGCTCTCAGCGGATCGAATACGAGGGATTGGACGGACTGACCCGCGCCGTCTCCATTGACGTGGGGCCATCGGCAGCCGAGTGGCGAGATGACTCCTGTGAATGGACCTTGGGCGTGGCGTCGGCTGAGGCGGCGACGGCCGGCGCGATCACTGTCCGCGTCGCCTGGGAACAGCCTGGCCGCTGTGAAGTCCAGGGCGGCACGTCATCCACCCGGTGGCCCGTCATCCGCACCGCTCATGAGGCGACCCAGCGCGTCCTGCAGCGTGCCGAGCGGGACTTGGATCTGTTGGCGGCGGACTTTGGCGCGGGGAGTGTCCCGATGGCCGGGCTTCCCTGGTTCGGCGCACTGTTTGGACGCGACGCGCTGACGGTGGCCTGGCAGACGCTGGAGTGGACGCCGGAACTGGCCGTCCGCGTGCTGTCCACGCTCGCACTGTATCAGGGCCGGGAGCACAATCCGGACACCGAGGAAGAGCCGGGTCGGATAGTGCATGAAATGCGCTGGGGGGAGATGGCCCGCCACGGCGAAGTGCCCTTCGGCCGCTACTATGGCTCGGTGGACGCCACGCTGTTGTTCGTGGGGCTTTATGGCGCCACCTGGGTGCGGCGTGGTGAGGGGGCGTGGACGGAGACCCTGCGCCCGGCGGCCGACGCGGCCCTGGCGTGGCTGTTGGCGCACGTTGACGCCGACGGCTTGTGTCGGTTCCAACCCCAGTCCGCTCGTGGTTTGGCGATTCAGTCCTGGAAGGACTCTGCGGACTCGATGGTGTTTGCCAACGGCGAACACGGCCGGCCGCCGTTTGCCGTGGCAGAGGTTCAGGGCTATGCCTACCGGGCGCTGGTGCTGATGTCTCGCTTTTTTGCCGACCACCGCGAGCCGGATCGAGCGTCGGACCTGCGGGCGCGAGCCGAAACCATTCGCCGCGCGTTTCACGACCGCTTCTGGCTGCCGGATCGCCAGTACTACGCGCTGGCGGTCGACGGGGAAGGGGCGACGGTCGACGGATTGTCGTCCGACCCGGGACAGTGCCTGTGGACGGGCGTGGTGCCCAGCCGGGCGTCATCATGGGTGGTGAAGCGTTTAACCAGCCCAGAGCTGTGGTCGGGGTGGGGCATCCGCACTCTGGGAACGGACGAGGCGGCGTATGACCCGTACAGCTATCATCGCGGAAGCGTCTGGCCGCACGACACCAGCCTGATCGCGGCGGGCCTTCGGCAGTCGGGGTTTTTAGAGGACGCCGCGCGCGTGGCGGACGCACTGCTGGAGGCGGCCACGCGGATGCCCCATCATCGTCTGCCCGAGCTGTTCAGCGGGGAGCCGCGGACTGCGGGTGGGCCGTTTCCTTATCCTACGGCCTGTGCGCCACAGGCCTGGGCCAGCGCGGCACCGTTCCTCCTGATGACGGCACTCAGCGGATTCCATGTGGATACACCGCGGCGGGTGGTGCACCTGGCACCGCTGCTCACGACCCTGGTGCCCGAATTGGTGGTGGAGGGCGTGGACATCGGCGGCCGCGCGGTGGATTTGGTGTGCACACCCTCCCGCGTGGCGGTGGACGGCCTGCCCTCCGGCTGGCGGAGCGTGTGCCGGCCAGCCGTGGCCGTGGACGCCCGAACTGGGGCGCAAAGTTTGTGACCTGCATTTGGGGCTCACTGCATTGGGTGAGCTCACCCGCCGAGCGGGGCCCCGCTCGGCCGCGACGGTATCGGACGCGACGGGCGCGCGTGCGGTGGACGGGACGACGGCAACGGCCATCGAACCCGGACACCCGCGGCGCAGCGTCGGAACGAAGCAGTCCCTCGGATTGTGATAAGGAGGATCTTCGATGAATCAGACGACTGGCCGCAGCCAGGTGCGCCGCGGCGGGGCTCTTATGATGGGAAGCGTGCTGCTGGCGGCGCTTGCGGCCTGCGGTTCTTCCACCGCCAGCAGCAAGACCGTCACCATCACGCTGTCGGGGTGGACCTCTTCGCCCGTCGAAGCCCAGCTGATGCAGAAGGAGCTCGCGGGCTTCACCAAGACCCACCCATCCATTCACGTGAAGTATCGGCCGATCGCAGGGAACTACGAAGCCGTTCTGAAAACCCGTTTCGTGGCGGGCGACGCGCCTGACGTGATTTACGTCAACAACGGCGGCGAGTCCAGCACCTTCATGAAGAACGGGGACATCATCCCGCTGAACCCGTATATCAAGGCCTCCGGGTTCCAGTTGTCCCAATTCTACCCCAGCGCTCTGGCGCTGTTTCAGTCCGGTGGCAAAACCTACGCCATTCCCAAAGACCAGTCCCCGCTGGCGCTGTTCTACAACAAGACACTGTTTCAGCAGGCCGGCATCTCGGCGCCCCCGACAACCTGGACCCAGTTCCAGCGCGATGCCCAACTGCTGACCCACGCGTCCAAGCACCAGTACGGGCTTATCAACTCGGTGCAGGAGCCGCGGTGGGCCGAGTTTCTGTATCAGGCCGGGGGTGGGGTGATGAACACCGGCATGACGCGGTTCACGCTGACCTCGGCGGCCTCCCTGCGCGGGTACCAGTTCTTCGTGAACCTCTACCGCAAGGGGTATGCCGCTTTGCCCACCACGGTAGGCGCCACCTGGGGCGGTCAGGCGTTTGGCATGGGCGATGCGGGAATGGTGCTGTCGGGCAACTGGCTGGTGCCATTTCTGAATCAAACGTATCCGCACACGTCCTACGGCATTGCCACGCTGCCATCCGGACCGAAGAACAACGTGTCGCTGACGTTTCCGGTGGGATACGGCATCACCAAAGACTCCCCGCACCCGCAGGCCGCTTGGACGTTGATTCAGTACCTGACCAGCGTGTCGGGCATGACGAAGTGGATGAACCTGGGGCTTGCGCTGCCTACGCGCCCCGCCCTGCTGAGTCTGCCGTACTATCATGCGCATCCCGTGCTTCAGGGACTGCTCCAGCAACTGCCGAATTCCCTGGCGTGGACGTTCCCACCGGGGTTCGTGGAGTATTCCTCCACCACCATGACCGACCAGACCACCCTGGCGATTGAGGGCAAGGAATCTGCAGCCGAGGCCCTCGCGAACATGCAGAAGGCCGGTCAGGCCATTCTGCAGAGCAACAGCTGAGATGGCGGTCGAGCGCGTGCAGACGGGTTCGCGGACGCGGGGGGCCACCCCCCCGCGCCGGGCCCGCGTGCCCGGCAGCGGACGCCGGCGGGAAGCCCGCGCCGGCTTGCTGTTCCTGCTTCCCAGTGTGGTGCTTCTGTTTGTGTTTGTGGCGGGACCGGCACTTTATGCGTTCTACCTGAGCCTCTTCTCCTGGAACCTGCTGAACCACATGCATTTTGTGGGCCTATCCAACTTCTCCGGGCTGTGGGATCTCCCGCTGTTTTGGACGGCCGTCGGGAATACGGTGCTGTTTGCCGGCGTCGTGGTGCCCACGCAGACGCTCATCGCGCTGGGCATTGCCGCCCTGATGAACCAACACCTGCCGGCGCGAGGATTTTTTCGGCTGGCCTTCTTCTTTCCCGCCATCAGCTCATCGGCCGCTATTTCAATCATATTCATGTGGATATATAATAAATTCGGTATCCTAAATAGCATGCTCATTTCGCTGCATTTATACGGGCCGAACTGGCTGGCGAATCCCGTGTATGCATTGAAGGCCATCATGATCATGAATATCTGGACGACGTCGGGGTACTTCATGGTGGTGTTTCTGGCCGGGCTCCAGTCCATTCCCCACGAGCTCTACGAGGCGGCCGCCATCGACGGCGCGGCAGCCTGGCAGACGTTCCGGTCCATTACGGTGCCGCTCTTGCGTCCGACGACGTTTTTCATCGTGGTCATGGGGGTCATCGGCACACTCCAGATGTTTGACCAGTCATTCATCCTGTCGCAGGGCACCGGGGGGCCCCTCCATTCCACCACCACGATCGTTTTGCTGGTGTACCAGTTCATCTTCTCATACGGCAAGGTGGGTTTCGGCGCGGCGGCCACGGTGCTGTTGTTTGTATTCACGCTGCTAGCCACCCTAGGCATCAACCGGTGGCTGGGCACCGCGACGGAATACTGACCGAAAGGAGGTAGGGCCGTGATCCAACGACGTAGGGCGACCCGGTGGATTTCGCGAGGCCTGTATCTGGCCATCCTGACCGGTGGCGCGCTTTTGATGTTCGTGCCCTTCGCGTGGAGCCTGTCCACGTCGCTGAAGGGACTCAGTCAGGCCATGACCTACCCCCCCGTGTGGTGGCCCCATCCCTTCCAACTGTCGAATTACACGAAAATCTGGCACATCGTCCCCATCGGGCAGTGGTTTATCAACAGCGTGCTGGTGGCATCGGCCGTAACGGCCGCCAACCTCATCTTCGATTCATTGGGCGGCTATGCCCTGGCGCGCGTGAAGTTTCCGGGCAAACGATTTTGGTATATGGGCATCGTGGCCATGCTGATGATTCCGTTTCAGGCCGTCATGTTGCCGCTGTACATTGTGATGAAGGATCTCGGGCTTTTGAATAACTATGGGGGCCTCATCGCGCCGGTAGCCGTGTCGGCGATGGGGATCTTCCTGATGCGGCAGGCGTTTTTAGCGCTGCCGAGCGAACTGGAAGACGCCGCGCGCATCGATGGCGCGGGTCGCTTTCGGATGTTCTGGCAGCTGTCGCTGCCGCTGGTGACCCCGACGCTCCTGACGCTCGCGCTCATGATCTTCCTGGCCTCGTGGAACAACTTCCTGCTGCCCTTGCTGGTGGCCAATCGCTCCTCGCTGTGGACGCTGCCGCTCGGGATTGTCATGTTTCAACAGGAGTACTTCGTCAACTGGCCGTATCTCATGGCGGCAGCGGTGCTGGCCACCCTGCCCATTGGCATGGTGTTTCTGGTGTTTCAGCGCTGGTTCATTCGGGGGGTGGCCACCACCGGTCTCAAGTGATGGCGCCGGTCGGGAAGCGGGATGTCAAGGTCGTTGCGCGGGCAGACGGTGCAACGGGTGCGGTTCTACGGCAAGATTAGAACAGTGGGCACCGACAGGGAGCAGACGGTTGCCGCAGGAGCCCGCGCGGGCAGTCTTATGACGTGCGTCGGTGGGCGTCAGGGGTCCATACGTCGCCGCCGGCCGGTGCGGCCATCGCCTACGCCAGTCCCTGCGGTGCCGCAGGTTCGCCGCGCGAGCGCTGTCACGCGGCGCCGGGCGAGACGGGGCCAACCGGTGGGCACAGCCAAGAGGGGAGCGGGCAAGCCCTCCCCCCTCTTGCGCCGGGGCCGGATCAGACGGCGGATGCCGTGCGGGCGCGCACGATGCGCACATCGCCGCTGATAGTGTGGGCCCGCAGCTCCACCAGCGGGCCCGTCCCTTCGTCACTCGACGGGTCGTCGTGCAGAGAGATTTCGGACGTGAGGTCGCCTGACCGCGTGTGGGCATTGACGGCCACCCGGCTTCCCTGGGCGACGCCGACGGTGACGTCGCCCGAGATGGCTTCGGCGGTGACGCGCCCCTGGTGCACGAGGCGGGCCTCCAGGTCTCCAGACTGCGACTGCAGGGAGAGCCCGCCGTGGCTCTCGCGCACGACAATGTCCCCCGACGCGGCCCGCGCCGAGAGGTTCCCGCTGACGCGGCCCACGTGAATGTCGCCCGAGGCGCTCTCGCACTCGGCGTCGCCGTCGACCGCCATCACGGTCTGGGATCCGGAGGCGGAGCGCAGGTGCACCGGGCCCCCTGCCTGCCGAATCTGGATGTCACCGCTGGCCGTGTAGGCGCGGAGCGATCCCGCCACCTGCTCCACCCGCACCTCGCCACTGGCGGTTTCCACCTCAGCCTCCGTGACCATAGCGAGCGATACGTCGCCCGAGGCGGTATGAATGCGGGTCGCCCCACAGCGGCCGTCGACACGCACGTCGGCGGACGCCGATTGGATGTGCACGCGCGACGCCTCGGGGACACGGACGCGGACGCCCACTCCCCAGCCCGCACCGGAACCCCAGCGCAAGCCGATCCCCGACCCGCGCCCGATCCAGCCCCACGACGAATCAGGTTCCGGCACCTCCACGACCACGCGATGGCCTGCGTCGGTGGGGGTGGCATCGATCTGGGTGCGTCGCACCAGGTCTTCGGCCTCGGCGTTGAGCGGCACCAGGTCCACCTCGGTGGTGGGGGCGGTGTGGGTCGTCACTTCAATCCAGCCCGACCGGTTGCGGACGGTCAGGTCTACGGGTGATGCGGTGTCAAACTGCTGCATCGAGATCCTCCTCTGATAGACGCTGATAAGGGCTGATGTTGACGGGTGACGGATCTGATCGTCAGCTTTTGCCGTAACCAGACAGCGACCGGCCCGAGCGCTGCGTGCGCCGCCCCCCCAGTGCGGTGGCTAGTACGGACACCACCCACGCGTTGACCGACGTGCCCTCGCGCTCGGCGGCCGCATCCACCCGCTGTTTCAACGCGGGGGCCAGCCGCACTGTCATGCGGGCCGCGTCTTCGGCGCTGTGCGACACCTCCACCGGTTCATCGGGGACGTACGCCAGCGACACCGAGGCGCCGGAAAGTCGCACCTCCAAGTGCCCGCTGGGCAACTCGCGCGACGCCTCGGCCGCCCATTGGCCGGCCAACTCAAGCAGGCGGCTCTGCAGCAGGCTGTCGTACGCCGTCCAAAGGCGACTGGTGGCCTCCGCCAGGCTCGGATCTCCAATCTGCGCCAGGTTCATCAGGTCCTGCCGCAGGGTTGCGGTTGTTTGTGTTAGTTCCATGACGTCATGATGACGTCGACAAAGCGCCGTGTCAAGCGTCTACGAGACATTATTTTGGGTCTCGAATGCCGGCTTCGTGGCGCCTGGGCCTTTCGGACCGAACCTGCTGCACGGAAGATTGCCGGTGCGGCCGGGTTCGTGTCCGTGAGGTGCCCGCGCGGTCAGCGGAGGGCGGGGATTCGATGAGTTAATCCCGTGTCTGGTCCGGGGACGTTCCGGCGGATTGGGATGAGCGCCCGGCCCGGTTCGTGCCGGCGGCCCTCCTCAAGGGGGTGTGGACCCTCATGGAGCAGCCCGACCGCGGCCCCGATGACGACGACCGCATGTTAGAAGCGGCCCCGCGTCGCGATGTCTCGGGGAGTGGTGGGAACCCCCACGCAAGGGGCTTCTGCCGCGGGTGTACGGCGTCCGGGCACGCCCTGAGCCCGCACGGCATCACGCGCACCGCTGCGAGGCCCTGTCGGTGGATCATGGGCTCGACGCGCTTCGGCTCGGATTTGCCTACGAGGCGCTGGCGCGGGCCTCTGCTGTGGCCGAGGAGACCACCGCGTGCGCTCAGCACCTGGCCCGAGCCCGGGAGCATGCCGGTCAGGTGGCGGCGGCCGACGACGATCAATGGCTTGAGGAAAATCTCGCGACCGTGAATCGGTAGGCGGCGTCACGTCTGCGCGGCGTGCCGCACGGCCCGTGTGCGGTCGAGCGACACCGCCCACCGGCCGCGTCCCACACCAAGTAGGCGTCTCGTGGATTCCACGAGTGCGCCCGCTGATGGATCATGTCGGCAATGGCGGCCCGCGCCCCTGAGGCCGCGGGAGGTTCCAGTCGGGGACAGGCGGACGTCGCGTCCTTGACCAACCCCACCCGTCGCCTCGCGGGAGGGCCCGTTTCCGGGGGGGGACCGCCCACGTGGCGCGGCGGTTCGATCGAGGGGTCGCCCGGCTCGGCTGGCGCGGGACAGAGCGGCAGCGGAGGCCGGACCGGATCTCCGCGGACACGAATGGGAATTGACGGCAGATTGCGGCGCGACGACAAGCTGCGATGCCTGTCTCGGGCGGTATACTCAATCTTGAAAGCGAGGCGGCTTCGTGCAGGCAACCCCACAACCTCGGCGCGACGGGCGCGATGTGTCGAGTCAGCGTGATGCGCGGGAAGATGCGATTTGGATGGCGCTCGCCTTGGATGAGGCCCGCCAGGCGCTGGAACGCGGCGAAGTGCCGGTCGGTGCCGTGGTGGTGCGCGACGGCGAGGTGCTGGCGCGGGCCGGCAATGAGCGGGAAGCGCGCCAAGATCCGACGGCACACGCGGAGGTGCTGGCGCTCCGTGCCGCGGCGGCCGCCTCCGGCCGCTGGCGTCTCAATGACGCCAGCCTGTACGTGACGCTGGAGCCGTGTGCGATGTGTGCCGGGGCGCTGGTGCTGGCGCGCGTGGCGCATGTGGTGTTTGCCGCGGCCGACCTGAAGGCGGGCGCGGTAGAGAGCGTGTTTGCCATTCCCACCGACGTACGCCTGAACCATCGTGTCTCCGTGACGAGCGGCGTGGCAGCTGACGAGGCCACAGCGCTGCTGCAGAAATTTTTTTCGCGGCGGCGTTGAATGGGTCACGTCCAGACGCGCTCTTTGAACGGCGGTTGACGCCGCGTGTATCATAGACCCGGAGAGATGTCCGAGCGGACGAAGGAGCCCGACTCGAAATCGGGTAGGCGAGTGATCCTCGTCTCGTGGGTTCGAATCCCACTCTCTCCGCCATGTTTTGCGGAGGGATGGCCGAGCGGTTTAAGGCGCACGCTTGGAAAGCGTGTTGATGGGCAACTGTCGCGGGGGTTCGAATCCCCCTCCCTCCGCCAC
>JAJZWS010000123.1 GCA_021846565.1 Bacillota bacterium
CTACGCCCTGCAGCGCGCCGGGCTGGCCCCGCGCCAGCGTCGGAGGAGCCCGGCCTACCACGCCTGGCCGCCCCGGTATGCGCACTCCCGGCCGCCGGCGACGGCCCCGGAGCGCGCGTTCGCCCGGCTGGTGATGGCCCTGCCCCCGGGGGCCAACGTGTCGCGCGTGTTGGCCGTGTTGGCGGCGGAGACCGACTGGGTAGCCGCCGCTGAGGACCTGGCGCGCGCCGCCGGGACGGTGCGGGCATGAGGCGGGCGACCATGCCGACGGCGGCGCAGGCGGAGCTGCTAACGGCCATCGCAGAGGGGCGTCCGCCTCTGCTCACCACCGCCCGGACGTGGGTGGCATGCCAGGACCGTGGCTGGGTGCAAACGGATGTCCTACCGGCGCCACCGAGAGCGTCGGCGCGCTGGCGATGGGCGTGGGCACGTGGCGGGACCCTGATGCTGACCCCCGCGGGCCAGGAAGCGCTGCGGTGCGACCTATTCGCCCGGGCGGCCGCGATTTGTAAACCGGAGGTGACACATGAATGAACGACGACTGGAGCCCGGCCTTCGAGTACGCGCTGGGCGCAAGGGCCGCGTGGGTGGATTTTCGGACGGGCGGCATGGCCTGCCTGGTGGGCGTGGGCCTGTGGGTCGGCCTACCGCGGACCGAGGCGTTTTACCGAGGGTATCGCGCCCTGTACCGGCTGCCGCACGCGCGGCGCTGGTGGTTCCTCGCGGCGCTGGCCGCCGCCGATGGCGCGTCCGCCCGTGGAGCCTCGCCGCCGCGGCCGTGGCCCTCGGACGCTTAGCGTTTCTGTCCGGATTCGGGATCCTGGTGGCCTACATCCTGCTGGCCTGGGTCAGCCGGGGGGTGATGTAGTGACGCCCGCGCAACAGGTGACCCTCCGCAGCGCCCTGACGGCGCTGGGGGACACCCCGGACGAGGTGGCCAACACGCTGCGCCGCCGGGGCATCTACGGCGTGCGGCATGACGCGGCCCGCCATCCGGTGGCGCGATACCTGATGGGGCTCACCGCGGCGGCCGGCCTCGCGACGCCGTTGCTGCTCGCGCCGTACGGCGGCGGCCAGCGGCGCTACGTGTGGGTGTCCGGGGAACCCGGCACCGTGGCGCTGCCGTGGGCGGCGGCCCGGTTCAGCTGGGCGTTTGACGCGGGCCAATACCCCGAACTTGAGGAAGTGGAGGAGGAAGACGCGCGATGAACAGGACTCCCGACCGCCCGAGTGCGGTCGACGAATGGCAGGACGCGCTAGCGGCCTTTAACTGGGCGGCGCCGGACTACGTGGATGCGGCGATTTACACCCTGCGGGCGGCCGAGGAGCGCCTGCGCGCGGAAGTGGCGCAGGCCCGGGCCGACCGGCGGCGGCGGGCGGGAGGCGCGGCATGAGCGGCAAAGAGGGGTTGACGGCCACGCAGGCCCACGCCGTCGCCGTGCAGCTAGAGGCCCTGGCGGATGCGCAGGACTACGGCGCCCAACATCCCGACGCGCCCCGCCGCGACCACTGGCGGGCGCTTGGACAAATCCACCTGCGGCAGCTCGCGGAGTGGCTGGAGGCCCCCACGGGCTACTGGCGGCTCGGCACGGAGTTCTTCCACGTGGTGCGCGACGGCGTGGATCCCGATAAGCGCTGCCCGCCGGAGTATGAGTGCCCGTGGTGCTCGACCCAGACCTGCCCGGCGTGTGGCGGTCCCGAGCGGCTGGTCAAGCGCGTGAGCCAAGAGGAGGGCTTCGGGTTGTGGGCCTGCCTTGACTGCCCCGCGGTCCTGTTCACGTATCGCCGGCCGGCGGACCTCGAGACGCTCGCGGCGGAATTGCAGGCGGAGCGGGAGTGGCAGAGGAGGGGGTCCGCGCGATGACGCCGCGGCACTACCACCTATACGCGCGGACGCGCTACGGACACCGGCGCCTCATCGCGGAGGCCCGGTCGGCGGAGTTGGCCTGGCGCTGGTATGACCGCTGGCAGGCGACGTTTGCCGCGCGCGGCGAGCTGCTGATGGTACAAGCGGTCGAAGGCGAGGCGTTGGCGTGCCTGGGGCGGACGGCCGCCGCGGGGGAGGAGGAGGGCGCATGAGAACAGGATGGCATATCCAGGAGACCTACCAGTGCGACGCCTGCGGGGCCGTGGTCGTGACGGCCGGGGGGATTCCCGGCGGGTGGGGGGAGTACAACGCCCTGGTGTCCAGCCGGGGCGCGGGGACCCCGGTCTACAGCGAGCATGTGCCCGACGTCCACGTGTGCCCGCCCTGCCTGGGCGAGGGTCCTGGCATCTTGGGGCGGCGGGTCCACGACCTGCTGGCGATGGTCGGGGAGGAGGCAACGAACCGTGGCGCGTGACGAGGGGCCCCACGGCGGGCACTTGGACGGCGCCAACCGAGTGGTCATCCCGGCCGCCGTCCGCAAAGAGGTGTTTTGGGGACCCGGCACCCCCGTTGTGGTGGAGGCGGCGGGCCCGGACCGGGCGGTCATCCGGCGGGCCGAGACGCACTGCCTGTTCTGCCAGACGCCGACGGCGCGCCGCGTGCTGGGGCGGCCCGTGTGCGCCGAGTGCGCCCAAGTGATTGCGGCGGGGTGGCTGCCATGAGGGCCCCGCTAACACCGCTGCAGGCGTATGCCGAGCGCATCGCGGCCCGGGCCCGGATGGAAGCGGCGATGGCCCGGGCGGTCACCGCGGGGGATGAGGAGCGGGCGGCGATTCTGGCGGAGCAGCGCGACGAAGTGGCGGCGGACGCGGACCGGGCGCGGGCCGAGGCTTGGCGGGCGACCGCCTTTCGATAGGACAAATCGCGTTTTGGGAGGCCACGAATGGCACGTCAGCGTTTTATTCATCCGGACCTATGGGAAGACGGCCACGTGGGGTCCCTCACGCCGGCCGAGCGGTTGCTGTTCATCGCGCTGTTTTCCAACGCCGATGACGACGGCCGCCTGGTGGGCGATGCGGCCAACTTGCGGGCCATCGCGTTTCGCTTCGACGACTTCTCCCTGGCGGAGGTGGCCGCGATGCGGGACCACGTCGCGGCCACGATGCGCCACGTCTTGGTGTACGCCGTGGACGGCGAGGAGTACATCCAACTCACCAGCTGGGACCAACGCCAGCACCCGCAGTACCGCAAGCCGAGTCGCCTGCCGCCCCCGCCGCCCGTCGCCGGCCCGCCGGTTCATGGAACATTCATGGAACCTTCACTGAAGCCAGTGATAGCCCCCGCGGAGGATTCATCACGTGTTCGCACCGTGGATCGGGATGGGTTGGGTAGTGATCGGGATAGGGAAGATCCAAAACACATGGTCACGCCGGCTGCGCCGCCGGTGACCGTGCGGGCTGACGGGCTGCAGGCGGACTTCGACCGCTGGTGGGCTGGCTATCCCCGCAAGGTGGACAAGCACCGCGCCCAAAAAGCCTACGCCGCGCAGCGCCGTGCGGGCCTCGACGCGGATGCGCTGCTGGCGGCCCGGGACCACTACGTCACCGCCACTCGCGGCCGGCCCGTGGACAAAATTCGCCATGCCGCCACGTTCTTGGGCCCCGACGTGGGCGAGTGGCTCCATGGCCCGCCGCCGGGGGAAGTCCCACGGTCCGCCGGCGGGGCCTGGGACACCCTGCGCCGCAACCTGGCGGATATCGAGACGGAGGAGGCGAGCCATGACGCGTAAAGAAACCGTGCAGCTGCTGGCGTTTCTCACCGCCGCGGTGCCCCACGCCAAACTCGGGGAGGGCACGGCCGAAGCCTGGCACCTGCTGTTGGGCGATTTGGACTTTGCCGTGGCCCAAGCCGCCGCGGCCCGGGTGCTGCGGGAACACACCGGCGCCTGGCTGCCGGCGCCGGGCCTGATTGCCG
>JAJZWS010000061.1 GCA_021846565.1 Bacillota bacterium
CGGTCGAGATCTTCCGCCTGAGAAGTTGTGAACGGGCGCCCGGGGCGGTGCAACGGTTCGCAGGTTCGACCCGTTCCCATCTCGCACACGGCCGTCCCCCTGTGGACGGGCCCGGCGTGTGGCGGCTCCCGCCGCTGACCGACCGGGTCGGTGCCGCCCTGGACCTCGTCGCCCCCGCGCCCCGCGCGGGGGCTTTTTTCGTTGGACGCGGCATCAGTCTCGGTGAGTGGCGGCTTCATGCTGTTCCACCCGCTTCACGATGCGGTCCATTGAGCGCTGCTTGTGCGCCAGGGTCAACTGCTCAGCCCGCGCGCCGTCCCGGGCACGCAGCGCATCCAGGATGGCCGCATGCTCCGCGACGGAGGACCGCGTGGGCGGGTCGTTCCCGGTGAGCGGAGGCGGATAACGGCCGGAGTGGTCCCAGAGACTCTTTAAGAGGTCCAGCAGCCGGCGATTGTCACAGCTGGCGTAAAGTCGCTCGTGGAACGCGCGGTTCAGCCGATTGAGTTCTGTGACCGCATCGCTGCGCTCCACGGCCGCTCGCAGCGTGTCGTTGAGGACCGCGGCGGCGGCTATGTCCGCGTCCGTGAGCCGCGGCGCGGCCAAACGCACGGCCAAACCCTCGAGGGTCATCCGCACCTCAAAGAGCTCTCGCAGATCGGCTCCGGATAGCGGCGTGGTCACAGCGCCGACATGGGGCTCCGTACGAATTAGCCCCTCCTGGTGCAACTGGTTGAGCGCTTCACGCACCGGGATCTCACTGGTTCCGTAGTCCTCGGCGATCTGCCGCGTGACCAGCCGGGTCCCGGGCGGGTACCGCCCCTCGAGAATGTCTTGCCGCAAGCCCTCCAAAATCCAATCCTTCTTGGTTTGGAATGGACGCGCTCCCGTTTCACGGGGCATTTGGCCACCGCCTCCCTAGTAGGTGCTTCTCATGGCGTGGTTCTATATGATATACAATGACACAAGTCCGAACACGCGAAGGAGGGCGTGCGATGACAGAGCCGCCGCAAGAACTGGCAGGGCGCCACGCCATCGTCACCGGCGGGGCGCGGGGGATCGGGTTGGCCGTGGCCCGAGCTTTGGGCAGCCGGGGCGCGAAGATCGTGTTGGCCGACGCCGGTCTGGACCCGACCGGGCGCCCTGAGGATCCGAGTGTGGCAGCCAATGCCGCGGCGGCGCTCAGGGCGGAGGGCATCGAGGCGGTGCCGTTCGTCGAGGCGCTGTCGACGGCGGAGACGGCCGAGCGCCTGGTGGCGTTTGCGACGGAGCGGCTGGGCCCGGTGGACATTCTGGTCAACAACGCCGCCGTCCTGCAGGATCGGATGGTGTGGAACCTCACGATGGCGGCTTGGGACGAAGTGCTCGCGGTCAATCTCAGCAGCGCATTCTACTTGTTGCGGCAAGTGGCTCCCGGCATGCGGGAGCGCCGATGGGGTCGCGTGATCAACATGGTGTCGTCGGCGGGTCTCATTGGCAATACGGGCCAAGCCAACTACGCGGCCGCCAAGGGGGGCTTGGCCGCCCTGTCCCGCGTGGCTGCCCTGGATCTCGCTCGCTACGGCGTCACCGTGAACGCCGTCGCACCGTTTGCCCATACCCGCATCACCGATCTAATCGTACCGCGTCATCCCGCCGTCGCAGAATATTTGACCACGGTGCGGGGCGTGGCCTCGCCCGACAGCGTCGGCCAGCTGGCCGCCTACCTGGCCACGGAAGAGGCTAAGGTGTATACGGGCCAGGTTTTTGGTGTGCGTGGTGGGGAGGTGTTCTTGTTCTCGGCGCCCAGGCCCGTAGGGGTTCAGCGATACGCCAACAGCACTCCCACGGCAGAGAACCTGGCCGCCGCGTTCGCGCGATGGGAAGAGCAGGGGCTCCTCACGCCGCTGGAGACGGATCTGGAATACATGTCCCGTCCCCTGGCCACTGACGAATGACGCATAGCGCCGCCAGGGGATGTCGACTCGTCAATGCCAAGGAGGTGCATCGATGATCTACCCCGATCCCTTTGTTGGGCCTGTGGCGTCTGCGCGTGAACTCCAGGCGATGCCGGCGGACTACCAGACCGCAGTGGCCAAAGTGGTGCTGAGCCACGCGGTAAACGAAATTACCGGCGCCCAGACGTTTGACGAACCCTCGATCCGACTGGCGCCCACCCCATTCTTCAAGTGGACGGTCAGCCGCGTGACCATGGAGGAGTATGGCCACCACATTCTGTTCTCGCGCTTGGCCGACGACCTGGGTCTCGACTGGCATACGAAGAAGCCACTGACCCTGTTTGACTACCCGATGGGAACGTGGACGCAGTTCGGCGTGGTCAAGGCGATTGTCGATCTGGCCGAAATCCTCCAGCTCGAGGACCTACTGGAATGTTCCTACATCCCACTGCGTCAGCTTGCTGTGCGAACTATGCCGGAGGAGCGTTTCCACGTGGGTCTTGGCAAAAAAATTCTTGAAGAGCAGCGCCGAACCGCTGAAGGGCGAGCTCAGCTGACAGACGCGCTGGGCCCGCTGTTCCAGGCGACCCTGGGGTTCTTTGGGCGTGCGGGCTCCGCCAACAACGCGCTTTACCGCCGCTGGGGCATCAAGCGCCGAACCAACGAGGCCATGCGTCGCGATTATGTGATTCGCGTGAAGGCGTACCTGAGCGAGATGGGAATGGCGGTCCCCCCCATTCCACTGGAGTATGCCGGTGAGCATTTGGAGGATGTGTCGTGAAGCGGGCGATGAGCGACCGCGAATTCCACGCCCGCCTGGAGGCGGAAGCACTGGGGCCGCTGTGGACGGTCTTGGCAGACACACTCACCACCACGCCGCGTCCGCGTGAGGTGGCGTACAAATGGCGGTGGCCGTCGGTGCGGCCCCTGCTGTATGAGGCGCTCCAGCGTGTTACCGCCGAGGAAGCCGAGCGCCGGGTGCTGGTGCTCAGAAACCCCGGGCTGCCGGGACCCACCGCCTGCACGGAGACCCTCTACGCCGGCATCCAGATCATCGGGCCCGGCGAGGTGGCGCGCACGCATCGTCATACCCCAAACGCCCTGCGATTCATTATGGAAGGGTCGGGGGCCTTCAGCACGGTGGACGGCGAGCGCATCGCCATGGACCGCGGTGACCTGGTCACCACACCCACCTGGACGTGGCACGACCACGGCAACGACGGAGATGCGCCGGTGGTGTGGCTGGATGGGTTGGATATTCCGCTCGTCGAGTCGTTGTCGGGGATGTTTTTCGAGCCGTCTCGGGAGCGCGAGCAGCGGGTCACGCGTGCGCCGGGGGACTCGCGGGCTCGGTACGCCATGGGGCTCCGGCCGGCGTACGAGACATTCGACCACCCCTACTCACCGGTGCTCTCCTATCCCTACAATCAGGCGCGCGCCGCGCTGGCCGCCGTGGCACGCGGCGGAGGCGGCAGTCCGTACGACGGCGTGCTCATGGAGTACACCAGTCCTCTTTCGGGAGGCCCGGTCCTGCCCACCATGGATGCGTATCTGCAGTGGATTCCTCCGGGGGCGTCGCTCCAGCCGATTCGGCGCTCGTCGAGCGTGGTGTACCTTGGCGTCGAAGGGCAGGGAACCATCATGATCGACGGTGTGGCGTTTGGGTGGGAGGTGAACGACGTCGTGGTGGTGCCCAGCTGGGCCGCACTGCAGCACGTAAACGGGGGCCACGACCCGGCGGTGCTGTTTTCCTTCTCCAACGCCCCTGTGCTCAAACCGTTTGGGCTCTACCGCGAGGCGGACGCATGATCACGAAGGACGACTACCGGCGACCATCCGGTGTGGTAGGGGCGGGCACCTCCCGGCTCACCGTGCCGGCGCTGCTGGACCGATGGCGCCGTGAGCTGCCCGATCGCACCGCGCTGGTTACCCCCGACGGCAACGTGACATGGGGGGAACTGGGGGAGGACGTGGAGCGGAGGGCACGGGAGCTGACGGGGTTCGGGGTGGGCGTGGGCACGGTGGTTGGCTTGCAGAGCGCGAACACACGATGCCTGGTGGTGGACCATTTGGCCATTGCGCGGTGCGGCGCGGTCACGGCGATGATCCACCACCCCTATCCCCATTCGGAAGCGTCCCGTCTGGCCCAGATGGTCCGCGCGGCGGCGGTGCTGCGCGACGGACACATGGTTTGGCAGGCACCCGCCCGCTCGCATTGTGCCCCTGCCCGTCCGGCACCGGATGATCCGCTGGCCCTGTTCTTCACCTCGGGGACAGAGGGCCCTCTTCCCAAGGCTTGCCTGCACAGCCACGCTGGCCTGTTGGACAATGCGGTGGCGGTGGCCCACGACATGGGACTGGAGCCCTCCGACACCATTTTGTCGGCCAGCGCTTTTACCCACCTGTTTGGATACCTGGCGCTGCATCTCTCGTTGGTCTCGGGCGCACCCCAGGTGCTCCTCGCGCGCTTCTCGCCCGACGGCTTTCGTCGAGCGATGGCCGGCACGCCCGTCACGGTGCTGTTCGCGGTGCCGACCCACCTGTACGACCTCGTACGCGACCGCCGAAACCTCTCCGGCGTCGCAGCCCCCCTCCGGGAGATCCGGAGCGCTGGTGCGTATCTGCCGGCAGGGCTGGTGGAGTCGGTGCAGGCGCGCTTTCAGGTGCCGGTCGTCGCGCATTGGGGCATGTCCGAGATTGGGGCGGGTCTTCACACCAACCGACTGGATCCGCCGGAGACGGCGCGGCAGACGGTGGGTCGGCCGGTGGGGGCGAGCCGTGTGCTTATCGTGGAGGAGGGGAAGGCCGTTCACACCCCGGGGCACCTGGGGGAGCTCGTGTTTTCGGGCCCGTCGCTGTTTTGGGGCTACTATGGCCATCCTGCGGCGACCGATGCGGCGTATCTCACGGTGGACGGCAGGGCATGGTTCCGGACTGGCGATCTGGCGGCGTGGGCGCCCGATGGACGCGTGGTGTTTCGTGGGCGCGTAAAGGACATCGTCAACCGCGGTGGGATGAAGGTGAGCGCGCAGGAAGTGGAGGCGGCCGTTGCGACGATGCCGAATGTTCGGCAGGTCGCGCTGTTGGCGACGCCTGATCCCCGACTCGGTGAGCGGGGGCTGCTGGTGGTGAGTCTGCATTCGGACTCGTCGCTGGATTTGGACGACGTGCGCCGGCACCTCGCGGTCGAGGGGATGGCCAAATTCAAGTGGCCGGAGAAGATTCAGGTGTTGCAGGAGCTTCCGTTGACGGCTACCGGCAAGGTGGCCAAAGGCCGCCTCCGAGATTGGCTGAGCGGAGCCGAGGTCTCCGGGCGCTTGTTCGGCTGAGATATAGCGGAGGTGTGGGGGAGGCAACAATGCGCCTGTGGGTGTTTGAGGAATGGCGGGTCGGCGTGTCGCTGCTTGATGACCCCGATTGGCTGGTGGACGTGAGCGACATGGTGGCTGGCACCGGAAGCTGGCCACCCGTGCACATCAATGCGTTGCTGGCGGATTGGGACCACATGGGGCCGGCACTCCGCCAGGCGGCACAGAACCCTGAGCCGTCCCGCCGGTTCCGCATCGCGGATCTCCGGCTGCGGCCGGTGGTGCCGTGGCCCAGCAAGATTGTGGCGGCCCCGGTCAACTACCGCCAGCACCAGCAGGAACTGTTGGCGGTCGGCGGCGTGTATGCGGGGCAGGACATCAAGACCGTTCTGGACTATGGCCTGTTCTTGAAGGCCCCATCGTCCCTGGTGGGGCATGGGGGAACGGTCGAACTGCCGCTGGATGGCCGCCGAACGGATCACGAGGCCGAGATTGCCGTGGTGATGGGACGCACCGCCAAAGATGTGCCGCCCCACGAAGCTATGCACTATGTGGCCGGTTTCTCGGGGCTGATTGACTTCACGGTACGAGGTCCCGAGGACCGTCCGTTTCGGAAGAGCTTCGATGGCTTCACGCCGTTGGGGCCATGCCTGGTGACTCCGGATGAGGTGCCGGACCTGGGACGTTGGCACCTCTCGCTGACCGTCAACGGCGAGGTGCGCCAGGACGGTTCGACGGAGCGCATGATTTTGGACTTTGCCAGACTGGTGAGCTTGGCATCGTGCGGCACCACCCTTTTTCCGGGGGACATCATCGCCAGTGGAACACCGGAGGGAATCGGGCCGGTGGAGCCGGGGGACCGGGTGGAACTGGTGGTGGATCACATTGGGCGGTTAGCGGTGACCGTAAAGGCCCCCGAGACGGATCGGGCAGGAATTCTGGGAATCTGGTCCGCTCCTTTTCAGAATCGTTAGACCACAGCCCGCGAGGTAATATATAATATATTTCACGGACGCCTGCGCCCTGTGGCTGGTGATCCGACCAACTCGTGGAGGCGAGTAACAATGGAGCGGACGGAAGCGAGAGGCCCCGCCAATGCGGGCCTGATCCTGGCGCGGCTGGACCGGCTGACCGTGTGGTCAATGCCATACCTCTTCATCGGGGTGATCGGGCTCGGGTTCCTGTTCACGTTCTACGACATCTTCGATATCAACGTCTCGTTCATCCAGACCTGCGCGACCATCCAGCCCCACTGCACTCCTGTGAACGCGGGCAATTATCTGGGGCTGCCCGTGCTGCTGAACCTGGTGGGCTATGTCATCGGGACCCTGATGCTGTCCCCGCTGTCCGACCGGTTCGGCCGGCGAGACATGCTGCTGGTGACGTTGGTGATCACCGGGCTGGGATCGCTGGCCACGGCGTTCGTCACCAACATGAGCGGCTTTGTGCTGGCCCGGGCGATCACCGGCATCGGAATTGGCGCGGACCTGGCGATCGTCAACACGTACATCAACGAAGTGGCGCCGCGCTCCGGTCGGGCGAAGTACACGTCCCTGATTTTCATCATGTCGGCACTGGGGGCGTTCGTCGGGATTTGGCTGGGGCTTCTGCTCACGACGCCGTCAACGCCATTCCCCCTAGGCTTGCCCTTCGCCGGCGCCGGGCCCCACTTTACGAACGGCTGGCAGGTGATGTACATCGTCGGCGCGGTGCTGGCGGTGGTGGGCGTTCTGTTGCGCATTCAGCTCCCGGAGTCGCCCCGGTGGCTGGTCAACCACGGGCGCCTGGACCAGGCCGAGCGGGTGGTGTCCCAGATGGAATCGATGGCGGCTCGCCGGACGACCCTGGCGGACGTCCGCACGCCGGCGCCGATCGAGCCCGAGTCTCGCGCGATTCCGTACGCGACCATCTTCCGCAGTCCCACGTATTTGAAGCGTACCTTGCTGCTGCTGGCCATGTGGTTTGTCAGCTACGTAACGGTGTACGCGTTCGCATCGGGATTCACGACGTTGCTGTCCGGTCTGCACTACCCGCCGCCGGAGGCGGGGCTCATCGCGGCATTCGGGACGGTCGGCTTCATTCTGTGTGCGGTGGTGGCCTACTTTTGGGGCGAACGGCTTGAGCGCAAGCGGTGGGTACCCATCTCCGCCATATTGACCCTCATCGGCGGTTTGGTGGTGGCGCTCGCCGGACAGACGTTCTGGCTGGCGGTGGTGGGGTCGATGGTGGTGTTCTTTGGATTCAATCTCTGGGTGCCCATTGCCTACAGCTGGTCGACCGAGAACTACCCCACCCGCGCCCGCACGACCGGCTTTGCGCTGGTCGATGGGATCGGCCACCTAGGTGGAGGCATCGGCATCCTCCTGATCGCACCACTCATTCCCTATATGAACGTGATGGAGGCATTTTTGCTCATTGGCCTGTTTCTCGTCATCGGGGCGGTCATCGCCCAGTTTGGTCTCAACACGCGGGGGAGGCCGCTGGAGGAACTGTCGCCGTAGGCGGAAGCCTGCGGAGCCACCTCAGCGCCAATCGCCGGGTTTCTCGGCGCGCATGCGCGCAGGGTCATAGGGTCCCACCGGACCATCCCGGCTGGGCGACGGATGCGTTCGGTAGCGAGTGAGATTGATGCCTTTGGTGCAGGTTGCTGCCGCCAGGGCTTCGGTCGCAGAGACTACTCAGCCGGAGGAAACGTCTATGGTCTGGCGAGCGCATCCTACAACTCGTGGTTGTCCACGTTGAAGATAGCGGCCGTGCCGGTCGGCAGAAGGGGGGAGGGTCGGGTTCCCGTGACTTGCAGCCACTGAACGGGTCCATACGGGCAGCCACTGCTTGGGCGCCGTGACGGAACCGCGCAGAGCGCCTCATCGCCCATATCATACCGGCGGCGCAACACACGAAGCCGCACAAAGGCGGCCAGGGGGATGGTGGCATAGGCCGCCGCCAGCACCTGGGCTCGCCGGTCTTGGACGGTCGCCGGCGTCATCCACCCCAGCCCGCCGTGGCGGTGCTCGGTGTTGGTCCGACGCGAAGCAACGCCGCAGGAACGGGCGGGTTCCGGACAGCGGCCGCATCGGAGCGGTTGCCTGGCCTGGCCCACCGGAGAACCAGGCGCTCGGGGTGATGGCGGCCAACTACCGTCAACCTGGCTGGGGCGGACACTGCGGACCCGGTCGTGTGGAGCCGGGTCATGACCGCACCGCGCTGCTGCGCTTCATTGGGAGCGCGGTCGCGGACGGGCGCTGTCCGATGCGGGTGCTTGAGACGGAGAGGCGCGACCGGTCCTACATTTCACCAGCAGTCGGGAAGCTGGGCGTCGTGCGCCGTTCCACCACCCGTTCGGTCGGTCCGTAAAAGGGGCGGCCTCCTACCGATAGCCGTGGTGGCGGGCCACCACAGCCGACGAGGCGCGGACGTATCCCACCCTGACTCCCAGGAGGGAGGGCGCGACGGGGCGGCTGTCGCTCGACCAGCGCATCGGCGCGAGACGGGTGGACGGCGAGCGCGTCCCGACGTCAGCCGACACGCCCTCCAATCGCCGCGCAGAGTCGCCAATCAGGGCGAGATGGCTTACTATACAGAAACTGTGTACGCATCCCCGCAATCTCTATGGGCAGGTGGCGTTTGTGAGGACAACCCGGGTAGCGCGGATTGACGAGGACCTGCCGGTGGTCGGCCAGGGCACCTGGCACATGGGCGAACGGCCGGAGACCCGAACCCGGGAGGCCGACGCGCTGCGTCTGGGAGTGGAGTTGGGCATGACAGTCATCGACACCGCTGAGTACTACGCAGCGGGCCGGGCGGAGCTGGTGGTGGCCGACGCGCTCCGCGATATTCGGGCGCAGGTGTTTTTGGTGGACAAAATCTTTCCGCACCATCCGACGCTGGAAGGCACGCGGCGCGCGGCCCGAGCGGCGCTCCGCCGCACCGGCGCCGGCTATTTTGACCTTCTCCTGATCCATTGGCCGACGCCGCTGTTTCGCGTGCACCTGATGGCGCTATCCATGATTTACGCGGAGGGTGTGGCACGCTACATCGGGGTGAGCAACTTTGACCAGGCGTGGCTGGTGCGGGCGGGTCCGGGACTTCCGTCGGATACCCCGGTGACGGCCAACCAGCTGCCGTACAACTTGGGGGACCGACGGCTCGAGCTGGAATTTCTGAACGAGTTGCAGGCACGGGGCATCCTCGTGATGGCGTACAGCCCCTTGGGACGTGGCCGCCTCCTGCGAGGGCGACGGCTGACGGTCTTGAGCGGGGTGGCGAGGGAAGTGGGGGTGACACCCAGTCAGGTGGCCCTGGCCTGGACCGTGCGGCATCCCGGCGTGGTGGCCATTCCCAAGGCGGTGGACCCGTCCCACGTGCGCGACAATGCGGCAGCCGCAGAGGTGGTTTTCACGCCGGAACAGCTGGCGCGGCTGGACGCCGCGTTCCCGGTGGGGGTGAAGCCGTACCAGCCGGACCTTCCCGCGTGGCAGTCCGTGTTTCGCTGGGCCTACCAGTGGGAGGAGCGGCGCATGCGGCGGGGCCCCCCGGTGGGTTGAGACGATGCCGTTACTCCGGGGGGCGTGCGTCAAATAGGCGGTGGTACACTCGCAACAGGGCCCAACCGATGACCCAGCCGAGGATGACAGCCGAGAGCACTTGGGCGGCCCACGCCAAGCCGCTGTGCGGGGTCCAAACGGCGTTCAATGCTAAGAACACCACGAAGGGCAGCACGATGAACCCCAAGCTGAATCCGCGCCGAGCTGCTGGGCTGTATCCGAATCCGTATCCGAACCTGCCCCACATGATGCGCCTCCCTCACGATGCACGACCGCGGGTCCATCATAGCAAAGGCAGGATGCCCGGGATGGCGTCCTCCGGCTTGGCCGGGGGGTCAGCCCTGGGGTATGATGGCGAGGCAGAATACGAAGGGCAGGGAACCCCGTGCGCATCCGCTGGTCGCACCGAAACCATCGCAACGCGATTCGCCACCGTCGGAGCGTGCTGTCGCGCTTGGCGACGGTGGATGCCTTGGACCCTACCATCTTTCCTGATCCGGCCACCGATGCCGTGCTGGCGAAGTATCAGGAGGCGTACGTGGGCCAGATGACCATTCCCGTGGGTGTGGTGGGCCCGCTCGCTGTCTCATTGGGCCAATATACGCTGGATGAGCCGGATGGCGCGGTGCGCGAGGTGGGCCGGTCGATGGAGTCTGTCTTTCTCCCGTTGGGGCACACCGAGGGGGGCTTGTCCGCCTCGATGCTCCGAGGGTTGACGGCCGCCAATGAGGCCGGGGGCGTTCAGGTGCGCCTGCTGAAGGATCAGATGACCCGCGACTCGGCCTACCAGTTTGACGACATGCAGCACGCGCTGGCGTTTCGGGACTGGGTCCTGGCCGAGGAAGCGAATCTGAAAGCCTGGGTGCGCGATCCCGGCAACCCGGGCTACCAGTCGAAGACGCCGGGCAAGAAGCCGTTGCTGTCGCGCCATGCGCATCTGTGGCGCATAGAACCGCGCCTGGTGGGACCGGTGTGCCACCTGCTGTACCGCTTTTCGACGGGGGATGCCTGCGGGCCCAACATGATGACGCGCAACGCCTATGCGCTCAACACGGAAATCGTGAATCGCTGGGCGCAGATCGGGCCCGCACCGCGTCGGCTGTTTCTCGAAGCGAACTTGGGGGGCGATAAGAAGCCCAGTTGGGCCTATGTCGACGGCGGCCACGGCAAGACCGTGACGGCGTGGGTGGACTTCCCCGACGAGGTGCTGCGGCACCGGCTGCACATTGACCCCGAGGCGATTGGCGAGCTGGAGTGGGTGGGGTTGCATGGGGCCCATCACAGCGGGATGCAGTCATTTGCGTTTACGCCGGCGTCTGCCGTCGCGGCCCTGTTTACCGTGACCGGTCAGGATCTGGGGATGGTGGGGACGAGCAGCATGGCGCAGGCTAGCGTATGGCGCCATGCGGGACGCACCTCGCTCGCCATCCAGTTTTCCGGTTTGGAAGTGGGCACCGTGGGTGGGGGCACGTCGCTCCCCCACGCAGAGACGTATCTGCGGCTCATGGGATGCAACCAGCCCGGGGGGGCGCAGCGGCTGGCACAAATCGTGGCGGCCGCCGCCCTGTGTCTGGAGATTTCGGCCGCCGCCAGCATGGCGAGCCACGCCAGCGAAAATTTCATGCGGACGCACTTGGAGCGTGGAGGGCTCAGGGGCGAATGACCTCGCAACAAAGAGACCGACGGCCGCATCGCGGGCGCGTCGGTCTATCACCGCTTGGGACTAGGCCGTGCCCAGGGTGCGCACCAAGCGGCTCTTGCACAAAAGCGCCATGAAGCAGGTGTCGCAGTTGTCGTGCCCAGTATCGGGCACCAGCAGCTTCATGCTCTCGCCCGCCGCGCCCAACGCGTCGCCGACCCCCTGCACCAAGCGGCGGACGCGACCGGACCGCTGGCTGCGACCACCATCGTCGTCCGGGTCGTCGTCAAGCCCGATGCGGGTGGCCTTGTGGTGAATTTCTTCCGCCAAGTGGTCTAAGAACACCGGACCATCAATGCCCACAGCGTTCGCATCATCACGGAGTCGGGTGTACATGCGTTCCATGATTTTCAAAAGCTCGTCACGCATGGCGCGCAACACGGCCAAGCGCTCGGACGGCAGCGCCGGCAGCGCGTTCTTCAGGTAATGCTCCGCAAACGCCTGATGGCGGGACTCGTCCACCAGGATGCGTCCCGACAACTTGCCGAACAGCGCGTCGGGCTGGGTTTTGGCAAACATCTGGTAAAAGTTCTTGGCAAAGATGTCGCTGATGAGAATGCCCCACACCCAGTCAACGCGGTCGCCCTGACGCAGCCGATTGTGATACTGCAGCATCTCGGGCATCTCGCGAATGGACAGCGGCCGGTAATCCAACCGGCGGTATAGCGTGGTGAGGGCTTCGAAGTGGCGCGCCTCATCCATCAGAAAACTCGCCAAGTACAACTGCGCCGTGGTTTCGCCCGCCATGGCAATCTGCGGCATGGCCACACTCGCCCCAATCATCGCGGACTGCTCCCCCAGATACACCGGGGTCAGGAGGCGCGCCAACGCAAGACTTTGCCGGGTCGAAAACTGCACAGGGCTGCTCCAGTCCACGTCCTCCACGGTCCACTGGGCCTTGACGCCCTTGTGGAAAAGGCGCAGGAGCAAATCGTCCTCGTCGAACTCCGGGTAAATCTTGATCATCGTCTCACCCCCCATCGCCGCCCCATAAAGCCTAACCGTCGGCACCGACAGGCCGACGCAGGATAACGGTACGCGATTGGTGGCCTGGGGTCAATGCTTGGAATGGAAAATCACGTGAGCGGGCGGCCGTTGTCAGCTACCGCCCGAAGAGGGCCCGACGACGACGCTGGTGGCCTGCCACGCCGGCGTACCTGGGGTGGGACGGACGAAAATGCGGAGCCCTGCGCCGGCGGTGAGGGCGTTCCACTGACCGCCAGGCACGTAAAAGGCGGTGCGCGACGTGACGAGCACCGTGACCGGCTGGGCTTGACCTGCCACGCGAATGGTGAGACGGTGGCCCGACAACCCCACGAGGGTGCCGTCGATAGGGGGGTACGCCACGCGGATCGTGTCGGCGACCCACCGGCCGGCGGCCACGCCGTGGGCGCGCACCATGACGCGCAGCCCCGCCTTCAGCGTGCGGTCGCTGGTGGTTGGGCCACCCGCGCGGGCGGAGGGCCAGATGACCCGGGTGGTGGCATCCAGCGCGACGGTGTGCTTGACCCCGGTGGGCTGGCCCTGCTGGTCTTCGGCCGTGACGGTGATGGTACTGGCCGACACACGAGCCAGCTGCCCCCGCATCACCACGTAGATGGCGGGACGGCCCGCCGTCGCCGTAACCACGGTGGAACCTGGGTCGGCCAGGTGAACGGTCACCAGCGCCGCCGCCAGCAGCACCAGCCCGGCGACGGTGCGACGGATCGCGAGAGCCCTCGAGCGCATGGGCAACCCTCCTGCTAGCGACTATGCTTGGGCAGGAAAATGTAGACGCGACCCAGAACCTGCATCGGAAAGAGAGGGGGGGACGTCTATCGCGCGGGACCCATCGTCGTCAGTTCCGGAGCCGGCCGGCGCCCCGCGGCCGCGGTTCGGCGCGCTGCCGCTCGGGTTGCTGGGCGTCCTGATCGCCGTGGTGCTGGTGTGGCGGGTCATGGTCACGACCGGCTTGTCGGGCGATGTGTTTTGGCAGTGGACGGCCGGCCAGTGGATGTGGGCTCACCATCGGCTCATGACCCGCGATGTGTTCAGCTACACGGTGTTTGGCCGCCGGTGGGTCACCGAGGAGTGGGGTTACGAGGTCATGCTGGCAGAGCTGGTGGCCTGGTGGGGCCCCATCGCTTTTTGGCTGCTGTCGGCAGGCCTGGCGACGCTTACGGTGGTGGTGGTGGTGGCTCGCTTGAGGCGTCAGGGCAACAGCTGGACCTGGGTGGGGCTGTTGGCCATGATCGTCGGGGTCGGGTTGGCGATGTTCATCAAGGACCGGCCTCAGACGGTCAGCTACCTGTTTTTCGCGCTGGAACTGTGGCTGTTGGACCGGGCGCGCCAGCGGCCGCGCACCCTCTTTGTGCTGCCTCCGCTGCTGCTGGTGTGGGCGAACATGCATGGCAGCTTCCTGCTGGCCCTCCTGGTGCTGCTGCTGGAGGGGGTGTGGTCCTTGGTGCCGGTGCACTGGGGACGCCTCAACGTATCGCGCCCGCTGCCCCGCCGGGCCATCTGGCTCACCGTGGCAGCCAGCTTTGCGGCCACGCTGGTGAATCCCCACGGCCCGGGCCTCATTGCCTACGCCTACCACGTGTCGTCCAACCCCGAGATTGCCAACAACATCGCGGAGTGGCTGTCGCCGAACTTCCACGCCTTGGACCAGATGCTGGTGGTGGCGGGGCCCATCCTCGTGACAGTCCTGGCCCTCGCGGTGCGCACCGGCACGGTCGAGTGGAGCGACATGGTGCTGGCCGGAGGGCTTTTGGTGGCCACGCTGCAGTCGGCCCGGTTCATGCCCTATTTTGACATCGCGTGGGTCGGCTTCTACGGGTGGCTGGACAAGCCGCTGGACTTAAACCGCACTCGCCCGACCCTTTTGACCCCGATTCTGGGGGCGGTGCTGGCCATCTCGCTCCTGCATGGGCCCACCGTGCCCGCCGGCACGCCCACGCATGAGCCGGTGGCCGCCGCCAATTTTCTGAGCCATCAGCCGGGACGAGTGTTCACCCGGTATCGCTGGGGCGACTACATGATTCATCGGCACATCCTGGTGTTTATCGATGGACGCACCGATCTTTATGTGGGAACGGGGATTTTTTCGACCTATCTGAAGCTCAAAAGCCTCAGCATCAACCCGGACTTGGTGTTTCAGAAGTATCACGTGGACTGGGTGGTGTGGCCCAGCGGCTGGGCCCTGTCTACCTTTTTGGAGCATGACCCCGCCTGGAAGTTGGTAATGGCTCGTCAGGGGGCGCTGGTGTTTGAGCGAGTCGCCGGAGGTCCGCTGGTGGGTGGCTCCGCATGACCGGGGCGGGGCCCCTGGCCCGGGCGCTCACGGCCGCCGCAACGCGCGAGCGCCTGCACATGCCGGGGCACTTTGGCCGGGTGCCGCCGGTGGCCGCCTCCTGGGCTGGGGCGGCGGCCGCCTGGGACCAGACCGAGAGCGGCGGCTTGGACGCGCTGTCCGAGCCCACCGGCGTGCTGGCAGAACTGTCGGTGCGGGCCGCGGCGGCCTATCAGGCGCCCGTGGCGTGGCTCTCCGTGCAAGGGGCCACCCTGCCGATGCTGGCCGGCAGTCTGGCGGCCGTACCGGTCGGCGGACGTGTGCTGGCCGACCGTCAGAGCCACCGGTCGGTCGTGGCGGCTGCCATTTTGGGGGGCTGGTGGGTGGACTGGGTGTCGCCGGCGCGCGCCGGCGAGCCTCCCGAGGTCGCGGACTGGCTGCGAGGCTTCTCGGGGCGCCGCCCGGATGCGGTGGTATTGCTGTACCCGTCGTACGACGGGCGGAGCATTGATCTGGGTCCGGTGGTGGCCGCGGCCCGTGCCCGCGGCAGCCGTGTGCTGGTGGACGCCGCGCATGGGGCGCATTTCGGCCGCGCGGCGGCATTGCCCCCGCATCCCCTGGCATGGGCCCCGGACCTCGTGGCGCACGGACTGCACAAGACCGAACCCGTGCTGACCCAAACCGGCCTGTTGCTGGCGGGCCCGGCGGGAGCCGGCCTGCCGGTGGGAGAGTGGATGCGGCGGCTCGGCACGTCGTCGCCGTCATACCTGCTGTTGGCCAGCATCGAGCAGTACATCGAGGGGCGGCGGGCGGGCGACGGGGGTTGGGGGGTATTTGCGGAGCAGATGCTGGCCGTGTGGGACCGTCTGGCGGCCCGGGGGTTTTCCATCCGCCAGCGGGACTGGGCGCGGGCTGGTCGCTGGGCCGACCCGGCCAAGTTGACCGTGCGGGGGGACGGACCCGTGCTGGCCGCCCGGCTCCGCGCCGCCGGATTTGAGCCGGAGCACGAGGCGGCCGACGGCGTGACCCTGATTGCGGGGCCCGCTCTCGGCTATGATCTGCGCCAGTGGGATCGCGTGATCTCGGCCCTGGGGGACCCCCTGACGCCGCCGGCGGACGAGCGGGCGTGGCCTTCGCCGGGCGGGGCGGTGCTGTCGCCGGCGGTGGCGGTCGCGAGCCGTCGGCGGTCGGTGGCCCTGGGCGCGGCTGCCGACCTGGTGGCGGCCAGCGAGGTGACGCCGTACCCGCCGGGTATTCCGGTGGTGGTGCCGGGGGAACGGTTTACCGCCAGCGCCATCGCGTGGATGCAGGACCTGCTGAGCCGGGGCGCACGGCTCGAAGGGGTGGAACCCAGCCGAGAGGGGGTGGCCGTATGGGTCGTGGACACCTGATCGTGTTTGAGGGCGCCGACGGGGTGGGCAAAAGCACCCAGGTGGGTCTCTTGGCCGCCTGGCTGGCGGCTGCGGGGCGCGCGGCGGTCGTAGTGCGCGAACCGGGCGGTACGCCGGTCGGCGAAGCCATCCGCCAGCTGTTGCTCCAGCCGGATCACGTGATGGAACCCCTCACGGAAACGCTGCTGTTTGGCGCAGCGCGGCATGAGGTGGTGGAGCGCGTGATTCGCCCGGCGCTGGCCGGCGGGCGAGTGGTGCTGGCCGATCGGTTCACGCTCTCGACCGTGGCGTATCAGCACTTTGGGGCCGGCGTGCCACGCGCGCACGTGGACACCGTGAACGACTGGGCGACCGGCGGACTCGTCCCGGACCTGACCTTGCTGCTCACCGCGCCCGTGCCACGGCTCACCCATCGCGATCGGATGGAACAGCGGGACGATGGTTTTCATGACCGCGTGCGGGAAGGATATCGGATGCTGTCTCGCGAACACGAGGAGGACACGAGTCCCAGCGGGTGGCGCCGTCTGGTGGTGCTGCCGCAGGAGGGGGACACCGCCCGCGTGGCGGCGGCTGTCTTGGACGCGGTGCGACCGCTTCTCGATGGAGAGGAAGGACGAGGCGCATGAAGCTTATCATCGCGATTTTACAAGACAAGGACGGTCTCACCGCGCTGACCGATTTGAATCGGCGTGGATTTCGCGCCACTAAATTGGCCAGCACCGGCGGGTTCCTCCGTGAGGGGAATACGACCATCATGGTGGGCACCGAGGAGTCGGATGTAGAGCAGGTGCTGGCCATTCTGCGGCGCACCAGCTCGATGCGGCAGGAGACGCTGACGCCCGCCGCGCCGACGCACAGCGGCGAGCCGTACGTGCCGTTTCCGGTCGAGGTGACGGTGGGCGGCGCGACGATTTTTGTACTGTCCGTCGACCGCTATGAGAAGTTTTGACGCGACGCCCGAGGGATGGCGGTCGCTGGCCGCGGAGTTAGCCGCCCAGCCCACCCATGCCTATCTCCTCGAGGCCCCGGCGGCCATCTGGGACGAGGTGGAGACCGTGTGCCGGGCGGCGCTGTGGGGTCCCGACGATGAGGGGGCGCACCCTGACTGGCGGGTCGTGGGGCTCGACAAGCGGGTGGGTCGGGACGACGTCCTGGGGTGGCCCGAGGAGGCGCTGGTGCCACCGGTGCTGGCTCCGGTCAAGGTGCTGGTGGTGCGGAGGGCGGACCGCATGACCGAGGAGGCCCAGAACCTGCTGCTGAAGGTGGTGGAAGAACCTCCCCCCCACGCCGCCACGGTGCTGCTGGCCGAAGAGGCCGTGGCGGTGGCGGTCACGCTGCGGTCGCGCTGTCGGCAGATGCGGGTCAAGTCGGAGGCCCACCCGGAAGTGTCCGACGCGGCCCAGGCCTTGTTGGCCGGCCGCGTGCAGGGGGATGGCTGGCCCGGCGCGCTGGCGGAAGCGGCCGCGTGTCTTCGCAGCGCACTCGCGCGGGAATCAGCGTCGGCACCGGCGAGATGGCGGCTGATTGATCAGTGGCAGGCCTTGGAGGCCGCCGCACGGGCATTGGACGGCAACGCCAATCGGGAGCTGGTTGCATGGCAGTTGGAACATCGCCTGAGGGGTCGCCCTGGTGGGTCTATGTGATTCGCTGTGGCGATGATAGTCTGTACTGCGGGATTGCCCGCGATGTCGACCGGCGCCTGCAGCAGCACACGACCGGTCGCGGCGCCCGCTATACGCGCGGACGCGGACCGCTCGTGGTGGTGTATCGGGAGGTCGCCGCAGATCGCGGCTGTGCGCTTCGCCGCGAGCGCGCCATCAAGCGTCTCTCGCGGGACGACAAGGAGGCGCTGGTGCGCGGCGGAGGCCGTGATGGCCGCTGACATCCGGCGCTGGGTGGCGCCCGGCGTGCTGTATCTCGTGGCGACGCCGATCGGCAATCGGTCGGACCTGTCGCCCCGGGCGGCCCAGGTGTTGGCCGAAGTGGACTTGGTGGTGGCGGAAGACACGCGGGTCACGGGCCGCCTGCTGAAGCATTTGGCTGTTTCCGTGCCGCTCCTGTCCTGGCACGACCACTCGGCGTCCCATCGACTGGCGGATATCGTCCGCCGCCTTGAGGGCGGGGCTGCCATCGCGGTGGTGTCCGACGCGGGTCTCCCGGCAGTGTCAGACCCGGGGCGCGAGCTGGTCGAAGCGGCGTGGGCCCATCATCTCCCCGTCTCCCCCATTCCGGGTCCGAGCGCGGGCGTGACAGCCTTTGCGGCGTCGGGGTTTGCCCTGCCGTGGGTGCAGTGGGGGTTTTTGCCCGCCCGGGGTGCCGAACGCCGGAGTCAACTGGCTTCCGTGCTGGCAGCGCCGGGCGCTCAGGTGCTGTACGAAGCCCCCCACCGGGTTCGGGCGCTCTTGGAGGAACTGGTGGCCGCCGGGGCGGGGGGCCGCATGCTGGTGTGGGCCCGAGAGCTCACCAAGCTCCACGAGCAGTGGTTCCGCGGCACGGTGGCCGAGGCGGCGGCCGGTGTGGCTGCAGGCCCGCCGCCTCGGGGAGAGTGGACGATCGTCCTGGGGCCGCCGCCAGCAAGCACGGCGGCGCCCCTGGGATGGGACGCCGCCGTCGCTCTGGTGGATCGCCTCGTGGCCAAGGGCACCCCCGGCTCCGAGGCGTGCCGCCAAGTGGCGGCCGACGGGGCGCTGTCGCGCCGCGAGTTGTACCGCCGATGGCACGCCGGGACCGGTCGGGACTAGCCGACGTCGCTCTTGAGCGTGTCCATGCACGCCTGGCAGATGTTCTTGCGCTTGTACACCTGCACCCCGTCCATGCTGCCGCAGAAAATGCACGCGGGCTCGTACTTTCGCAACACGATCTTCTCGCCGTCGACGTAAATCTCCAGCGAGTCCCGGTCGCCGATGCTCAGCGTGCGACGCAGCTCGATTGGTAGGACAACCCGACCCAACTCGTCAACCCGGCGAACGATTCCAGTCGATTTCATCACGGTATCCCTCCTGATTCGACAAAAACTGCGCTTAGCGTACCAGAACTTCCCAAGGTGTGCAAGGGTTTGTCGACTGCTTTTTTTCTGGCCGGTCAGCCGGCGCAAGCCCAACTATGGCAAGCGATCCCGGGGAATCAGAGGGATCTCCTCCAAAAATTTTTTCGCAAGTCGCCCGAGGAATACCCCCCCGGGGCACGGGTTGATGGCAGTTATTGGGTCGACCGATGGGGAGGTGCGGGGCGGTGTCAGCGGGCCGACACCGTGGCGCGGATGGCGTGTTTGGGACGCAGCGTGATCAGGGGTTCCACCTCGGCCGGCCTCTGAGCGGCCAACGTGAACCGAAACCGCTGTAGGAGAATCGCGGCGACCAGCGCCATCTCCGTGAGCGCAAATGGCCGGCCGATGCAGAGTCGGGGGCCTGCTCCGAAGGGAAAATATGACAAAGGCAGCGCGTGGCGATGGCCTGCGTCCAGCCAGCGCTCCGGTTGAAAGGCCGTCGGGTTCGGATGGAATCGCGCGTCGCGGTGGACGACCCATGGGCTCATGACGACCCAAGTGCCGGCCGGATAGGTGTGGGTGCCCAGTTCCACCGGTGCCGCGGCCCGTCGCGCCATCACCCACACGGGCGGATATAAGCGCAGTGTCTCGGCGATCACGGCGTTCAGGTATGGCAGTCGCTGGGGATCCACGTCAGCCGCGGTGGGCGGGGCGCCCGCCAACACGCCGTCCAGCTCTTGTTCCAACTGACGATGGGCGTCGGGGTGCGACCCTAAAAGCTGCCACATCCAGGCGAGCGTGGTGGCGGTGGTTTCGTGCCCAGCCAGCAGGAGCGTATGGGTGTGGTCCCGCAGTTCCTGCGTGGTCAGGGGCTTGCCCTCCGCGTCGCGCGCCGCCATGAGCGTCGCCAGCACGTCGTGGCGGGGTGGGTCCTTCGAGGAGCGCTGGCCGATCATGTCGGTCACGGCCGCGTCCAGTTGCCGCACGGCCAGCAGGAAGGCGCGGTTGTTCGGGGTGGGCAGCCAGCCCGGCCACCGCAAGATGGCTTTGGTCCGGTGGTGGGCATGTCGCATCGCGCGCGTCAGGTTCTTCAACAGGTCGGGATGCACCCGGTCAACGTCCGCGCCAAACAAATTGTCCGCCGCAATGGCAAAAGCCAGCGCGCTCATGTCCTCGGTCAGGTCGCGCACCTCGCCGTCGCGCCACCGGGCCAGGTGCCGCTCGGTCATGGCCACGATGGCGCTGTCCATGCGCGCGACCGTTTGGCGGTGAAACGCCGGCTGGATCATGCGCCGCGACCTGAGCCAGACCGGGCCCTCGGTGGTCAACAGGCCCTTGCCCAGCACGCGCGCGGCCACCAAGGGGCCGCGGGGCTTCACAAAGAGGCGTTGCTGTTTCACCAGCACGTCGGCAATGTGGTCGGGGCCAGACAGCAGGAGCACCCTGATGGGGCCTGCATGAAACTCCACGATGTCACCCGCCTCGCGAGCCACATCCGTGAGGGTCCCTAACGGATCCCGGTCCAATCGGCGATAAAGGTCCAACAAGCTCCACGGCGTGCGGCTCAGCGAAGAAGGCTTGACCTGAGGGCGACTGGCGACGGATGCTTGAGCCTCGGACATTGTGGACCCCCTCTGACTCGACCATCATAACACCCACCCCCACAACACCGACCGCATGGTCCCGTGGCCGCCAGACGCGGCAGGCATCCCACGGCGCCTTGGGTTCGTGTGGTGTTTGGAGAGGAGGGACAGGATTTTGGGGACCGACGGCGAATGGTGGTGAAAGAACGCGGGAGGAGGTGGCGCGGTGCGCTGGATAGTCATGGCAGGCCCGCTTCTGGTCGTCGTGCTGGCGGGGTGCGGACTGTCCGCGGCCGCCGGCCCCTCGACTCCTCCGCCGGCCAGGACGCATCACGCGGCGACCGGGCACGCCCACCACCCGAAAACCGGAACGAAGGCGCGACGGGCCTCCGCCCCGCCGATCGTGCCGGCCGTGAAAACGTCCAGCACGCCGCCCGTACCTCAGCCGGCGGTGAGCGTGGTGGGCACGCCCACCGCCGGCAGTACGGTGGTGTTGCAGATATCCAACGTGCCGTCAGGGTACGTGCTGGTCACGTTGTCCATGAACGAAGGGGCCAACACGGTGACCACCCCCCTCGCGAGTGCCCAGTCCAACGCGCAGAGCACAGCGGTCTCGGGGTTTTCCGTCAGTCCCGACGGCGCCGTTGTCCGCTTCGCCTTTGACATGGCGATGGGCGGGGGAC
>JAJZWS010000010.1 GCA_021846565.1 Bacillota bacterium
CGCTGCCGGCGGCATGGGCGGCGCCGGCGCTGGCGTGTGTCCTGGGGACAGCACCGGCCGCGGTGGCGGTGGCGGTGCGAATCATTGAAGGAGGTGCGGGGGATGCGATCCGTCCTGGACGTGCTGGTGGAGGACGCCGAGACGGCCGAGGCCCGCGGCGAAGCGCGGGGCGAAGCCCGCGGAGAGGCCCGCGGGGAAGCTCGGGGCGAAGCCCGCGGCCAAGTGGAGGGCCGGCAGTGCGCGCTGGCCCGGGTCTTGCGGGCGCGGTTTGGCGAGGTGGCGGATACCTGTCGGACGCGCATCGAGGCCGTGGACGACGCGGACCGGCTGGACCGGGGGCTGGAGCTGGCCGTCACGGCCGACAGTCTGGCGGCGTTCCTAAGGGCCTGGGATTAACGACCCAGGCTGGCTCCATCGAGCATAAGGATTCGTTGGAGCGGGTAGGTCTGAGTATCGATCCATCTTCGACGCGTGGGGCGAGGCCCTGGCAGAAGCCCGCGGCCAAGTGGAGGGCTGGGCGAAGGCGCTGGCCCCAGTCGGCCGGGTGCACGGTGGACGCGGACCGGCTGGACCGGGGCTCTGTCAGTCGCCACCACGTTTGTGGCCGCATGGCGTCACACGTCGCGGCGGTGCAGCAGGTAGCTGGCCAGCACCAGCACCCCCGCGGTGTACACGGCGGCATAAATCAGAAAGGCGAGGCTGGGCACGGGCCAGGGGCCAAACGGGCCCAAAAAGGCCGGCGGGACCTGGGTAACGGCCCGGCTGGCCGCCATGTATAGCGCCCACCGGTAGAGGCCGTCGACAGGGAACACCAGCCGCGTGATGGTCCCAAACACCGTGACGGCCTGCGGCAGGGCTCGCCCCGGCAAGATTTGCATGAGCGAGCCGCCCAACAGCGCCACGAAGAAGAGACCCATCACCGCGACGCCATTGCTGAGCGGCGAAAGACCCACGGATCCCAACAGCGTCACCGCCCCGATGATCCACACGAGACCCATGAACGCGAGCCACGCAGCCACCAGCCCGAGCGAGGCGCCGGGGTATCCAAACGTGACGTGCACCAAGAAAATCAACCCACCTGCAAGGCAGGTGGCGTACGCGCTGCCCACGATCCCAAACCCGATCCACTTGCCGCTGAGAATCTGCCAGCGCGACACTGGCCTCGGCAGCACGGCCAGCAGCGTGCCGTCGTCAATCTCACCTCGAATCGCCCCCGCCATCGAGAACACACTGAAAAGTGCCGTCATGAGGTACGAGAAGAACATGCCCACGTACAAAACCGACACCGCGACAGCCTCGGGGGGCAGTCCCGCAGTGCCCGGGGCGCGCGCCAACTCGGAGATGCCCCATTCGTACAGCACGAAAAACAAAAGTGCCACCAGTGCCGCCACCAGCACCAAGCGCTTGCGCAAGATCTCCACCAACGTACCGCGCACCACGACAGCCATCAGTCGACCTCCACGGAAGTGGCGGGGTGGTCCGACGCCACCATGCTGCGAAACCACTCTTCCAGGTGCGTCGTCACCGGCTCCACCTCATAGACCGCCACCCCCTGTTCCAGCAACGTGCGGTGCACCGCGGGCAGGTCCAGACGGTCCACGCTCACCGTGATGCGGAGCCCCGTCACCGTGGGGATGACGCTGTCGGCCACCAGCCACGGTGCGAGAGCCGTGCGGGCAGCAGGCGGCAGCGCGTCCACCCCAATGTGAAACCGCGGCTCCGATCGCATGGCCGCACTAACGGCGCCCACGTGCAAAAGCTCTCCCTGGTTCAACAGCGCCACGCGGTCGCAGAACGTCTCCATGTCGGCCAGCAGGTGGCTGTTCAAAAACACGGTCACCCCTTCCTCGCGCAGTGTCTGGAGCAGCGCATGCACCTGGTGGCGCCCCAGAGGGTCCAGCGCGGAGGTGGGTTCGTCCAAAAACAGCAGGCGCGGCTCACCCACCAGCGCCACCGCCAACCCCAGGCGCTGCTGCATGCCTTTGCTGAACGATCCAATACGGTGCGCCCCGCGGCCCAAGAGGCCGACGCGGTCCAAGAGGGCATCGGACGCCGCCCGGCTCCACGCGGGCCGCTTCAAAAGCGCCCGATGATAGTTCAGCACCTCGTAGGGCGACAGCCATGCGGGGTAGCGAAACAGCTCGGGCAGGTACCCGAGCTGTTCACGCACCGCCGAATCCTCCAGCGGTTGGCCCAGGAGCCTCGCCTGGCCGGCGGTGGGGCGGATGAGCCCCACCAGCATCTTGACGAAGCTGCTTTTGCCGGCGCCGTTGGGCCCCAGGAGGCCGAAAATCTCCCCCGTGCGGACGGTGACGCTCACATCGTGCACCGCCACCCGCGCCCCGTAGTGCTTCGACAGCGACAGCGTGTGCACCGCACTCGCGCTGCTCACCGATAGATGCTCGCCGCCCAGTTCACGAACTGTGCCGCACTCATGCCGCCGGAGCCCGCCCGGTACAGGGCGACCAGCGTCTTGCCGTGCAGGTACAGCAACACCCAGCCTTTGGGCGTCTTCTCCACCACCGCGCGGTGTCCCTGGAACGACACGCCGTGGCCGGCTCCGCTCACCGGGACCAGCGCCGTCGCGCCCGGCGTGGGCATGGCCGCCAGTGCCTGCGACACCGAGGCCGGCAGGAACGGCAAGCCCTGAACTGCGGACCACACCTCGCGGGTGCTCACCCCGCCCGGCACCACCAGCGTCGGCACTTCCGATTCGGCCACGGTCACGCCCGCCGCGTTCGTGTTGGCCGCGCCGACCCACAGTGCCCGCGCGGGCACCTGCACGGTGAACGGCACCCCCGACAGGGCCGCCGGGAACAGATGGCTGCCGCCCTCATCCAGGATGAGGGCGTTTAAGGCTTGCACATGCAGTTGGAACGTCACATGCCCGCCCGTGCCCACGAGTGCCGTCGCCGGCATCGCCAGGCCGACCGGCCACAGGTTGGGCAAACCCGTCGCACTGGTCAGCCGGCTGGCCGGCAGCGCCGTGGGCTTCTGGCGCAAGCCCGACTCGCTGACGCTCCCGTAGCGCGCGAGGGACGCGTGGCCGTTTTGGGTCACCCGCTGAAACATGGTCTTCATCTCGCCCCGGGTGACCGATACCGCCTGCAGGTGGCTCACCGTGTAGGTGTTCACCACGCTCGCGATGGCCGACCGTCCAAAGGGCGACGCGGCCGCCAGCACCACGGCCGCCGCCCCCACCGAAAGCGCCACCCGGGAGGCGGGCCGTGAGACACGCCGTGCGCCGCGCGCCGGAGCGATCCCGCTCGGGTCGATCCCCGCCAGCCGACCCACCATCCCTTTCAACTGTGCCCGGCAGCCCGCACAGGTCGCCAGGTGCCGCTCCGCCGATTCCGTCTGGAGCGGTGTCAGCTCATCGTCCCAGTAAGCGAGCCAAGTGGCGGCTTCCGGGCACCCCCCGGCACTTGTGCCAGTCATGTTCGCTTTCACTGCCCATGCCCCCTTTCACCCTGCCGTTCCGCCCTTGGGAGGCGGTCCGACGCGTCAAGCACTCGTCCTCGCACCTTGTTCACCGCCCGCCACAGCACGACGCCCACCTGTCCGACCGGAATCCCGAGTCGAGTCCCGATTTCTCGGTAGGGGCACCCCGTCGCCCGCATCCACAGCGCCTGCCGATCTCGTTCGGGCAGCTCATCCATCGCGGACTGGACTTCCTCCCAAGCTTCCCCCAAAAGCGCCTGGGCCTCCGGCCCCGGTTCGGGATCCGGTTCCACGGCCGCCGCTGCGACGGCGCGCTGGCCGTCGCGGCGCCACCGGTCGACCGCCAGCCGGGCGAGAATCACGCGGAGATAGGGCTTCATGCGGTCGGCGTCGCGCGGCGGCGTGTGCCACAGGCGCACGAACGCCTCCTGCGCCAAGTCCTCGGCGGCCTCGTCTCCCACCAGCCAACGGGCGCGCCGCACCAAGGCGTCGAACTGGTCGCGGTAGAGCCGATCCACCGACCGCTGCCAGGCCAGTACCGCCCCCGCCTCATCGCTCTGGCGCGTGCCCCCACCCCCTCAGGCAGATAGACGTCGACGCACCCGCTTTGTTACCGGACGCGCGCGGGATTTTTAGCGCCCAATCCGGACCGGGAGATGGCGAAACCCGCGAAACGCGGTGTTGGGCCGTCGGACGACCCCCTCCGCCACCGCGGCCCCGTCCCAACGGCGCGTCAGCCCCTCGAAGGCCAGCCGCGCCTCCAGGCGTGCCAGCGGGGCACCCAAGCAGAAGTGAACGCCGCGCCCAAACGCCAGGTGCCGATTCGGGGTCCGCCCGATGTCCAAGCGATCGGGGTCGGCAAACTGACCCCCGTCGCGATTGGCCGAGCCAATCACTACGGCCACTGACGCCCCTTCAGCTATCACTGTGCCGCCCACTTCGGTCGCCGCGAGGCTCCACCGGAACGTGGCGCGCTGGACGGGCGCGTCGTAGCGCAGCATCTCCTCGACCGCGCTTTCTGCCAGGCTCGGAGCGGCCCGGAGCCGCTCCCACTCGTCTGGGTGGTCCATCAGGGCCGCCAGACCATTGCCCAGCAGGTTCACCGTCGTCTCATGACCCGCCACCAACAGCAGGGTCAGCATGCCCAACAGCTCGCCCTCGTCCAGGCGGTCCCCCTCGTCGTGCACCTGCAGCAACAGGCTGGTCAGATCCTCGGTGGGGCGAAGCCGGCGCAGAGCCATCATGTCGCGAAAGTACTGGGCGATGCTGGCTTCCGCCGCCAGCGCCGCCTCGTAGCCCGCTTCGCTCTGCTTGGTGGCATCGCTGGCGCCGATAAGGTCGGCGCTCCACCGGCGAAAGGCTGGGCGATCCGCTTCCGGCACCCCCAACAGCTCGGCAATTACCGTGACAGGCAACGGCATGGCAAACTTCGCCATGAAGTCTCCTCCGCCGTCTCGGCCCAGTCCGTCCAGGAGCTCGTCGACCAGCGTCTCAATGCGGGGCGCCAACCGCTCGATGGTGCGGGGCGTGAACGACCGGTTAACCAGGTTGCGGAGCCGCGTGTGGGCGGGCGGGTCGCGAAACAGCATCGAGCGGTCAATGGGCGTGGCTTCCTCGGGGTTGAAGCGCTTCACAATGTCCTTTGAAAACCGCTGATCGCGGAGCGCCTCGGCGCACGTGGCATAGTCCGTCAGCCACCACTGCCCCGTGTCCTCGGACCACGGCACCCACACCACCGGCGCCTCCTCGCGCAGGCGCCGGTACACCGCATAGGGCGAGGTGACGAAGCTTTCGCTCCGCAACTCCGCCAGCAGCGTTGGACTGAGTATCGATGTGGCCATTCCCATCCCCCCTGTCGCCATCCAGTGTAACGCCGCCGGGCCAAAACCCCCGGGGGCCGTATGTTCTCGCACAGAAATACGCGCTATCCGATTGACCGAGCTGAATCTGTCGCTTATTTTCTGCCTATACGGCTCTGTGGAGGTGGATTGTGGATAAAAGTGCGGCCAAGAGTGCCGAAGGAGAGCATCCCATCCCGGACAGGTGGACAGCTGGCGCCACGGTGTTCGCCGCGACCGGGGGCGTGGCTGCCGTGGTGGCCGCGGTCATCTGGATTGGATCCTTGCACTTTCCCACGTGGTTTGGCTTCGCCCTCGTCCCCTTCGCATGCGTCGGCTTTGCGTGGTGCTGGGGTCGTTGGTGTGCGTACCAGTGGGCCACGCGGATCGTAAAGGCGGCGGCCAGGTACAAGATTTCCTACCCCTCCGCAGAATTCGGCAAGTATTACGTTCGGCTCAAGGAACTCACGCCGTCAGCGCGGGGGTCCTCCATCAGTGCGCCGAGCGTCTCCACTGCCGTCGCCACCGCTGTCAGCCTGGCTTCCGGGGGAGGCGCGGCGATTCTCGGGCATCTGAAATTTGCGGCGCCGCTCGAGGCGGCTTTGGTAATAGCTATAATTGTCTTTTTATTACTATATTTAGCTTATACAGGTGCGATCAACGATTATACACTGGAATTTCACCGTGAATCCATCCAACTGCACGCGGCGCACCAGACCGCGGCCCAACGCCCGCCACACGCCAAATCCGCTGGCACGAACGTCCCGATGCCCCTCTCTCCGGCCATGACATTCCGTATACTGGACGTCAAGGGCCTGTTGAAGGCCTTCGGCGGTGCGCTTTGGTGGATGAGGTTGCCATGACCGCGAACCCCCAGACCTCGCCTCCGGCCCGTGCGGCTCAGGACGTGCCCGATCGCGTGGGATACTGGGCGGCAGGGTTCTTTGCCGCTGCGCTGGTGTTTTTGGTGTGGATTGTGTTTGGCCACGCGCCGTTTGCCGTCTGGTTCCTGATGGGGTGCATGCTCGCGCTGGCCGTCGGGGCACTCACCGGGCGTGCCGGCGCACGGCGCTGGGGAACAGCACTGGCCGCGTTTGCAGCCGAGACCCTGCTGGCCCACCCTTCCGCCGCGTTTGGACAGCTTTACGGCGCCCTCCAGCAAGTCAGCCCGCGAAACCCCTCGTACGTTCTTCCGGGCGCCGCCCTGGTCACGGGGGTGGGCGGGCTCTTGCGCGTGTCCCCGCCGGGCGCCGGCATGACCACGCTGGGACTCGGCCTGCTCACGCTCGGCTTCTGGCTGGCTCTCTTTGCAGGGGCGCGCCACACCGCGGACCGCGAATGCCGCGCGGCCTTTGTCCGCGAATCACTGTGGCTTTATGCGCGCGGGCTCGCCTCACAGAGCGGCGGCCCTGCCCGCGACTGACCAATCCGCCGCGGCGACCAAGAGCGCCCTCCCTGCACAACGCAGGACGGTTCGACACCCTTGCGCTCCATGGGCTCTCCTGCCCGCCATCCCCTTCACGCTGGCGATTCCTCACGGTCGCTACTTTGATATGCTAGCAACATGACAAGCACGGGCATGCCCACGTCGCCCTTGGGCCGACGCCTCAGCACCGCGGCGCACGTGGTGCTATGGGTTTTTCTCACCAGCGCTCTGTTCGAGGGCTACCTGTTTATTCCCGGGCTGCCGGGCCAGTCGTTGCTGAGCGTCCTCGAGAAGGTCGTGGTCATTCCCCTCCCCCTGGCCGCCCTGTACTTCTGGTGGCGGCTTCGTCCCGCCGGGCAGTGGGTCGTGGGCCTGTACACCGCCTGGTTGGCATGGGTGCTCGTCTCGTATCTGGTGCACCAGCCGCACGACAACCTGACCCAGTACTACACGGAAACCCAGATCGGCGGCTGGCTGACGCTGGTGGCGGCCTGGGTGCTGGCGCGCCATCCCCTCTACATTCGGCGGTTTTGGCAAATTGGCCTGCCGGTGGCGTGGGTAGCCACCATCGCGATTGGGTTTTGGGAAATTCACACCGGCCATCATATTGGGCCGTCGTCCGTGGCCGGTCGCCCGATTCCCTCGGTGTTTTACTTCAACCCCAACGACCTGGGCACGGCGCTGGGGCTGCTGTTGCCGCTGGTGTGGTTTTGGCCCGCCGCTTTTCGGCGGCCCGACCTAAAGCGCTGGGCGGTGCCGGGGGCGGCCGCGCTGACTCTGCTGTTGTTTTACATCCTGCTGAAAACCGGGTCCCGCGGCGGCGAGGTCGCGGTGGTGTTGGATTTGGTGGCCCTGCCGTTCGTGCTGGCCGGCCGCGCGCGCCGCTGGGCCGTCGGGGGCCTCGCGGCGCTGGTGGCGGTCATGGTCGCCCTCATTGTCTGGGCCCGCCAACAGGGACCCGCCAGCCACCTTCCGTTGGCGCTCTCCAAGCTGGCCCGGCTTCCCAACCTGGTCACGGGCCTGTTTCACATCCAAACCAATCTGCCGGCGGGCGTGGCTCCCGGCTCGATGACCATCCGCTGGGCGCTGTATCGCAGTGGCTTTTGGGCCCTGGAGCAGCATCCCTGGGGACTCGGACCGCGCGGCGCCATGCGCTGGTACGTGTACTGGGTGCACCACCACAGCCCTTACAACACCTATGGCATTGTGGACGCACACAACTTGTGGCTCGAAGTCGCGGTCAACTACGGATGGCTCGGGTTCCTCTTGTTCGTCGGCGGCTACGTGGGGATTGTGCTGGCTGCGCGCCGGGCGGCCCTCAAAGGCCCAACGCCCTTGGCGCGGGGGCTGGGGGCGGCCGTGTTTTCTGGCCTGGTCGGCTTTGTGGTGGGGGCCCTCTCGCCCTCCAGCGTGATGATCGGGTTTCTGGTCATGTGGGTCGTACTGGGACTGGGCCTGGCGGCGTGGCGCCTGGCCGAGCCGGATGGTGGAGCGCCGGCTCCTGGATAGGCCCGGGGGCGGGACGGCGCCATGATCGGGGTCTATCTCGCCATGGGTCTCCTGTCGGGAGTGGTGGTAGGCGGAGCCTTCGTGGGGGGCAGCCTCCTGCTCACGAGCCTGCTGCTATTTGTTCCGAGTCTCCTCGGGCAGCCATCACTGACGTTTCTGACGATCTCGGAGATCGTGGGGGCTCAAACGGTGGTGGCGGCGGCCATCGGCATGTGGGGACATCGGGACGTCATCGTCCCCGGCGTATTGCGGCGCCTCCTTCTGCCGGCCGCGTTGCTGTCGGCCGCCGGCGCCTTCTTGGCCCCCCTGCTGCCGCGCCCCCTGATTTTGCTGGTGTTGGAAGCGGTCATCGTTGTTTCGCTGGACCGGCTGGTGCGGCCGCGTATCCTCGACGCGGCTGCACAGCCCGCCACCAAGGGCCCCACGCTGGCGATCACAGGCGCCGTCGTAGGGTTCCTGGGTGGGCTGTACGGCATCGGCGGCGGCTTTCTCCTGGTGCCCGCCCTGCTGCTGACGGGCCTTCCCGTACGCGCCGCCGTGGGCACGGCGCTCGGAGCGGGCGTGGTCATTGCGCTCACCGGGCTCGCCGTGAAGCTGCCCGCCTCCCATGCGGCCTCCTGGCCGCTGGGGCTCGCAGCCGCCGTCCTGGTGGGCTCGGCGGCGGGGGCGGCTACGGGGGCCTGGCTGGCGCGCCGCCTGCCCCCGCACTGGGTGCGCCGCGCCGTGTTGGGTCTGTTGGTGCTGGTGGCGGTGCGGGTGGGCCTGAGCCTCTAATTCACCGCAGCCGCAGCAGCCACTGGTCCGGATCCGCCAACAGGTCCTTCAAGCGGTTCAAGAACCGCGACGCCTGGGCGCCGTCGGCAATCCGGTGGTCGAATGTCCACGACAGATACAGCATGGGGCAGGGCACCAGCGCCCCATTCACCACCTGGGCCTCCTGTTGGATGCGGTACACGCCCAGGATCGCCACCTCCGGGTGGTTGATAATGGGCGTGGCGAACAGGCCTGCCAAGGGTCCGCCCCCCGTGATGGTGACGGTCGAGCCCGACAGCTCGGCCGTGCTGAGCTTTCTCGCCTGGGCTCGCTCCGTCTGCAGGGTCATGGCCCGCGCCAGCTCCAGCACCGATAACTTATCGGCGTCGCGAATCACCGGCACCAAAAGTCCGTCGGGCGCGTCGGTGGCAATCCCGAGATGCACCGCCTGATACTGATAGCAGGTGCCCTGCTCCCATCGGGCGTTGAACAGCGGGTGGTCGGCCAACGCCAGCGTGAGCGCCTTGGCCACCCACGGCAGATACGTAAGCCGCGCTCCCTGCGCTTCCGCCGGTCCCTTTAAAGCGGTGCGCACGCGCACCAGCTCCGAGGCATTCAGCCGCTCCACCACGGTGACATGGGGAATCTCCCGTACAGACGTAGTCATGTGCTCCGCCATGACCCGCCGGAGACCCGTGAGGACCAGCGGCACCCGGTCGCCGGAGGCGGGGGCGCCGGCTCCGGAGGGAGCGCTGGCGGCCGCCCGCACGTCACCGGGCAGCACACGCCCCCGCGGCCCGGATGCCGCCACGCGCGTGAGGTCAACCCCCAGCTCCCGCGCCAGACGCCGTGTGGCCGGAGCGGCCTGCACCGCGCCGGCCCCGTCCACGCCCGCCTCCGGCGCCGACGGCGCCTCCTCCGGAGGGGACGGGGCGGCGGGGGCTGCTGGCGCGGTGGACCGCTCAGCCGCCGCGCCCGGCGCATCAATCACCACCAGGGTGGTGCCCACCGGCACCACCTGGCCGGGCTCGCCGTGCACCGAGGCAACCACCCCGGCGCGCGGCGCCGGCAGCTCCACCACCGCCTTGTCGGTCTGCAGTTCCAAGAGCGGCTGGTCCAGCCCCACCGTGTCGCCCACCTCGACCAGCCACCGGACGATTTCGCCCTCCGTGATGCCTTCGCCTACGTCGGGCAACTTAAACTCAAACGCCACGCGCCACTCCCCCTGTTTCTTGGCCTAGTCCTTGAGCGTTCGCCGCACGGCCTCGACCAGCCGCTCGCGGTTGGGCAGATAAAAGTCCTCCCAGGCATAGGGCGGATACGGTACGTCGGGGCCGGTGACGCGCTCGACCGGCGCCCGGAGCGACCAGAAGGCGGTCTCCTGGATGGCTGCCACGACCTCGCCACCCAACCCGCCGGTCATCGGCGCCTCGTGTAGCACCACGGCGCGCCCGGTCTTATTCACGGATTCCCCGATGGCCTCGCGGTCCAGGGGATAGAGGGAACGGAGGTCCAGCACCTCGATGTCCGCCTCCCCCTGCTCCGCCAGGGCCCGGGCGGCGTCCAGCGCCACGGCCACCATGTTGCCCCATGTGATGACCGTAAGGTGCTTGCCGGGGCGCGCCACCCGCGCCGACCCAATGGGCACCGTGTAGCGCTCCTCCGGCACTTCCTGCCGCCCCAGTCGGTATAGGCGGATCGGCTCCATCACCACCACCGGGTCCGGGTCATCCAGCGCCGCCGTCAACAGCCCCTTGGCGTCGTAGGGGGTGCTGGGGACCACCACTTTCAAACCGGGGGTGTGCACCAGGACCGCTTCAATGGAGTCGGCATGCTGTTCGGGCGCCCGAATCCCGCCGCCGAACGGCACCCGCACCACCAGGGGAACATTGACCTGTCCCTGGGTCCGCGCCGCCATTCGTCCCGCATGGCTCATCAGCTGGTCAAGGCCGGGATACAAAAAGCCCATGAACTGAATTTCCGCGATGGGTTTTAAGCCCCCGACGGCCATGCCGATGGCCATGCCGAGAATCCCGGACTCCGCCAGCGGGGTGTCAAATACGCGGTCGTCGCCGTGCCGCTCCTGGAGGTGTTCCGTGGCGCGAAAGACGCCTCCGTTCTTGCCCACGTCTTCGCCAAACACCATCACCCGGGCATCCTCCGCCAACAGCTGGTCCAACGTCCCGTTGATGGCCCCGATCATGTTGCGCTCAGCCACGCGACACCGCCTCCTCAATGCGCCGCTGCTGGGTGGCGAAATCGCCCGGCGGCTGGCGGAACACGTATTGGAACATGCCTCCCGGTTCGACCGGCGCGAGCGCTTCGGCCGCCTCCACCTCTGCCTGGATGCGGTCCTGGGCTGCCTGGCGGATCGCCTGGTTGTCCTCGGCCGTCAGGAGGCCGTGCGCCATAAGATACCCGCCCATACGCTGAATGGGATCCCGGCTCTCTTTCCAGTCCTGGTATTCATCTGCCGGCCGATAACGGCTGGGGTCGTCGGCGGTGGTGTGCGGTCCCAGCCGGTAGGTCAGCGACTCGATGAGCGTCGGTCCTTCCCCCCGCCGCGCCCGGGCGGCCGCCTCACCCACCACCTGGTACACCGCGAGCACGTCATTGCCATCGACGCGACGGCCAGCGATGCCGTACGCGACCGCCTTCTGCGCCAGCGTTTCCGAGGCGGTCTGCCGCGCACGCGGCACCGAAATTGCCCAGCCGTTGTTCTGGCAAAAAAATATCACCGGAGCTTTGTACACCCCGGCGAAGTTCAGCGCTTCGTGAAAGTCCCCCTCGGACGTGCCACCGTCGCCAAAATACGCCATGGCGAGGTCGTCGGTGCCAAGCTTCTGCGCGGCCACCGCTAGGCCCACGGCGTGCGGCAGGTGGGTTGCGATGGGGATGGACGTCGGCAGCGCCTTCAGCGCCGACGACAGGCTGGGGGTGCGGCCCATCGCAAACAGCACCACATTGGAGAGCGGCAGCCCGTGCACCATCAAGGCTCCGTGATCCCGATAAGACGGCACCACCCAGTCACTCCGCCGGAGTGCATGCGCCGATCCAATCTCGGACGCCTCCTGGCCCAGCGACGGTGGAAACGTGCCAATACGCCCCTGGCGCTGCAAGTTGATGGCTCGTTCATCAAAGGTGCGCAGCAAAATCATGTCTTCATAAAGGCGGCGCTGCACTTCAGGGGGCACATCGGATGCCCCACCGCTCAGCACCTCCACCACCGGCCAGCTCTCGCTCATTGCCTGTTCCCCCCTTGGTCGCGTTCTTCAAATGCTCGTCCCGCCGGCCTGGCCGCTCCGGCCTGTTCCGCCGGATCCGCGAATCCCCCAGGGGGACGTCCGCTGGCGCGCGGCGGCATCCGTTCCCCCTAACTATACCAGCTTGCCCCCCAAGGGTTCGGCGGTCGGGAAATGGCCCTCAGCGAGCCTATGGGGCGATTTGCTACCATACCTCCAAACCTCCAAAGGGGGCTCCCGCCATGCCGGATCGCCAGGGCGCTCAGAGCGCGTGGCTCACGCCCACCTGTGGAAGATTGCCGGGTCGGCGTTTTTCGCCGACCTGGGCTACCAAGCGGTGCTGGCGGGTTTTCCCCTGTTTCTCGTGCTGGCGCTAAACGCCCCGGTATGGGTGTACGGTCTGGCCATGGCCCTCGCGTACGGGCCCGGCGCGCTCATCGCCTGGTGGGGCGGGCGCCAGGGCGACCGCTGGGGCCACCGTCGCGTCGCGATTACCGGCAACAGTGGGATCGTGCTGCTGTCCCTGTCGGGCCTGGCGTCGACCCCGCTGGCAGCCGTGGGACTCCTGTCGCTGGGATGGTGGGCGCGCAACTTTCGCACGCCCTCGCGCCGCGTCCTGCTTGTGGACCGGGTGCCTGACCCCGAAGACCGGTCTCGGGCCTTTGGCTTTCTTCACGCGCTCGACGTGGGCGGCGGGATGCTGGCGGGGGTCGGGGTTTTGGTCCTGCTGGCGCGGGCGTGGCCGCTGGGCCGCATCTTTCTCTTGACATTAGTCCCGCTGGCCATCTCCACACTGCTGTTGGTTGGGCTCCGTCGCACCCCGGGCACCACCCCGCCACCGGCGGCGACCGCGGCCCCTCGCGCCGACGCAGCCCCGGCCGACCGGCGGCGGCTTCCCCCAATTTTGTGGGCGGCCGCGCTTTATGGGTTCAGTTCATACAACCTGGGGTTCCCGATCCTCACCGTCGCGCAGGCCACCCGGCACAGCACCCTGGGCATCGTCTCGTACATCGTGTTTTTGGGCGTGTCGGCGGCCACGGGGTGGTTCGTGGGGCGCCGCGTGCGCGGCACCGCCGGAGAGCTGGCGGGGCTCGGATACGTCGGAGCCGCCGTGGGGTCGGCCGGACTGGCGGCGGCGCTCGCCTGCTCGCTCGGATTCTGGGGATTGGTGCTGCCGGTGGCCATCCTGGGGTTTGCACTGGGAGCGATTGAAACGCTCGAACCCACGCTCGTCAGCCGCTGGGCCTCGGGCGCCACGCTGGGGCGGGGCATGGGAGCCCTCACCGGAGCCCGCAGCCTGGGGCTCTTTGGCGCAAACCTCATCATGGGCCTGCTGTACCATGCCTCGCCGGTGGCCGCCTACGCCTACGCGGCCGCGGTCGCGCTCGCGGCGGCGGTCGTACTGTGGCGATCGGCACGCGTGACCCGCGAACCCTAGCGTCGCGAGGTACACTGGAGACCGACACCGCACGCGTGTCGAAAATCCACAGGCTGACTAGGCGTGGGAGGGAGCCGCAATGCGCAGGGGCATGAACGAGGGTACGTCGGCGCGCGTGGATGCTGTCGTGGCGCCAGACATGGTGGCGACGCTGGGCGGCCAGGCGGTGCATCCCGTCTTGGCCACCGCCCGCATGATTGAGTGGATGGAGTGGGCGAGCCGCCTCGTGATCCTGCCCTTTCTGGAGCCCACCGAAGATGCCGTGGGCTACGCCGTTTCGGTCGTCCACCGACGGCCGACCCCGGTGGGCGCCGCGTTTTGGGCGGTCGCACGCTTTCAGCGGCAGGACCATAAGCGCATCGTCACCACCGTGGCCGCGTACAATGCGGCCGGCCCCATCGGGGAGGGCGAAATCACCCAGGTGCTGGTGCCCCGCCGGGCAGCTCCGTGACCAGCACGCGGTCGGCCCATCGCTGGAGCGCTGCCAGCGCGGCCTCGGCGCGCCGGCGTTCCTGGTCGGCGGCGTAAAGCTCCCACACCACCGATGCCCCGTCAAGCCATGCCCAGGCGCGCGCGGCCGGCACCACCCAGCGGCGGGTGCGTGTGACGACCCGAACCCCGGCGCCCAGCGAGCGAGGAGACGGGCCGGCCAACCCCCGGTACACCTGGCGCCGCAGATCGCGGAGCACAGCGGGGGCGGTGGGGTCCACCCCACGGGTACGGCAAAATTCGGCGCCCGCACGATACAGCAGCCAGACCACCGCACCGCGGACAGGCAGCTCGGCGATGGGCCCGCCCACGGCCTCCGCAGCGGCCAGCAGCCAGAGGCGGCGGGACCAGCGGCGGACCACCGCGTCGGGATCTTCAAGCCGGTGGGGGCTTGCCGCCACCGCACGGTGGGCGATCCGCATGCCCGCCCGATCCAGCCAGGGCCAGTAAACAGCGGCCATGGTTCCCAGAGATACCACCTCAGTCCCTCAGCTTAAGCCGCGGGCGCCCGGGTGTGCGCAGCCCGGGCAATGGCGTGTGCTCGCTGATCGGTGACCGTCACGCCCGGAGCCCGACGATCCCGATCCACCGCGGCGCGCGGCCGATGCTGCGGCACCGCCAAACCCTGGCGTGGGAAACAGCACCGACAGCAGCCGCGTGCGCGACAACCGCCCTGGGCCCAGCCCGATGCCGTCCGACGCCCGCTCCAGGTCCCCGAGGACGATCCCCGGGTGGCCGCAGCCACCCGCCACCACCCGTGCGACGTTGCCCGTGTTCCAGCGCGCCAGGGCCGGGACGCGCGGGCCTGTCGTGGTAATCACCAAGGGCCGGGCCTGCCCGCGCCGTCCGCCACCTCCAGCGTCACGCCGTGGGCGTCGCCGGGGCGCCGACCGTGGAGCACCTCCGCACACATTCCACCGCCAGCGGCCCGGGAACGTCCACCATCCCGTACCACGAGCGAATGACCGGGGCGTTGCCCCACTGCTCGCGAATGCGTTCCCGCACGGCGGGCACCATCGCCCCCACGCCCTCGGTCAGCACCACCAGACGCCGCGCGTGCTGGGCGGGCCACGCAAGTGCGGCCCGTCGGTCCGTGACCAGCACGTCCGGCACCCCGGGAGCCGGCCCGGCCACATGCCAGACGCGTCCCGCCATCGCCATCACGGCCCTCCCGAGCGTCCACGCCCACGACGGATTGGCAAGCTGAATCGCCACCAGATCGCCGGGCCGGGCTCCCACGGTGGCCAGCGCCTGGCCAAACCGCTGCTGCGCATCATCGAAGTCATGGCTCGTCCAAAACTGCGGCGCCGGCGAGGGGGCCGGAGATCCCTCCGCTCCACCGCCTCGGGGTTGTCTGCGCTAACCGTGCTGACCGTGCCCTCGCCTCCGATTGCATCAGGGTGCCGCTACGGGTGCGGCACGGACACCTCGACCCGTCCCGCTCGGCCGCCGTCCACCAGCACCGTGAGAGGCCCCGGCCCATCCACCCGGACGGTCCATTCGGCCAGGCGGCGCTGCGGCAGGTTTCCGCCCGCGGCGCCGCCGTACCCCGCCAGGTGGCTTAACGTCACGGGCGATTCCCCGCCCACCACGGTGCCTCCGTAGATCGCGGCGGTGACCGGCCGGGCGCGGCCCAGTTCCCGGCCCTTGGCGGTGCCGGACGTCGGCAGGTACCCCACGTTCAGCACTTCCACTGCCACGTGGACCGTGTCCGGGCCCACCGGCTCGCACACCACCTCGCCCACCGAAATCCGAGGGGTGCTGCGCCCCAGCCCCGTGAGAAAGGCGCTCACCGCGCGGCATTCCCCCTCCAACAGCGAAAGTGGAGGGTTCTGGACCAGGAATTTCGGTTCCAGGCCGCCAATTTCCACTGGCCCCAGGTCGGGGTGCATGAACGGGCGCCACGGGTGAAAGCCCAGTTCGCCGGGCACAGCGACATCCACGAAGGCCAGCACCTTCTTATCATCGGCCACGCGTTCGTCCGGCGTTAGGCGCCGGAGCGCCCTAACGCCGTGCTCGGCATAATTTTTCGCACCCGCGCGGCCCCGGAGGTTCCAGATTTCCACCGTAAACCCCAGAATGCCACGCGTATCGTAAGCCCAGTCGTCGGCCGCCCCGGGCATCAGGGGCCCCCGCTCGTGCCCGCTGGCAAACGCTTCGTAGTTGGATCGCGCCTGGTACCCGGAGAGCCGGGCGCCCATGGCGCTCACGGTGCGGTAGTACCCCAGATCTTCGGCCCCCAATACCGTGTCGGCGCCCGTCGACGGCTGGCGCAGGATCACACCGCCCGCCGTGTGCAGCGCGGCGTAGGCGCCGATGTTGGGATGCTCATCGACAAACTCCACCAGGGCGCGAATTTCCGGCTCAGACAGGGGATACGGCCCCGCGCCCGGCTGACCCTCCTCCCCGGCCCAGCGGATGGGAAAATTGCGGTTGAAGTCCATCGCCTGACGGCGCGTCAGTTGGACTTCGGTCCAGACCGGGCGCCGCCCAACCTCGTGGCGGCGGTCCAATCGCCCCTCGGGCAACACGTGATAAAACGGTCCCTCCAGATCCAGCGGGTCCCGGGGCACCATCAGGCGGGGATCGTCGGGGTCGGCGCGGAAAGCGCCGTCGGGCGCTTGGACCCGCATCTGCAGGATCCGGCCGTTGCCGTCCACGTCCTCGGGGACCCAGCCGCTAGTCGGCTCGGGATCGGGATAAGGATGCGGACTGGACCGCAGGCGGTCCGGCCCGGTCAGATACCGCTCGGCGCCGTCCATCGCCAGCCGCGGCACCACGTATACCGTCCGATCGCTGAGGAGGGCGGCCGCCACCGGGTCGTCCCCAAATCCCTGCAACAAACTGGCGATCCAGTACATGGCCACGGCGTTGCCGGCCACCTCGCCGGCGTGAATGTTGGCGTCCACCAACACCGCCGGCTTGTGCGCCGCGGGACCGGTCGTGCGGTCGGTGAGCGTCGCCACCGGCAACCGGCGTCCCTCGCGGCTCTCGCCCAACACCTCGACGCTGAGCAGATCCGGATATTGCCGCATCCACGCCCCCAGCGCATCCCACATTTCCTGATAAAGCCAATACTTCGCGACGGGCACGTGGCATCCCCCCGGGTGGCGCGGTTCGCGGCGCGTGACCTCGTGCCGCAATACCTCTATGCTACCAGAGCGCAACGTCGGCGTGGCCACTGGTCGTCGAACGAGACAGAAGGACCAACCAAGGAGCAGACGATCATGCATGTCATTTGGGACTTGGGCGATACCCTCATCACGCGGCCGCCGGGCGGACAGGACCTGCGACCGCTCACCAGCTACCCGGATATCCAACTGAGGCCCGGAGCGCGCGCCGTCCTGGATTCTCTGGCGGCTGGCGGCAGCCATCACGCGGTGCTATCCAACACGGCTGCCAGCACGAGTGCCGACGCCCGCCGCCTGCTGCTGCGCCTGGGCGTGCTGGATTTGTTCGAGATCGTGATCGCGACCGCCTCCGAGCTGGACCCGTCGCGACCGGGCAAGCCCGACGCGGTAGTGTTCCACCAGCTGCTGCAGGCGTGGGGTCGGTCGGGCGCCCATATGGGGGCCCGGGATGTTGTCATGGTGGGCAACACCTGGGCTCACGACGTGCTGGGAGCGACGCGGGCCGGCATCGCGGCCATTTTTCTCACAAATCCCGCCATCTCCGTGCGGCATCCCCACGATCCCCCAGCCGCCTGTCCCCCATGGGTGATTCCCGTGTGGGATCTTCCGGCCGTGCCCCGCGCCGTCCAGATCCTGGACCAAGTTGGCGCCGGGCCCCCAGCCGCAGTCGGGCCGGACGTATGACTGGGTACCCCCGGGTCCGCTCCCGAGCAAGAGCGCGGTCCGGCGCGCCCTGGCTCGTTGAACCAGCTGCCCCACATCATGGACTCGGAAAACTTGTCCCCATCCAGTACAATGCTAGGGGAGGGCGTTCCCATCGGTGTTAACCACCGGCCGGCGTCATGCGAATCAAGAGGAGGCCATTCGTGACTTCAGGCGTTCCCCAGGCGCTGGACCAGCTGTACCATCGACACCTCACACTGACGGAACACACGGACTGGGCCTATCACCGGCTTTTGCCGTGGGATCGGGGCCGCGACTTTGGGCAGGCGCCGTGGGAGCCCGGGCAGGGCACGCTGCCCCCGGATGTCGCGTTGGCCGTGGAGACAGCCATGCTGACGGAGGTGAACCTGCCCTGGTTCACGGCGGGGCTCGTTCGGCTCATGCACAACGCGCCCGACGCGCTGCGGCAGTTTGTGCACACCTGGACCGCCGAGGAGGACCGCCACGCCCGCGTGCTGGAAACCTATCTCGTGCTGTCGCGCAATGGCGACCCCGACGCTCGCTGCCGCCTCGTGCACGGAGTGGTGCGCGAGGGCTGGGTCGTGCCCGGCGATTCCCCCTTTGCGGTTATGGTGTATACCACCCTGCAGGAGCTGGCCACCCGCGTCTTCTATCTGAACCTGGCCCAGGTGGCCCGCGAGGCCGACCCCGTGCTGGACCGCATCCTGAAAACCATCGCGAAAGATGAAACCCTGCACTTTGCCTTTTACCGCGGGGCGGTGGGGGCGTACCTAGACGACGACCCAGAGAAGATCGGCACCGTCTGCGACATCGTTCCGCTGTTCACCATGCCCGGAGCTGGCATGCCCGACTTTGGCCACCGCATGCGCAGCGCCTCGGATCACGGCGGCTACGGCCTGCCCGAGTTTCTGCGCCAGGTGATTCGTCCGCTCCTACGTGACTGGGGCCTCTTTGACCATCAGGTGAGTTCCGCGGTGGAAGCCCGCCGGCAGGCGCTGGCCGAGTACTTGGTGCGCCTGGAGCGGGCGGCGGGCCGCGTCGAGGCGCGTCGGCTGTCTCGGGCGGAGCGGATCTGAGACCGAGATCGCGCATCGTCGGTCGCTTTTGTGCTAGGCTGACGGCGATCGCCGAGCCCGCCGGGGACGACGCCGGGGCTCGCGCATTCTATCCAGCCCATGAGGGAGGACTCCCTTGCGCATCGGGTGTCACGTCAGCGTGGCGGGCGGCTACTTGAAAGCCGTGAACCGTGCCCAGACTTTGGGTGCCGAGTGCTTTCAGTATTTCAGCAAGAGCCCCAGAATGCTGCGCTTCAACAAGAAGATCAATCACGACGATGCGGCGGCGGGTCGCGACCGGGCGGCAGAGCTTGGGCTCGCCACCCTTGCGCATGCCCCTTATCTGATCAATTTGGCCGCCCCCGACGACGGCCTGCGCCGGGCGTCGGTGGACGCCTTGTTGTGGGACCTCCAGGTGGCGTACGCCCGCGGCACCCCAGCGGTGGTGGTGCACTGTGGCAAGCACGTGGGAGCGGGCGTGCCGGCTGCCATCGACCGGATGCGCACCTCGCTGGCCGAGGTGCTGGCCGACGATGACACCGGTGTACAGGTGCTGCTGGAAAACACGGCGGGTCAGGGCACCGAGATGGGCACGACGGTGGAGGAGCTTTTAGCCCTAGTGGATGGGCTGGGAGACCCATCCCGGCTGGGGTTTTGCCTGGACACCCAGCACGCGTTTGCGTCGGGCGTCTTAGACCCGTTCCAGCCGGATGGGTTTGGCGCCGTGCGAGCGCCGGCCTTTCGCGCGCGCCTGCATGCCATTCACCTGAACGACTCCAAGGTGGCGGCCGGCCACCGCGCGGACCGGCACGCGCTGGTGGGCCAGGGGCATCTCGGCGACGCCGGGCTTACACGCCTCGTGACCGAACCCAGTTGGCAGGACCTGCCGTTCTATCTGGAAACCCCGGTGGACGACGAGGAACAATATCGCGCTGAGATGGTGCACGTGCGCCAACTCCTGGGCCGCTGACATGCCCTATCGTCTGATTTACAATCCGGCCGCCGGGGGCGGTCGGGCTCGGCGTACGTTGGATGCGCTCATGCCGGAGCTTACGCGTCGCAGCGACCTCGAGGTGGTGGCCACGCGGGAGCGCGGCCATGCGACCGAATTGGCCCGCCAGGTGCGGGATCGCGCCGACATGGTGGTCATTTCGCTCGGCGGGGATGGCACGCATCATGAGGTGGTGAACGGCCTTCTACCTGGGGGCCAAGCGGCTCTAGGCGTCATTCCGGCCGGCTCCGGCAACGACTTCGCCGCGGGCATCGGCGTACCCGCCGCGCCGCAGGAGGCGCTGGCGGTGAGCTTTAGGGGCGTGCGCACCCCCATCGATGTGGGTCAGGTGGGCTCCGAGTACTTTCTCACGGTGGTAGGCGCGGGCTTTGACGCGGAGGTGGCTGGACTCATCAACCGGCAGGTGCGCGGCCGCGGCGGATCCGGCAAGCTGCTGTATCTGCGCGGCATTCTCTCCACGCTGTGGACGTATCGGAGCCATCCCTTTGTCCTGGACATCGAGCAGGCGGGGCAGACGGCCCGCGAACGCTCGACCCTGCTGTTGGCCGCCGGCAACGTCGCCCGCTACGGCGGGGGCATTCGCATCTGCCCGGGCGCCGACCCCCATGATGGGCTTTTGCAGGTCGTGTGGGTCGGCGGCACCGGCAAGCTGGGCACGCTCAAGCTGCTGAGCCAGGCGTACAGCGGTCGGCATGTGGCCAACCCCCTGGTGGACTCCCTGCAGACGGCGTCGTTTAGACTCACCGGTCCGCCCCAGCTGTTTGTCCACGCCGACGGCGAGATTGTCGGCCACCTCCCCATCTCCGTGCGCGCGTTGCCGGCCGCCCTGCCCATGATGCTGCCTGCTCCGTCGTGACCTGGCCCGCGGACGCGCCCGCCTTCCTGTTGGGCGTCGCGACCTCGGGCCATCAGGTGGACGGCGACCAGCCGCCGGCCCACAACGACTGGACGGCGTGGGAACACGCCGGCCGGACCCGTGAGCCGTCCGGCGCCGCCGTACGCCACTGGCAGCGCTTTCCCCAGGATCTAGCCCTTTTTCGCCAGATCGGGGCCAACGCCTATCGGTTTTCCCTGGAGTGGAGCCGCCTCGAACCCGCCCCCGGCGAGTATGACGACGAGGCGCTCGCCCATTACCAGGAGATGACGGAGGCGTGCCGCGTGCACGGGCTGGAGCCGCTGGTCACGGTGTCGCACTTTACGCTGCCCCCCTGGCTCACCCATGGGTGGCTCTCGCCCGAAGCCCCGGCGCGCTTTGCCGCTCTGGCGGGCCGCATGGCTGCGGCGCTGGACCCTGTGCGCTTTTGGTGCACCATAAACGAACCCAATGTGCTGGCGCTCATGGGCTACGTGGAGGGGCAGTGGCCCCCAGGACAGCATCGGCCCGGTACGGCCGCAGGCGTGCTGTGGGCCCAACTCCGCGCCCACCGTGCCGCCTATCGCGCGATGAAGCAGGTGCGCCCCGCCATCTGGGTGGGCATTGCTCATCACCTCGTGCATTTTCGGCCGGCGCGGGCCACGCCCGGAGATCGGGCGGCGGCCTGGACGGCGGACCGGATTTTCAACCAGTGGCCCATTCGCCGGGCCGGCCCCCAAGATTTTCTGGGCGTAAACTATTACGCGCCCCGCTGGGTGTCTCCGGCCACCCTCGCAAATCCGTCGCTGGTAGGACCCGTGCCAGGGCCCACCACCGCGATGGGGTGGTCCGTCGACCCGGATGGCTTCCGACAAACCCTCGTGCGGCTCGGCCGCCGCGGCCAACCGCTGCTGGTGACCGAAAACGGCATCGCGACCGACGACGAGGCGGCACGCGGCGCCTACATTGCGCAGCACCGCGCCGCCCTGGAACAGGCGCGGGCGGCCGGCGCCGACGTGCGTGGCTATTTCTATTGGTCCGGTTTGGACAACTTTGAATGGGCGGAGGGGTATCGACCGCACTTTGGCCTCATTGCCGTCAACCGGGACACCCAGGAGCGCACGGTGAAGCCGGGCGCGGCCGCCTTCACGGACTGGGCCCGGGCTATACGTCCAGACGCGCCACCGCCACCCCCACGATGAACGCCCCCGCCATCCCTGCCAGGTACGCGAGGTTGAACCCGGTCAGCACCAGATTGATCACCAGCAGGATGAGCGCCCACTGCAGCGCCTGGCGAGGGTTGCCCACCTTGGCGATGTACATAGCGTAAGCCCCAGCCAACCCGAAAATGGCCAGGGACCCCGTGGCGGGCCCCAGTCCGCCGGCTCCGGCCAGCAGGGCGCCCACCAGGCCCGCACCAAAGTAAATCACTAGATACCGCCAGGGCTCGTACATCCCTTCAACCTGGTTGCCCAAGATCCACAGAAACAGCCCCGCGAAAATCAGGGATAAAATGCCGTTGGGAATCACGGTGGACAGCAGGGCTACCCAAAAAAAGCCGCCCGGCCAGGCGTCCACCGCAAAACTCCAATAGGGCACCAGCGCCCCGAAGATGGTACCCGCCACCAGAAGCGCCATGATGCCCATGGTAATGGGCGCGCCACTCGAGGGCAGCCACTGGCTTCGACCGCCGTAGCGCCGGGCCTGCTTTCGCTGGGCGGCCCAGTACTTGCGCGCCTCGTCGTTGAGTCCTCGGCCCTTGCCTCCGTTCACCTGGGTCTCCCCCCGTCACGCCTGTGGTGAGCCGCACGCCTCCCGGGTGTCCGGGGTGGCGCGCCCGCCCCCCTCATATTGCCTCACCGGACGGCCCAAACCCAAATGATCGGCTGGCCGCGCCGAAAGCAGCGGTGCCACGCCTCCTCGTCCAGATGCCCGGCCGCGTGCTGGCCGTCGACCCAGGCGGTGGTCAACTCGGGAACCGGTGCCACGCCCTCGTCGAAAAACTGGCAAACCAGCCGGACCGCTTTCTTCGGCAGGCCCAGCGTCGCGACGCGGGCAGGAAACTGTCGTGCCGCGCGTTCGTCGACCACCTGCAACGTCGTGGGCGCCTCCTCGAGACGTCCCGCTTCGCTCAGCACGGTGCGGGCCGCCTCCCAATCCAGGGATCCGACTCGGGCATGCCGGCGCAGCACCAGAGATTCCACCTGAATGGGGAACCACTCGGCAGGCCAGCCGAACAGCGTTCGATCCAACGTTTCGCGCAGCAACTGCTCCTCCGTCTCCAGCACCCGCATTTCTTGGCGCACCGCCGCGAGCCGGATGATGCACCGGCACAGCTCTTCGGATGCGGCCGGCCGACTGGCCAGCGATCGCGACTCCAACCCATCGCCCCCCTGTTATCAATGGGGCGACCCGCGGCAATATGCTACGGCCTCACCTGCGTGGTTTCAGGACGGTCGCCGGATCCAGCCAGCGTGGACCCTCCCGGCGCGCTGTCACGCGCACTCGTTCGCCCGCGCGACACGTGAGGGTGCGCTCCCCGTCCAGAGCCACCGTGAACGGAACGGACCGCGTGCCCTCCACGGGTGCCCCCAGGGGATGGCGCCGGTGCCCGTGAACGGGAAGGTCCACCAAGAGGCCGGGCGCCAGCACGGCCGGCACCGGCTCCCCTCCATCCCCCAACCGCACTTCCAGCGCCTCGTCGGTCTGGGCCGACACGGGCGCCAAGTGGCCGCCCACGTTGGAGAGCCCGGGTCGCAGCGGGTCCGCGACGCCCAGTAGAAGCTGGGAAACCAGGGTCCCGTCCCACACGGCCAGCGCACCGACAAAGGCGGCGCCGACCCAGGCCACGTCTACCACGGCCAGATCCCGCCGCCCGGCGTCGGTCTCCACCTCCAAGACCTTGCCGGGTCGGAGGGCGGGCAGACCATCAAACACCACCCGCGCCAAGGCCAAGCCGGCCACGGTGTCTTCGCCCAGCCAGCACGCCACATTGTTGGTGCCCCCGGCCAGCGGCAACACCGGCACCGCGGGCACCGCCTTGGCCACCTGGCGCTGCGTGCCATCCCCGCCGACGACGGCCAGCACATCCACCCCGGCCTCCTCCAGCTGGCGGATGGCCGTAGCCGTGGCGTCCGCCCCTTCCGGGCGCGGGCTGCCCGGCAGCAGTGTCGCCACGGGTTCCTCGGACGCCACGCGCTGGGCCAAACCGTCTTCGTCGGCCACCAGATAGACGGGCACGGGCCCCAGGGCCTGCGTGCCGGCAATCACGCGCCGCAACTGGAGCATCTTGTCCGGACCCGACACCATGCTGGCCCGGGCCACCAGCCGCCGAATGTCCCGTCCGGCGCGCGGGTTGACCACCAGCCCGATGCCCCCCGTCGTCACTGGGGATCCACCGCTCCGCCATCTGGGCTCGCGCCCACGCCCAGGATCCACGCCGACGCCCCCGGCAGAAGATCCGCCACGACCGCCAGGCGGTCGGCGACGCGTGCCGTCGTGGCCGCCACCGCCGCCTCGCCTGACGGCGTGATGCGCAGCCACACCACCCGCCGATCCTGAGGGTCCCGGTCCTTGACCAGCCACCCGTGGCGCGCGGCGGCCGCCACCGCCCGGGCGGCCGTGGCGCCGGTGACCCCAAGGTACGCCGCCGTCGCCATCAAGGTCAAAGGGCCAGAGTTTGCCACAGAATTTAAAATGTGCCATTGAGTGGCGCTTGGTTCTCCGGCGCGACCGCGAAACACGGCCCCCATTTCCCAGTCCAGCCAGAGCCACTGTCGAGCGGCGTCTCGCCCCCTCGCCCCATCCTGCACGCTTCCGCCTCCCCGCCACATTGCCTTGAAGCCATTATGCATTGGGGGCGGCCGACGCGGTCTCCAACCAGGACGCCCACGCCATGCGAGCCGCCGCTGCATCAAACACGGCGGCCCCGACGCTTTTCATGACCGTGAGGCCGGCGGGGGGGACCCGCGGAGCGTCCGCCAGGGCATGGACCGCCCCCGCCGCCAGCCGGCCCTCAGCGATCGGAATGGCTACGTCGCCACTCTCATGCAGCACACCCGCCCGCGTGTCAGCGTACACCACCGCCGCCCCCATCAGGTCCGATGCGCACTCACGGTCGGCCGCGCGATACGCCCCCATCGCATTGACGTGGGCATGCGGCGCCAGCATCCACCGATCCAGGAGCGCCTCCCGGGATCGCGTCGCGACCGTGACGACGTCGGCCCCGTCCACCGCCTCGGCCACACTGTCGGCCACCGCCAACCTGAGGGCGGGATACCCCACGCGCAAACGCTCGGCCAACTGCTCCGCCGCTGCGCGATGGCGGTTCCAAATGGTGAGGGCCTCCACGCCACCCAAGTCCAGCAGCGCGACCGCCTGGTACCACGCCTGGAATCCCGCGCCCACCAGCGCCACGCGGCGCCGCGCGCGGGCGAGGTGCGCCGTGGCCCAGCCCGCGATGGCGCCGGTGCGGATGGCCGTCAGCACAGGACCATCCATGAGGGCGCACGGCTGACCCGTCCGGTCGTCGAACAGCACGACCACCCCTGGTAGTGTGTGGCCCGGGGCTGCTTCGGGCCGGTCATTCAACAGCTTGACGGCCAGCGACCCGTCCAGCGCAGCAGGCATAACAAAGAGGGTGCCCGCCGGCATGTCCACCAGCTGACGCAGCGGCGCCACGGCCGCCCCCGCTCGCTCCGCCATGAGCGCCCGCTCCACGGCCGAGCGGGCCAACGGCGGCGTCAACAGCCTTTCCAGCACGGTCGCATCCAGCCAGGGCACTTGGATGCCCGGCGCTGATGGGATCATGACCGCCCCTCCTCAGCGCGGCGACTCATCGCGCTTCTGTCTCGATTGTCTCGACCCCTTCTAGATAGTCGATATGGAGACTTTGCGCCAGTCGGACCGTCCCCCCGGGACCGCCGCCGCACCGGCCCGCAGTGGTCCGGACGCCTAGAAACCCGTGCCACTCGCCGGCGAGCGCCGGCCGGGGGTGTGGCGGGATGGCGATGGACATTGCATGCTGCGCGGGGCCCGGCTACGCTAGGCGAGACAGTTGGCGAAGGGTGGGGGGCCGTTGACAGAGCCCGCACGCATCTTGATGGTTCGCCACGGCCAGAGCGAGGCCAACGCACTGGGCCGGTTCGCCTTTCGCCGCTGGGACCCCGGCTTGACTGCCCTGGGCTGGGAGCAGGCGCGGTCCTTGGTAGCCGCGCTGGCCGGCGTCCCCATTGAACGCATCGTGTCGAGCCCCCTCCGGCGGGCCCGCGAGACCGTGGCGCCGCTCGCGGAATCCCGGGGACTGCTCGTGGAGGATCTGGCTGGCCTGGCAGAGCTGGACATGGGACGCTGGGATGGCCATCCGCTTAGGGAATTGGCCAGAAGCGAGCCTGCGGCTTGGCGAGCTTGGCGGAGCGACCCCGAGGCCAGCCCGCCGCCCCGAGGCGAGCGCATCAGCCAGGTGGGCGCCCGCGTCATGGCGGCCCTGGACTCACTGCCCGTGGCACCGGGCCTCACGGTGGCCAGCAGCCACTCCGACTGCTTAAAAGGCGTGCTGGTGCACTTGCTCGGGGTCTCCGGCCCGGCCTCCCGCCGTCTCGACGTTCCCAACTTGGGCCAGCTGCTGCTCACCGAGAGCCCACGCGGCTGGCGCATCACCCTCGAGGGCCCCGCCACGCTCTGACAGGCGCCCGCCCGAAGTCCTGTCGAGCGGCGCACGTAAGCCAGGCCGCGCAAAGACCCGTTCGACGCGGCGCCGGTCTGGCCGTGGCGGCTCTGGTGTCACGCCGGGGCCGCGTTGACGTTCACCCCCACCCAGCCATGGCGCCAGGGGCCCTATCGCCCGGTCGTTACGTTTCCAGGGCTGGAACGGCTACACGCTTAGCGCGGGCCCCCTGCACCCAGCCAATCACGTTGCCGCCAATGATCGTCGCGAGTGCGGGAACGACAAACCCGTTGACCATCACGACCTGTCCCACCAGCAAAAAACCCATCCCGATTCCGACCAAGATTTTCACCAGGCGCGAAGCGCGCCAGATGCCCCACAACAAGAGGCCGACGGACACCAGGACCATTTCCGAGGAATATCCACTGACGAAGCGAATCCATCCGGGTTGGCTGGAACCCAACCCTCGCGCCGCCGCCGACGCGGAGGCCCCCACCACGCCGGCCAACGCCGGAAACACCGCAAACATCATCACGGAACAGCTCACCACGGCGCCAGCCGTTCCCACGGCCGACGGCACCACCGCTCTGCTCATTCTTCCGCCCCCTCACTGTCCGGGTTCTGTGGATAGTCTACGCAGTGTAGTGGATTGTGGAATCCTTGGCAACCGAGCGCGCCGCCGGGATCAGTGGCACAGCACCAGGACGCTTTCGGCTACCAGGACTGTCACCGACAGGGCGGTCGCCAGGAGGCGATAGCCCGGAGCGCGTCGCTCCCGGGACGGCCACACACCCCCCTCCAAATAAGCTAAGCGATAGTGCCACGCATCACGCATCCCGGGCCAGGACGATTCCTCCCCCTCGTCCGCCAGGGCCACCGTCACCGCCAACGCCCGGAGCAACGGCCCCTTGTCCCCGTGACATGCCGCAATCGCGGCCTGGTCCGCCATCAGCTCGCGATGGACACTGTAGTACCGCCAGAGGGCGGACAAGCCCGCCCAGCCAAAGGCTGGCACCAAAACCTCCAAGATCGCCTGCTGCGCAGGATCGCGGCGAAAGCGGTGGCACATTTCGTGCCAGAGGACGGCCTCCCGTTCGGGATCGGCCAAGCGCTGCCACAAGGTGTCCGCGATCACCACCTGCGGCCGCCAGAACCCCCACGTAAAGGCGACGCCAAGAGATGCGTCGGTGAGCTGTCCGGAAGGGACGCTGTAGAACGGGCCGAGCGGCCGTCCGGAAAATCGGGGCTCCAGGGCCGCCGTCAAGCGCCGTCGCAGTTGCACGTGGCTCCGACGGGACACGGCCAGCGCCCGCGCCGTCGTGGCGACCATCCAGGCCAGGAGCGCCCCGGTGGTCACCCAAAGGGCCCCCAGCCCCCAGTCGGCGAGTGGCGTCATAGACGCCGAGGGTCCGAAGAGTGTCCACGTTTCGCTCCACCACGCGTAGCCCAGGCCGCCCGCGACCAGACCCGCCCACACCAAACCCACCACGGCCAGCGGGACGCGGTCCCCATACGCCACCATCCTCACGACCGGTCGTCCTGCCGGTGCCGCTCGGCCAAGAGGCGCTCCAGTTGCCGCGCCAACTCGGGGCTGCTCTGGTCCAAGGTTTCCACGAAGTGCACCAGGCCGCGTCCCGCGGTCGCCACCATCAAATCACGCGCCGCCTGCTGGGCCGTTGAGCGGGCCACCTCGACGGAAGGCTCGCACATGTAAACATAGTGCCGTCGCCGTCCGTGGCGTACCAGCAACCCGTCGGCGACCAGACGGGTCAAGACGGTGTGCACGGCCGTCCGCGAAATCGGCCGGACGACACAGAGTTGTCGCCATATCTCCATCGCTTCCGCGGGCCCGTGGCGCTGGAGGACCCCCAGCACGTCCTGCCGCAAGGAATCCGCTCGCATGACGCCCCTCCTTCGCGATGCCCCCCCGGTGAGCGCTTTTCGTTTATGGTAGCGCATCGGGCGGTGACCCGGCCCAGGCGGCCGATGTGGGCCTGGGCGAGCGGGATCGTGTGCGCGGCCGGGCGAGGTGTCGCTCCGCCGCAGAGTTCTCTGCCCTGCAGCCCGGCATGGTATGGTCGAACGTGCCCTGGGGTCTGTGCACCCGCCCCCAAGAGGGGCGTGGCGGCCGGTGGGGAAGGGGCGGCAGGGCGGGAGGTGGCGGGGATCGCCGGACAACGAGGGTGGTCTCGAGCGCCCTACTATGGATGGGTGGTTGTGGGAATCGGCTGTCTCACCGGATTCATGGCGGGTCCGGGCCAGTCCTACGCGCTGGCAGAGTTCACCCCGCATTACGAACACGCCTGGCACTTGACCCGTGCTGCGGTGTCCGGCTTGTTTGCCCTGGCCACGCTGGGGGCGGGCCTGCTGGCGCTGCCGGCGGGGCGGCTCGTGGACCGCTATGGGTCACGCCGCGCTCTCACGGTGACCGCCGTGCTGTTTGGCTTGGCCGCCATAGTGAACGGGCTGGTGTCAACACCGTGGGGCCTGTTGGGGGCGCTGTTCTTGGTTCGCTTTCTGGGCATGGGGGTCCTGACCCTGATTCCCAACACCCTGATTCCGCAGTGGTTCGTCCGCCTGCGCGGCCGTGCCTTAAGCGTAGCGGCCCTGGGCGGCGTCGTGGGGGTCGCGGTGATTCCCTCGGTCAATCTCTGGCTCATGCGCCTCATGTCGTGGCGGGGAGCTTGGGAGGTGTGGGGACTCGGCATCCTGGTGACGCTGGTTCCTCTGGGAGCCTGGCTGGTACGAGACACGCCGGAACACCTCGGTCTGGAACCCGACGGCCGAGCGGCGGTGACCCCTGCGGGTGCCCGTACGGCGAGCTCAACACCGACGCCGGATTGGGCGTTGCGCGAGATGGTGCGCCTGCCAGTCTTCTGGCGCCTCCTCGTAGCGCTGATGGTGTCGTCAACCATCAGCACCGGGCTCATCTATCAGATTTTTTCCGTCCTGGGCCGGGACGGGATTTCAGCGTCCACAACGGCCCAGCTGCTGGGCTTGTTTGCCGTGATGGGCCTGGTGGGCACTTTGGGAACCGGCTGGTGGGTGGACCGCTGGCTGCCAGAACGTGTCTGGGCCGTGGCATTCGGAGTCACGACGGTGGAGCTGGTGGTCCTGCGATGGACCACCAGCGTGGCTGCGGCTGCCCTGTTCATCGCTCTCTTTGGGCTGGCGCAGACCATGGGTGCCCTCAGCAGCAATGCCCTGTGGCCTGCGTTTTTTGGCCGCCGACATCTGGGCAGCATTCGCGGTGTGGTGCTGCTGGCGGGAGTACTGGGATCCGCCCTGGGGCCAGCTCTGTTCGGCTGGGCGGTGACCGTCTTTCACACGTACCGTTCCCTGCTGGATGTTTTGATCGCTCTACCCCCGCTGGTCGGGCTGATGATCTGGCATAGCCGGTCTCCTCAGCACGGCCGGCCGCTGGAACCAGGCTCGCGCCGTGTTCCCGGGCCGAGTCTCCCGTGACCGGCCCGCGTCGGCGCCGGTGAGCAGGGAAATGGGATCGGGATCCGGTACGTGCTGAGGACCCGCGACCGCGTGTGCGTCGCCTCCAGGGCATGTTGTCCGGTCCCCCCTGCCGGGGCCGGGGCACCACAGGCTCCGCCGCGACCGGGCGCTCCTGTGGTCTGGTCGACGAGCAACCCCTGCACAAGACGCCTGGGGCTCCCGTGGGTGCCGGCGTCGAGGGAACTTCCCCCTGTGAACGCCGGCGGGGAGGCCGTGGACCGGTCTGGCGGGTCTCTCATGAACCGCTCGGTCGCACGTTGCTCCCCGACGCCCCTCGTCTTGGGCGCCGAACCCCAACCGATCAAGGGCTGGACCACGAGCCAAGCGGGCAAGCCCACTGGCCATTCGCTCAAAAGATCAAACGGCGGGGGACACGGCGTTCACCCACCCCTCAGGACGCATGCACCCATCGCGAACGCCGGGCTGGCGCCGAGGCGAGCCACGGGAGGCAAAAATCTGGTGAGTGGAGTGGGAGGCCCCAGTGGCGCTTCTCGTCGCGCACAATCGCCTGCGCGGCCGCAAGGGCGGCGGTGAGCTGCGCGTTGGCAACTTCCCAGTGTTCTACGTCCGGCGCGCTGCTCAAGAGCCCCCACGCGCGGCTCAGTTCGACCATCGCATCATGGTATAGGTCCCAGGACTCTCCTGCCTCCGAATGTGCAAACATCTCTTTCCCTCCCCGTGAGCCGGCATGCGCCCCTTTCGTGTTTTGAGGCCAGCGAACGGCATGGAGCTTGCGCCCCACTTCTCGGCGGTGGACACGGAATCGGGCTTCTGCAGGGCCCGCCACGCCCTATTCTCGGCTGGGACTCGGTGCGCCCCCCGTTGTTCCACGTGTAGCACCGAAATGGGCAGGAGTGCCTGCCGGGACGTCGGGGTCGCCTGCGCGTCCCTCAGGGCACCCGCTCTATCGCAGGTGTGCACGTGAAAGCGGTGCTGGCCTTCCCGCTCAATCCGGTTCCGAGGTTGGTCAACCACGGGCAGGAACGCCTCCGAATGGCAGCAGAGAATATCTGTCATACGAGGAATCGCCAGGCAGTCGGCCCCAGGGTGGTGGGGCTTGCAGATGCCTTGGCGGGCGAACGAGGCGAAAGACCCGAGGGCCCCCTCGGGACCACTAGCGCCACGTTTGGCCGATGTCCCCATTCCCCCTCGCCTCCGCCATGCGTTCCGCCGATTGTGCCGTGTCTTGCCAGGGTATCAAGTGGATCCGTCGCTGCGTCAGCCGCCGCCCTCCGTCGTTATCCCGCCAACGGCACCTCCATGCTGATGGATTGGTGTACTGGTCATAACGCCAAACGATCACTCGCGGTGACATGAATTTGGGAGCGAGGCACGCTCAGGCCCTCGCTCGAAGGAAGGGGCTGCACGACCAACGACCGATCGCGGTCTGCTCACCCACCCACGAACAGCGACCCATCACGCTTCACGACGCCCGTGCCGCAGACGGCGAAACGAAAACGTCTTCCCGTCTGAGCGATGGTACTCGCAAGCACCGCCGGCAGAGCGACCTTGATGCCGTCCGCCGAGCCTCGTCGCGTCGATGTCCAAGGCCCGGGGCATGACGGTAGGTGGCATGAGGCACCCGGCCAACTGAAAACGTCGCTCGCGGCCGTCCACCGGTCCGAACCGGCAGGGCGCCGTGGCCCCCCTGCCCGCTTGCCGATGGCGCGCCCGGGCCGTACACTGCCATTGACCTAATCGTCGGGTGTATAACAGGGAATCAGGCGAACATCCTGAGCGGCACCCGCCACTGTCACCGGGGAGCCGACGCCGCCACTGCTCACGCGGGAAGGCGCGTCATGCGGCGACGAACCGGCAGCCAGGAGACCTACCCGGCGAATGGGCGCATCCTGCGGGTGGCAGGTGTCGCCAGTTGGCGTCGGCTGTCACCTGCACAGAGGGGACTCCGACCGATGCGACAAGTTTTTCGCCCTGGGCGCGTGGGCCGGGGCCTGTTGGCGGCCGTGTTGATCGCCAGCGCTGCGGGTTGCGGCGCCGGTGGCGTCGGCGCCCCAACGGGACCGATTCACGTCGTCGACGACGCCGGCCAACACCTCACGTTCAAAGCCCCGGTCCACCGGCTGGTGGTCATTGCCCCATCCAACTTCGAAATTGTTGACGCGCTGGGCCTCATCCACGACATTGTGGGCGTGGACAGCTCGGTGCCCCAGTACACCCCAACGCCGTGGAGGCGGGCGGCTCAGGGCCTGCCGTCCATCGGCAACGCCCTCCCCGAGCCGTCGGCCGAAGCGGTGGCCGCCCGCCGGCCCCAGCTGGTAATCACCAACGAGTCCCTGAGCGACCTAAAGTCGCTCACCAGCCGGCACATTCCGGTGATGGTGCTGAACCCGACGTCGGTGGCCGGGGTGTACCACGACATCGTGTTGGTCGGCGAGGTGACCGGAACAACCGGGCGCGCCCGTCGGCTCGTGGCCAGCCTCAAGCACCAGCTGGCTGCGCTGGTCGCCAAGCTGAAGACCATCCGCCGCCGCCCGACCGTGTTTTACGATTTGGGGGACCTGTACACCACCGGACCGGGTACGTTCCTCACGAACTTCATCACGCTGGCGGGCGGCAAAAACGCCCTGGCGCCGCTGGTCAAGGCGCCGTGGCCGCAGGTGACCGCTGAACAGGTGGTGCGCGCCAATCCCGACTACATCCTGATTGACAGTGGCGCCGGGACCACGGTCGCCCAGGAAACCAAGCTGGCGGGGTTCTCAGCCACCTACGCCGTGAAGCACCACCAGGTGCTGGTGGTGCCGAACTCGTCGTATCTGGATGAACCGTCCATCGGATTGGTGCGGGGGGTGCAGGAGTTGGCTCACATTCTGCACCCGCGCTGGGTTTCGTAGGTGGCCGCCGGACGACGCCTGGCCTTGGCCGGCCTCGCGCTGTTGGCCAGCATAACGGCCGGGGTGGCCCATGGGCCCACCGCCCTCTCCCTGGCGACGGTTCTGTCGGTGTTGGTTCATCCCACGAGTCATCTCGCCAGCGTGATCGTCTGGCAGATCCGCATGCCCCGGGTGATGGCGGCCGCCCTGGTGGGGGCCGGTCTGGCAGCGTCGGGCGTGGCCATGCAGGCGCTGCTGCGCAACCCCTTGGCCGATCCCTATATCGTGGGTGCCTCCGCCGGCGCGGGACTGGGCGCGGTGCTGACCGCCACCGTGGTGGGGGCCCTGGTACCGGCCGGCGCGTTTGTCGGCGCCCTGGTGGCAGTGGCGGCCACCTATGCGGTGGCCCGGAGTCGCGGCCAGGTGCAGACGCTCACCCTGATTCTCGCCGGGTACGCATTGGGCATCATGCTGGCGGCCGTGCAGACGTTCATCCTGCTTTTGCACCAGCACAGTCTCGCCACCGTCTTTTCCTGGGAAGCCGGGTCGATCCACGGGATGACGTGGACGCCAGTGGGCTTGGCCGCCCTACTGATCCTGCCTGCGGCCCTTTTGTTAGTCCCGCTCACCCCGGCCATGAACGCCCTGCTGCTGGGTGACGAGGCGGCCAGCCACCTCGGCGTACACGTCTCACGGCTGCAGCTCCTGCTGCTGGCGCTCGCAAGCGTCATGACCGCCGCCGCCGTGTACCTGTCGGGGCTCATCGGCTTTGTCGGCCTGGTCATCCCGCACGTCGTCCGCCGCCTCACGACCGCGGACCACCGCCAGCTGCTGCCGCTCGCGATTTTGTGGGGTGCTGCGTTTCTCATCCTGGCCGACACCCTGTCCGAAAGCGTACCGGGTGTGGGGACGGTGCCGGTGGGCTTGTTGACCGCGGTGCTGGGGGGACCCTACTTCCTGTGGCTGTTGGTGCGCACGCAGCGCCAGGGGGTGGTGTTTTGAAGCTCTCCGTCGACGGGGTGGCACGCCGCCACGCCCCGGGATTCCAGCTGGGACCCCTGTCGGTTGCGGTGGACCGCGGCGAGTGGCTGGGGATAGTAGGACCCAACGGGGCGGGCAAGACAACTCTGCTGCGCATCATGGCGGGCACGGAGCCCCCCGACGTCGGCCGGGTGCGGTACGACGAGCGGGCGCTGGCCCAAATGGGTCCGGTCGCCCGCTCGCATGCCCGGGCGGTGGTGCCGCAGCGGCTCACGCTACCGTTTGACCTCAGTGTGGCGTCTGTGGTGGAGCTGGGCCGGCTTTCCCATCTGCCCTGGGGCGAGCGGTTGCTGCCGCTGGCGTCCGCCGAGCGGATCCTGGTGGAGGCCTGCCTGGAGCAGACCGACACCTGGGGCTTGCGGGACCGGTCCTTCCGTACCCTCTCGGGTGGTGAGCAGCAGCGCGTGCTGTTGGCCATGGCCCTTGCCCAGGGCGCCCCCCTGCTGCTGCTGGATGAACCCACGGCGTCCCTGGATCCCGGGCACGCCCGGCAGTTTCTCGAGCTGGTGGGCACGCTGGTGGCCGACGGCCACACGGTGGTGATGGCCCATCACGACCTCACCACGGTGGCCCAGGCGTGCTCCAGCGTGCTCCTGCTGGCCGATGGGCAGGTCGAAGCGTATGGGGGCGTCGACGAGGTGTTTCAGCCGGAACCGCTCTCGGGGGTCTACCGCACCCCGCTCGGCGTCATGCCCCACCCGGTCACCGGGCGGCCGCTGGTGTTTCACCGTCAATGACGCGGACCCATGTGAAACAGGAGGCGCACTGTGAAAATCAACGTGGAGTGCGGGGCGTGCACGACCCTGCTGTTGACCCGGACGCTTGCTTATCGCACGCGTCCCGACGACGAGGGCTGGCGGCCCCATCTGGGCCCCGTCTTGGCGCAGGCGGCGGACAAAATGGCCGGGGCGGCCCACCCCGGCGAGGTGTTGGAGAAGATATATGCCGCCGTGGCGGACCGGCTCCAGGACGGAGACCCGTATCAAGAGGCCAAAGACATGGCCAACGCCCGAATGGAGGCGTGGTGGCAAGCCCACCAAAGCCCCCAGCCTGACCTGGCAGAACTTTTGGCGTACGCGGTCGCGGGCAACGCCATCGACGCGGGTCTGGACACGAACCTTGACGCCACGTGGGAGCAGTTCTGCGCGGCCGTGGCGGAGCCACTGGTGCGGGACGACCGGGCGACGGCGCTCGGGTGGGTCGCTGCGCACCCCCGCGCCCGTGTCCTTTATCTCTTGGACAACGCCGGCGAGGCCGTGCTGGATCGCGAGTGCATGCGGGCCCTGACCAAGCTTGGGCTCCACGTGACCGCGGTGGTCAAGGGAGGCCCCATCGTGAACGACGTCACGCGCCGGGAGGCGGACCGTCTCCACCTGGGCACCGTGGCCGACGTGTGGGACACGGGTCCCGGGCGCTATGGCACCATGGCCGACCAGATCCCCGACGCGCTTTGGCAGAGATGGCAGGATGCCGACCTGGTCGTAGCCAAAGGGCTGGCCCACTTGGAAACCCTGTCGCACGAGCCGCGCGGTGGCCCCGTGCTGTTTCTCTACCGGGCCAAGTGCCCACCCTCGGCCCGACTCCTAGACGTGCCCCTTGGCAGCTCGGTCGCCTGGTGGAGGCCTTAAATCCCCTCTCCGCCGTCGCCGCGGCGCTCGCCGTAGGTGCCGGGGGGCCACACGGACTCGGCTTCCGCGTCCAGCGCCGCCCACTCCCGGCTGGTGAAGCGCAACCGGGCAATCGGCAGCAGCACCAAGTCTTCCTGGCGCAGATGGAGCAAAAAGGCATCGCGCCAAAAAGCGGCATCCCCGTGCGGCCCCTCGGCCAGCCACCCGTGGGCCGCCGTCATCAGCGGGATGGGTCCGCCGCCCACGAAGTACCGCGCCAGTCGGGGAAAGAACAGTCGTTCTTCGACCGTGCGGTGAAAGGCGACCGCGTCGGCCAATCCCGCTGGCACCGGTTCGGTGCCCGGGTCCCACGCCGCCAAGCGCTCACCGGCGTCTCGGTGCGCCGCCTGCCAGCGCCGGTAGAGGACCGACTCCATCAGGAGCTCACGCCGGACTTGGCCGCAGCCGATACGGGCCGCGGCGCGCGGCTCTTTTGCACCGCCCAGTAAATCAGCAGCACCCCGGCAATCTCCGCCCCGAAAAACAGCGCGGGAATGCCGTAGGCGGCCAGCGTGTCCGCCAGCGAAAACACGAGGCCCCCGGCTGCAATGCCCAGGTTGAAGCCCAGCCGACTCCGCCACCACGACCACAGCGCCCCCAACACCAACGCGGCTGCTCCCACCGTCCCCAGGACGGCGAACCCGATCAGCAGCAACGGACTCGTGAGCACCAGCGTCACCTGGCGGCTCGCGTACGCCACGCGGCCCAGCGCATTGGCGTATTCTGGACCTGCCCAGGCGCCCACGGCGCTCACCCCCACCAGGACCGCGATTCCGATGGCATACCCCCGCGCCTGGCGGGGCCACAGGAGGTACATCGACCCGACCCCCATGAGCCCCGGCACCGCCGCCGCCAGCGTGGCGTACGCGCGGTAGGCGTCGGCCCCAAATGCCCCGGTCCCAAACGCCACCACTTGCAGCAGCGCCGCCAACCCGATGGCCCAAAACGATATGCTCCAGGCCAGCGCATGCGGGCGTCCTCGTCCCCGATACTGACGAAAAAACACGGTCCCCAGTCCGAGGCTCACCAGGGTGGTGCACCCGGACGATACCACGTCGAACACTGTGGAGTTCACGCAATCACGCCCTCTCCCCATCCGACTCCGGCGAGCCGAATTGGCTTCCTGCCAGCACGATACAGCACCACGGCCCCGGGGGGAAACGCCCATGGACTATCCCACGCTAAGCCTACGACGACATCGGTGATTGTCTGATCCACGGCGGGCCCAGCGTCCGCTGCGGGCTGTCCAACGTCAGGACGGCCGCCAATGGGCGCTGGGGCGCATCGCCGGGTCCCGTGCCCGACGGCGTTGCCCCTGAGATGCCCTGTCACCCCCGTCCGCCAGGGACAGCGCGCCCCGCACCCACGCCGCCCTCACCCCATCCCATTTCTCCAGGCCGCTTGGGCCGAGCCCCTTGTGCGGCCAGAAGCCTCGCAGCGGGGCGCCGGCGGCGGTGAGATCCCCCTCCATGGACAGGGCGCCAAAAACGTCGGACCCGGTGCTCTGGGGTCCGTTCTCCCCCGTCTGGGTCCCACGCGGTGTGCCAACCCGTCCTTTTCGAAAAGAGGATCGCGGCGCGGCAGCGCGAACGACCTGCAGGGATGCAGCGAGGGCCCCGGATTAATCGCATCGGGTGGTGGACGTGGCCGTGAAGGTGTTGGGCGTTGTCGGGAATCCGGCCTGCGGGTGCGGTCATCACGCGTGGGTGCTGATCGCACCCGAGGGCCCCCACCTTCAATGCTTCCGCCACGAGCTCCCGCAGGCCGTGGCGGTGGTTGTTGACAAGCCGTGGCTTACCGCCGCGGACTTGGCCCGCCAGATGGTGGCCAAGTTCCTGCGTGTGGAACTGGACACCATCGAGCCGGACCACCCGATGGTGCGCGGCACGCTGTCGTCCGTGCGGGATCAGGTGCGGGTGGTGGCATCGGTGCCCAGCGGGGCTACGGTGACCGTCAATGGACGTTTCCTGTTGTATCGCCATCCCGATGGCGGGGGCTCCCGGTCGCTCAGTCGCCTGACGGCCACGTCGTAGCGGGTGCCTCCATCCCCGCGGCCCCGCGTTGACCCAGCGCAGGCCCGAGCGAGGCCCGACAGCCGTCGTGCCAGCGGCCGTCCGCACCGTCGTCACCGGCCCGGAGACACCCAACCCTGCGACCGGTCCCGGTCCGCAAGCCCATCCGAGGGAAAACCCGGAGCCCCTGCCCTCCCACGGCTGTCCGACCCACCATGGCGGCCGACTGGCCTTTCTGCCACAATGGCTGCGGAGGTATCGCGCATGCTGGTGAGGATCCCGACCGAGGCCCACTACCGGTTCAGCAACCGCTGGCTTACCGCGACCTGGCATTTTTCGTTCGATCGCTACTTCGATCCGGAACGCGTGAACTTTGGGGCGCTGCGCGCGTACAATCACGACCAGATCGCCCCGGGCACGGGGTTTCCGACCCACCCCCACCGGGAAATGGAGATTGTCACGGTGGTGTTGGCGGGCGAGCTCACACACGAAGACAGCACGGGGCGCGAGCTCGTGCTCCACGCCGGAGAGGTCGAAGCCATGACGGCCGGCCGCGGCATCGAGCACGCGGAGCTGAACCGGGGCGTGACGCCCACCGAGTTTATTCAAATCTGGATCCTGCCGCGAGAGAGCCACCTTACCCCCGCGCACCACCAGAGCCGCCCCGCGCTGGCCGCCGGCTTCACGGTGGTGGCGGCCGACGCGGCAAATGGGGTCGGATTGCCCATCCATCAAGATGCCCGCGTGGCCTGGGCGCAGTTGGCGCACGGACAGAACGCGGACTGGGTGGTGCGCCCCGGCCACCGCGCGTATCTGCATGCCGTCACCGGCGCCGCAACGGTGAGCGGCATCCCCCTCGCGCCCGACGACGCCCTCGAAGCGACGGCGCCGCCTCACGGCCCCCTGACGCTGGCGGTCGCCTGCCAGGCACCGGGCCACTTCCTGCTGGTGGAGGTGCCCGACCTGTGAGCGCGGCGCATCGCCCATGAAGGACCCTCGTCTCGACGACCCCATCTCGACGATCTATCGCCTGTACAACGGTCGGCACCGCCGCGGGCCGGACGCCCTCGTGCGCCACCCCGAATGGACGGGGCATCTGTTGGACGAGTTGGGTCGACCCGACGACGCATGTCCGGCCGTCATGATTACCGGCAGCAAGGGCAAAGGGTCGACCGCGTTTTACTTGGCCAGCATTCTGGAAGCGCACGGCCTCTCGGTGGGATTTTTCTCCAGCCCCCACCTGGTGGACAATCTGGAACGCATCCGCGTCAACCGGCGTGCCATTGGCGTCGATGCCTTCCTCGAGGCTTATCGGGCCGTGAAACCGGCGCTGGACCGAGTCACGGCCCGGATCCCACCGGATCAGTACCTTGGGCCGGTAGGGGCGTTCGCGGCGCTCGCAGCCTGGCATTTTCGAGCAGTCGGCGTTGATGTCGCCGTCTACGAAACCGGGCGGGGGGCCCTATTCGACGACGTGGCGGAAGTACACCACACCGGATCCGTCATCACCCGCATCCTGTTGGAGCACCGTCACGAATTGGGTCCCACGCTGGGCGACATCGCTTGGCACAAGGCGGGCGTGGTGCGCCCCGAAACCGCGTGGGTGGTGGCGCCGCGGGATCCCCGCCTGGTCCCGTGGCTGGCGGCGGCCGCTGCCGCGTGGGTGCCGGATGACACGGTATTGGGCCGAGTGTCGCCCGGAGCCGCTGGTGGCATTCACTTTACCCTTGCCATGCACCGCGGGACCGCCCCGCATGCCGTCTACCTGCCCGCCTGGCCCCGTTTTGCCGTGGCAAACGCCCGCCAAGCGCTGCGGGCGGCCGAACACTGGCTCGGGCCCCGCTTCTCGATGCCCACCGCGATCGCGGCTTTGGCACACGCCCGGTTTCCGGGCCGGGGCGACCTGTTGCCCACCACCCCGCCCATGCTGCTGGACGGCGCCGTCCGCCGCGAGTCGGCCCGCGCCGTCGTGGCCGCGGTGCAGGCAGGCCGCCCCGGCCAGCGCCTCGCGTCTATCGTCGCGGTTCCCGCCGACAAGGACTGGACGGGTGTGGCTCAGGCGCTGGCGCCCCTGGGGCCCCTGGTCTTTGTCAACGCCCAAAACCCCCGGCTCACATTTCCCTCAGCGCCGCAGCGGCGGTTTGCTGGCTCCCGCTGGGCCCCGGACTTCGCGACAGCGTGGCGCTGGGCCAGTGCCTCCCACCCGGACCTGGTGCTGGCGCTGGGGACGCAGTCGTTTGTGGCGGACGTGCTGTGGTTTTTCGGGTGGGAGGACTCGCTCCTGGACCTGACGCAAGACCCGGACCGCCCGCCGTCGGCCACCCGGTGCTGAGGCTTGGCGTACCGACGGGGCGCCCGCGCCCGTCGGGTTCATCGAATCCGCAGGATACATCGGGTACAATGGGTCGGGCCGGACCGTCCGCAGCGCCGCGGCTCGGGCGTCCAGACTATCCTAACGCAAGTAAGGCAGGTGCTGTGGGTTGAGAACCCGACGAAAGGTTGACGGCCACTTTGTGGCGCTGGCTCTCAGCGGGTTGCTGCTGGCCGCATGCGGGTCGACGGTGACCCACGCCGGGGCCCATCATCCGAAGACGACGCCGTCGAAGGCGCCCGCGACCACCGGCCGCGTAACGCACTTTTCCTCGCCGCCACCGACGGTCATCCAGACGGGGCGGCAGTACACCGCCGCCGTCAAGACCAGTTTGGGCACCTTTGTGATTCACCTTTTCGCCAAGCGGGACCCGACGGCCGTGAACAACTTTGTCTTTTTGGCCGATCATAAGTTTTTCAATACGGAGCGGATCTTCCGCGTGCTGAAGTCCTTTGTGTTTCAGACCGGCGACCCCGAGAACACGGGGGTGGGCGGTCCTGGCTACGGGATTCCTGCGGAGCTCCCCATCACGGTGCCGTACGCGCCGGGGGTCGTGGCGTACGCGCACACCGCCACCTCCAACGACTATGGCAGCCAGTTCTTTGTCTGCACGGGCAGCAGTAGCCGTCAGCTGAACTCGACCCCCACCTACACCGAAATTGGGCAGGTGACGTCCGGCATGAGCGTGGTGGACAAGATTGCGGCGGTGCCGGTCAAGGTCAACCCCATCACCCAGGAAGACTCGATGCCGGTCTCCCCGGTGACGATTTCGAGCGTGACAATTTCAAGCCAGCCCGCGTCCGGCTCCTGATGGCCGCTGTCGGCATGAACGCGGCCAGACGCTCGCCACTGGTGCTGTTGTCGGTCGCTCATTTTTGGAACGACGCCTACAGCACCATTTACCCGGCGCTGGTGCCGCTCTTCATGGGCCTCTTGCACTGGTCAGTAACGGCTGCCGCTCTCGTGGGCGCCATTGGGAGCATCATGCAGGGCTCGCAGCCGTTTCTGGGCCGGATGGTGGACGCGCGGCCGAGCCGGCGGTACACGGGCGCGGCGCTGCTGGTGGTGTCGGCCACGGCCCTCTTCGAGCCGTTCAGCCGCAACTACACCCTGTTCGTCGTGCTTCTGCTGGTGGGCACCGCGGCCAGCTCGCTGTTTCACCCGACGTCCCTGGCCCTGGTGGGCCAAGGCGAGCCAGCGAGCCGCGGCAAGCGGCTGGCCACGTTCCTGGTATCGGGCAACGTGGGCCGTGCCCTCGGCCCCTTGCTGGCGAGCGCCTTGGCCGCCATCATCGGCAGCATTGGCGGCGTGTCCTTGTTGGCGCTGCCCGGTCTGGCGTTGGGGGTGTATGCCCTGACGGCCGTACCCGCGGCGGTGACGTCCGCCCGATCCCAGGGCGATCCGGCGATCCTGCACCTCATGGTGAGCCGAGCGCGGCGCCTCGCCATTCTTCTAGGATTGTCCGGCTCCCGCGCCCTGGTGACGTTTGCGCTGGTGGCTCTGTTGCCCGTGTGGTTTCGCTCGCGCGGGGGTACGGCACTGGAAAGCTCCCTGTACCTGGGCGTCCTGCTTTTCGTGGGGTCTCTGGGCAACGGCATCGGAGGGGCGTTGGCGGACAGATTTCCGCGGCGGTTCATCCTGATGGCCGCCGCCCTGGGATCGGCCCTCGCGCTCACGCTGTTCACGGCCAGCACGGGGATTGTGGCCATCTTGCTGGTGGCGGTGGTAGGCCTCTTTAGCCAATCCACGACGTCGGTGACGATGGTCATGGGCCAGGAACTGTTTCCGGAAAGCCGCGGCATGGCGTCGGGCATCGCCTTGGGCCTGGGCAATGCGCTGGGGGCGCTGGGTGTGGCGGGCTTGTCGCTGGTGGCCGGGACCTACGGCATCCCGGCTGCCCTCTATGCCACGGCCGCCCTGGCGCTGGTGGGCATTCCCCTGGCGCTGCTGTACCGCGAACAGCACCTCGCCGCAGCCGCCTAATGGGCCAGAGCCCGCTCCCGACGCGGCCCGGAGCGGACTTTGCCCGCCGCCGTGCACCTTACCCATGAAGGGGAGTGCATGACGAATCCCACCAGCGGCGAGCTCAGGGCCAGCATAGATGACAAGGTATCGGCAGGGGTCGAACCGGTTGCGCAATTTCTTTTCCGACACCGGCAGTTGGTCCGCCGCCGAGATGTGGCCCTGGAGACGCTCCGGCGCTTGTAGGAACGTCGCCGGCGCGAAAGGCTGCCATGGGAGCTGACGGTTGCGGGTGGCACACCAGCTCGCCCTCGACGCCCGCCGTCGCGCGGACAACCTCCCCGACGATGAGCAGCGGCTGCGGGAGTGGGTCTGGGAGGCCCCGGCCCGGGATGCGTCCCACCACGCGGATCGGCCGTGCTGGTCCCTGGAGCCTCCCCGACTGCGACGCCCGCTCCCCCAGGGCGGCCTGGTTGGTCGGAGCCGCCGCGGCGCTGCTGGTTCGCGTCGTGCCTGGCGTGGGCCGGGTGGGCGTGGCCCCCACGCCGGTGGCGAGGCCGCCCGTGCGCGTTTCGGATCGCCAGCCCCAAGGCCTTTCCTGCGACGAGGACTTTTTCTTTGGCACCCGGTCACGACATCTTGGCAGTCGAATACTCCATCGTGGCGGGCATTCGGCCAGCGGTGTCTAGAGCGATCCGATGGGCGTCAACACGCCTTCGGGCCCGTCGTCGACGGGGAGCGTCCTGAGCTTTCCCACCACCATCCCTGAGGCCCACACGAAACCGTTCGAACCGGGCGTCATCCCGGCGCCGTACACCCCTGGCGCGTGACGAGGACGGCATAGCGCGGCCGGCTCGTGACTCGCGCCAAAGCAGGGGCTCCACCGCCTCTACGGCGGCGGAGCCCCCTCATCGGCTTCTCCAGGGTTATGCCCCCTTCTGGGTCGCGGCCTCTTCGCCCGAGGCTTGCTGAATGGTGAGGCCGAGACCTGTCTCGCGCCCCCACACCAGCCAGGCAATCGCGGCCAAGAGACCCACGCCCCACACCTCGGCGTTGAACGAGATGTACTGCTGAGCGCCCATGTGCGCTACGATGTAGATGCTGGGGATGTAAAGACCAATGGAAACAAAGCGGGCAATGGCCGTCATGGTGCCCCGCTGCAGCGTGGGCCACACTTCGGCCTTCAGCACGTCGGACGTCAGATAGCACAGTGAGTTGAAGCCCGCCAGAATAATCAGCAGCACCCAGAACAGCGTCATGTCCTTCTGCCATGCGGACGTGGTCAGGGCCACCACGACGGTCACCGCAAACGTGCCAAGAAACGTCCAGAACAAGAACTTCTTGCGCGACACCCGGTCGGCAATGAGCGCCAGGAAGCCCACGACAAAGCCCGCGCCCTCGAAAATCAAGAGGATCGTGGGCTGGAGATGGGGAAAGAACGCAAAGGCCAGCGCGTAGGCCATGAGGCCAAAGCCGATGGTGTTGGCCGCCGCGATGAGGATCATGACGACCATGGTGAAAAACATGTATCCCCCGGTCGTTTGGTGGGTCGGCGGCGGCGGCGTGAGGTCCACCTCGCTTTTCCACGCGCTGCCGTAGTACTGCGCCACGGTGGCTTCCGCCTCAGCGGTGCGCCCTTTCTTTTGGAGCCACAGGAAGGATTCGGGCATGCTGACCCGGGTGGCAAACAGCACGGCCACGACCACCAGCACGGCCACCGCCACCGCGTCGCGCTGTTCCGCGATGGCGGCGGTGCCCGACAGGGCGGCCGTGGCCAGCGCCACGATGGCCAGCACCATCCCGCCGAAGTTGATTCCATTGATGATCAGCATGGTGGCCTTGCCCCGGTGCCGCCGCGGCATCAGCTCGTGGCTGGCCACCATGATGGAGTTCATCTCGCCGCCCCCGGCCACGAGCATGGCCGCCAGCGCGACCAGCAACAGCAGGTACGACGTGGCGAAAAAGAGGATGATGCCGCCCACGGCATACAGGACCAGGGTGAGATACAGTGTCACCTTCCGCCCGTACTTGTCGGAGAAGGGGCCGGCCGCGCCAATTCCGACGATGAGCCAGATCGGCGCCCAAGCCAGCAGGAGCTCGCCCAGGGTCTTGGGAATGGCGACCCAGCCCACCGCGATCGAGGCGAGCGAAAACACATACGATTCCAGGGCCAAGCCCAGTGCAAACGAAATGAACATCCAGGTAGTTCGGTTGTTCCACCGGGCACCGCTCAAGCGCTCCACACTTGCCACATCACATACCTCCCGCCGCGAGTGTATCACCGAACCTTCATAGAGTTCACAGTATTAGACGGCTCGGCTAGAATCGATCGCGAGAATGCTGAGGCGGCTGCGCGCTGTCGAAAACCATGAAGGCAGGTGGGTGGATGCGCATCGTGATTTCGGTCGACATGGAGGGGATTGGGGGAATCGTCGACCGGGTTCAGCTCATGCCCGGGGAGCGGCTGTACCAGGAAAGTCGAAAGTACATGGTGGCGGAAATGAAAACGGTCGTTCGCTCAGTTTGGGCCCACGGCGCGACCGAGGTGGTGGTCAACGACTCGCACGACGGCATGCTGAACCTGGGCTGGTCCGAGCTGGAGGACCTGCCCCGGGGGACTCAGCTCATCTCCGGCACCGGCAAGCGACTGTCCATGGGTCAAGGGTTCCCGGGCAGCGGGGCCGTTATGTTTGTCGGGTACCACGCGCGCGCCGGTACGGCTCACGCGATCATGGACCACACGTACAGTGGCGACATCCACCACCTGACGTTAAATGGACAAGAAGTCGGCGAAACCGGGCTCAATGCCTACCTGGCCGGATTTTACGGGGTACCGGTGGCGCTCGTGACCGGCGACCAGGCGCTGGTGGCCGAGGCACGGGCCCTGCTGCCGGACGTGGAGGCGGTCACCACCAAAGAAGCCTTGGGCCGCCGGTCCGCCGTGCTGCCGTCCCCGGCCGAGCTGGCGGACCAGCTTGACGCGGCGGCCGGACGTGCCATGGACCGCTTAACCGCCGGCCGCGGCCCGTCTCCTGTGGTGCTGGCGGGTCCCATCGACCTGGAGGTGGGCTTCATGACCACCCAGGCCGCCGACACCGCCCTCTTGATGCCCGGGACCCACCGCGTGGATGGCCGCACGGTGGCCGCCACCCTGCCGACCGTCGAAGCGGCGTTCTTCGCGTTTCGGGCTCTGTTGGTGCTGGGCGGTGGCACGCCTCTGTACTAGGGCTCGCCGCCAGGCGGTGGGCGCCGGGCCGCAGGGTCTCTTGGTCTTTTCGCCAGCAATTCTCCGTACGGATTGTGTGGCGCGTGTTACGGTTGTGTTAAGATAATTTGAAAGGCTCCCAAGGCGCGGTAGCTCAGCGGGTCGTTTTCTGCTGAGACGCCGCCGCGTTGTGTTCGTCTTGTTCACTGTCATCGATTCCCTCGGCCCGTCTGACAACTATCTGAGAGAGGTGAAGACACATTGGCCGTTCGCATCCTCGCCGACCCCACCCCTCCCATCACGACGCTGGACCAAGCGGACCGCCAGGCCGGATTAGCCCTGGGCAGGAAGGCTCGCGAGTTGTCGCGCCTCTTGCACGCGGGCTACCCCGTGCCCCCAGGCTTCGTGGCCACCCCGGCAGCCTTCTTGGTGTTTGCCGCCGCTAATGACGTGACCGGCGACTCCCCCAGCCAGGTCACCGCCATTGGGGCGGGCCAGATGCCGCCGTCCCTGATGACGGCCTTCGCCACGGCCTACGCCCAACTCGGCGCCGGCAGCCCCCCGGTGGCGGTGCGATCGTCCTGTGCCCTGGAAGACTTGGCGGACAGCTCGTTCGCCGGCCAGTACGACACGGTCCTGGGCGTCGTGGGCGTCGACGGGGTGGCCGCCGCCATCAAAACGTGCTGGGCATCGGCGGTGGCGCCGCACGTGCAAAGCTACGCCGAGCACCACGGCTTTGCGGCCACGGTGGATCAGATGAGCGTGCTGGTGCAGCGGTTGGTGGTCGCCGAGGCCGCGGGCGTGGCGTTTGGGGTCGACCCCGTCACAGGGGACGCCTCGCGCCTCGTCATCAACGCCAGTTGGGGGTTGGGCGAGTCGGTCGTGGCGGGGACCGTCATTCCCGACACCCACACGGTCGACTGGCGCACACGCCAGGTGGCCACCGACCTGGGCGACAAGCACGAAAAGCTGGTGTTTGACGGCGACACGGTGGTAGCCCGGCCGACCACCCCGCACGAGCGTGCGGTGCCGGCCCTGTCCGCCCCCGCGGTCCAACAAGTGGCGGACCTAGTCGCGCGCCTGCAAGCGGACTACGGGCACCCCTTGGACGTGGAGTTTGCCTGGGCCGACGACCACCTGTACCTGCTGCAGGTGCGTCCCATCACAGCCCTGGCGGCGTCCGTCGGCCCGTGATGCGCGTCCCCATCGGCCCACCCAGCCCCTCCTCCCTTCACCATTCACCACTCGTAGGAAGAATGAAGGAGGAATGAAACAGATGAGCCATTCCCTGAACGACCAGACCAGGGAACAGACGCCCTCGTCCCCCGTTCCACTGGAGCAATCGCTGCAGCTGGGAGAATCCGAACGCCAAATCGGCTACTGGATCCAGGATGAAGTGCACTTTGGCCACCCACTGACTCCCCTATTTGCGTCGTTTCAGGTCCCCGCGCTCACTGTGGGAACCCATCGAGCCTTTGCCACCCTGTCGATGCCCATTCTCGAGTTTCGGGCCCGGCTGGTGGACGGATACTTTTATCAGTGGGCCGTCGAGGCGCCGGACGCCGAGGCGCGGGGACAGCGGCAACGCCGCCTGATGGCAGAGGAAATCATCCCCTCGCATCCGGAGCGCTTTCGGCGCGTAGTCCAGGAGGAACTGCTGCCCCTGTACGCGGACCTGGAGCGGCGGGCTCGCGGCCTCACGACGCGAGACGACGCGCTCGCCGCCCTCGAGACCATCGGTGCCGCCTATGACCTGGTGTGGCAGCGCCACTTTGAGTTGGTGCTGCCCCTCATGGCCGCACGGGGGGCCCTTGGCGACCTCCTGAAGCGGCTCACCGGCCGCGACGACCCTGCGGTGCTGAACGCCATTTTCGCAGGGGTCCTGACCAAAACGCTGGAGACAGACCGGGAACTGCGCCGATTGGCCGAGTCGGCCCCCCCGGAGGTGGCCCAAGCCCTCGCAAGCCCCCAGGCCGATTGGCTGGCCCGCCTGGAGGACACCTCCGCGGGCCGGGACTTCCTGACGCGCCTGGCAGCGTTCTTGGCCGAATACGGCCACCGCGCGGCCCACTCCCATGAATTTGTGGAGCCTACGTGGGTCGAAGACCCCACGCAACCCCTGGCCCTGATTCGGACGTATCTGCGTCAGCCGTTTGCGTTTGATGCGCATGTGAGCCACCTCCTGGCGGAGCGCCAGGCAGCGCTGGCGACCCTGAGGGACGCCATGCCCGACACGCCGGAGCGCGCCGCGTTCGAGCGGCTCTACCAGCAGGTGCTGCCCTTCTGGGGTGTGGACGAGGACCACCACTTTTTTATTGATGCGATGCTGCCGGCCAAGGCGCGGCCTGTGGTCCTAAAAGTGGGCGCGGTGCTGGTGGCGGCGGACGTGCTGGCCGATGCTGAGGACGTCTGCTTTCTCTACCGCGACGAGGCCGAAGGTCTGCTGCGGGCGCCGGCCGACCGTCGGGCACTGGTGGCGGCTCGCCGGGCCGACTGGCGCCGCCAGCAAAAGACGGTTCCCACGTCCTACTTTGGTGTCCGGCCCGACAAGGACGATCCGCTGCAGGTGATGGTGTTCGGCGAGCCGGACCGCCCGCTGCCCATTGCGGCGGCCGACGGGTTAAAGGGTCAGCCGGCATCGGCCGGGGTGTACCGGGGCCGCGTGCGCGTCCTGCGCGACCCGGCGGAGTTCGGCACCCTCCAGCCGGGCGAGGTGCTGGTGTGCCGCACCACCACCCCGCCCTGGACGCCCCTCTTTAGCATCGCGGGCGCCATCGTCACCGACGCCGGGGGCGTGCTGTCACATGCCGCCACCGTGGCGCGGGAGTACCGCCTGCCCGCCGTGGTGGGCGCGCGCATCGCCACCCAGGTGCTGTCCGACGGCCAGCTGGTGACGGTGAATGGCAGCACGGGCACGGTCACGCTTGACGGAGCCTAAAGCCCCTATCGCTCGGGGTTTGGTGCCGGCCATGCTCACGGGCATGGTGCTGGTGCCGTTGAACTCGACTATGATCGCGGTGGGACTGGACGCCATTGCCCACCAGTTGGGCCTATCCGTGGCCGCGGCCGTCTGGGTGGTGTCGGCGTATCTCATTACGATGGCCGTCGTCCAACCGCTGGGCGGCAAGGCCGGAGACCTTTGGGGCCACCGCCGGCTGTTCCTGGCCGGCGCGGTCGTCTTCCTGGCCGGTTCTGTGATGGGCGCCGCCGCCGCATCGCTGCCCACCTTGATCGTGGCGCGCTGCATGCAGGCGCTGGGGGCCGGGGTGACGGCGACGAACGGCAGCGCCCTCCTGCGCCGCTCCTTTCCCACCACCCTCTCCCAGGTGCTGGGCAACGTGGGGGTCGTGCAGAGCCTGGGGGCCGCGGCGGGGCCGCTTTTGGGTTCCCTGTTGATCGCCCGCTTCGGGTGGCCGTCGATTTTCTGGGTCAATCTGCCGGTGTTGGCGACGACCATCCTGTGGGGCTGGCGGGTGTTGCCTCCCGATGCCCCGCGGCTCCCGGCGCGACCGTTGGACATCCCCGGTGCGGTGGGGCTGGGCGGCATCCTGGTGAGCGCCACCCTGGCCCTAAAGAACCTGGCCGTCTGGGCCTGGCTCCTGATTCCGGGTGCGTTGGCCGCCATCTGGTTCGTACACCACGAACGCCGCGCGGCCGAGCCGGTGGTGAGCCTCTCGCTCTTTCGCCGGCCGGGATTTTTGGTCGCCAATGGATCGATCCTGGCCGCCAATGGGTTCATGTACACGCTGCTGCTGTGGACCCCCCTTTTTCTAAGAGCCCACCGGGTGCCGCTCACGACCGTAGGGGTCATCTTGCTGGGCTTCTCGCTGATGTCCTCGGGCGCCGCCTTCGGGGGCTCGCGCCTGCTCTCGAGCGGGCGGATGGAGCGAGGCGCGCTGGTGCGGCTGTCCTTTGCCGTCGACGCGGCCGCCATCGTACTGGCGTTCCTGTTGCCCACGGCCACTCAGGTGGGCGCGGACATGCTGGTGCTGTTGACGGCCGGACTCGGATCCGGCCTCGGGACCGTCGCGATGCAGTCGACGGCACTGTTGGCCGCGCGCCGCGACCAAGCCGGTACGGCTTCGGGCGTCTATTCGACGTCGCGCTACCTGGGCAGCATTTTGGCGTCGGCCGCCCTCTCGTGGCTGGTGCCCTTGCCCCCCTTGTATCTGGCGGTACTGGGCGCTGTCGCCCTGCTCGGCATCCTGATGAGCTTTGGCTATCCGCGACCGCTGGCGACTTCCCGCACCCTGTCCGCCTGACGCCGCGGCCCACCCACAAATCCCCACGGGGAGAGGCGAAGGAATGCGGGGCGGCGTGTCGAAGTGCGTCGAATGACCAACGAGCCTCCTGAGCGCCCGAACGCCGGCATCGTAGACGAGCAGCAGCTTCACGAACCTTTCAATCTACGGGTGAACACCTGGCATGGTGCGGCGCAAAATGCGGCCATCAGCCTGGTGCAGCCTTATCTGGGCATCGACCTGTTGCGGCTCGGGGGCAGCGACTTTGAGGTGGGGCTGTTAAGTTCTCTGCCGCCGCTGGCCAGTACCATTTCGACACTGGTGGGGGCGCGGTGGATTGCGGGCACCCGCCATCCCAGCCGAGTGACCAGCTGGGTGTTTGCGGCCGCCCGCGCTGCCTTCTTGGGGTTCGTGGTGCTGAACTGGACCCGCGGTCCCAGCGCGCCCCTGCTGTTTGTCCTGCTGGTGGGGGCCATGAGCATCCCCGTGGCCATCTCGACGGTGAGCTGGCAGGCGATCATCACGGCGCTGTTTCGGCCGGATGTGCGCGGCCAGGCCATTGGCAACCGCACCCGGGCGGCCAGCTTCGTCGCCGTGGCCGTCACCATGCTGGGCGGAATTCTTATCGGCAGGGCTCGAGGCACCGTTGCCTACGGCTGGTTGTTTCTGCTGGGCGCTGGGGTGGCGGTGCTGGAGGTGCGTCTGTTTTCCCGCCTCAGGGGGGATCCCCGCGTGCAGACGCTGCCGCCCAATCTGTGGCAGGCGGCCCAGCGGCTGTTTCGGCGCCCGGCCTTTCGGGGCTACACGCTGGCGAGCCTCCCCTTTTATCTGGGCTGGATGATGGCCTGGCCTCTATTTCTGCGCTACGAAGTCAACATTGCCCACGCGAACAATTTCTGGATCGCCGCCTACGCGGCCACCAACGGGCTGGCGGGGGCCCTGACCAGCCGGGCGTGGATCCGCGTCGCCAACCGCATCGGGGTAGGGATGGCGCTGCCCATTGCCATCGTGGGACTGGCCTTTGTGCCGTTCACGTTTGCCCTGCATCCGAACCTGCCGGAACTGCTCATTCAAAGCGTCATCGGGGGCGCTATGGGGTCGGGTGTGACGCAGATGCTGCTGCTGCGCCAAATGGAAGTGGTCCCGGAGGAAGACCGCATCGTGGGCATGGGCGTGGCCAACACGCTGGTGGGCGCGGCCGGCGTGGTCGGGCCGCTGGCGGCCACGGGGCTGGCCGTGTTTATCCCCATGCCGACCGTATTCTGGATCCCATTTGCGTTTCGCCTCGGCGGCGGCCTCGCGTTTCTCGTCGCCCTGCGCACGAGCCGCGAGCCTGCGTTCCGTCCGGGCTGACGCAGCGCCCTGGGCTGGCGCCCGGGACGGAAGGTTTTCTCCCCACGCCCGGGGATGATACGATGAGCTCAATGAGCGTGTGGGCCATGCGGGCACCCTTTGCCCGCACGAAGCCGCCACCGACGAATGTTTGTTGTGGTTGGAGTTGCCGTTGGCGTGTGACGGCTTTTCTGACGAGCCGCGCTCACGTTTCCTGCATGAAGAGTGGCAAGGTGAGGTGAAAGGGTTTGTTGGTCACACGCGCGGGTCCCCCGCCCGAGGGGGACGCCCCGCATCCTCTGCTAGTGCTGTTGCATGGACTCGGAACCAACGAGGGCGATCTGACGCCGATGGCGGATGGGCTGGACCGCCGACTCCAGTTGGTGTTTGTGCGCGCACCCGAATCGGCCCCGGCCATCGAAGGAGGCTACCAGTGGTTTGCCCGCGGCGAGCCGTCGGAGGCGGCGCTCGCAGGGGCCTTGGCTTCCCTCCGGGACACCCTGACGGTCCTGGTGACCAGCGCTGTGTCGGAAGGCGCGACCCCTCCGCTGTTTCTAGGGGGATTCAGCCAGGGGGCCACGGTGGCGATTGCTTACGCCTGCCGGGAACCCGCCCCGCCGCTGGCGGGGCTCATTCTGCTGTCGGGCTATCTGCCCGAGGTGGTGGCCGTGCCGCCGTTGCGCGGGCTGCCGGTATTTTTGGGCCACGGCCAAGATGACCCGGTCATCGAATATGCCCGGGGGCGCGCCATGGCCGACCGCCTGGCCATGGCCGGCGCCCGCCTGATGCGGCGCATGTATCAGCAAGGGCACACGGTGAGCCCACAGGAGCTGGCGGACGTCGATGTGTTTCTCAAGGGCCGTTTGAGGCAGGCGCGCCGCGTCGTCCCGCCCGTCACGCCCTGAGCGCCACCGCGACGGCGCCCGCCACCCCGACGTCGGCGCCCAGCGCGGCGCCGACGAGCGTCATGCTGCTTAAAAGGTCGGGCATGGCATAGCGTGGCATGGCTTCGCGAATCGGGTCCAGGAGCAGAGCCCCTACGGCCGCCACCCCGCCGCCCACGACAATCCGCTCAGGGTTCATCAAGTTGACCAGCAGGCCAAACGCCCAGGCCAACCGGTCCGCGGCGTGCCGCACAATCTCCCGGGCCACCGTGTCCCCCGCCCGCAGCGCCTCGAACACCTCGGGCGCCTCCAAAGGGCCGTCGTACGCCCGAAACCACGCCGACGCCTCGCGCCGCTCCTCGGCCATCCGTGCCAGGGCGGTCCCGGACGCTTCCGTTTCCAAGCAGCCCGTAAGGCCACAGTGGCAGCGCACCCCCCCGGGATTGGCGATGACGTGCCCCAGTTCCCCGGCGTTCGCGGCGGTGCCGCGAATCAGGTCGCCGTGCGCAATGAGACCCGCGCCAATGCCGGTCGACACCGTGACATACACCATGTCGTCCGCGCCCCGCCCCGCCCCGTACTGCCATTCTCCCAGCGCCGCCGCCGTCGCGTCATTTTCCAAAACCACCGGCATGCGCAGGCGATCGGACAGCCCGCGCTCGATGGCCAGCTCCTCCCAGCCCGGCAGATTCGACGGCTTCAAGAGGCGCCCGGCTCGGCTGTCCAACGGGCCGGGCGACCCCACCCCCACCGCGTCCGGTGCGATCCCCGCCGGCGTGAGGGCACGGAGCCGATCGGCCAACGCGTCCAGAATGGCTTCCCCGCGGCCCAATTCCCCCGTCGGCACCCGCCGCGTGGCCACCAGGCGCCCGGTCTCGTCCCCGACCGCCATCTCCACCTTGGTGCCCCCCACGTCGATCGCATAGACATACCGCATCCGTGCCGCCCTCTTTCTTGCGTCGTGTTGGTCGCCTGTCCATGACCGTTCGTCCCCGTGCGCCTACCCGTGTCCCCGCCCCAACCAGTCCCGAGTCCTTCCCATTCTACCCGCCCACACAAGGATCCCCCCTCGCGACCCGACGTCGCGGGGGTTGTTGGGGCCCGGGTCAGCTGTGCGCGGAGATGGTCCAGTGGGTCGAGTAGTTGTACGGGGTGATTGGGTTGAACCGCTTGTTCATCCCGTGCAGGCACGTCGCCACTCGCTGCACCCCGTCGGTTCAGACATCCACAGCACCGCAAGGTGCTTGGCGGCGAACAGCTCGCAGGCGTCCGTCCGCGCCGCGGCCTGGCTCGTGATGGCCCGCGCGTACCTGGCGTTGATCAGCGCGGTCATCGTCGCGTTGCTGTCGCCGCCCAAGTCGGCCGCCGCACCACCGCAGACCAGCCATTGCTCCACGTCAATGGCCACTTGGCCGCCTGGGCAAAGGGCATGCCCTTGCGCATGGCATCGATGCCTTCCTGGGTCCGGTCGCGTGGTGACCACGGCGCTTTTCTACCTGGCCGGCAGTCCGCCGATGCCCGATGCACCGTACACCCATGCCGGCGGCGGCGGGCTCGCGCCCATCAGGACCTGCCGGGACACCAGCGCGTCCGCGGCCGTCACCGGCGCGCCGAACCAGTGCCACTTGGGGTTCATGTGGACCGTGTACCCGGTGTCGTTGTGCAACACCGTGATGCGGGACGCCAGCGACCACCCGCAGTTGATGGTGTCGATCTTCGAAATGGGCACAAGCGGCAGGCAGATCATGTTCGAGGCTTTCAAGTTGCCGGTGCTGCACACAGACACCGGGTTCGTCGGAAACCACCAATTTGGTTGAAACTGCACTGTTCAGCGTGAGGACGGTGGTGGACCCGGCGGCCGCCCACGCGCCCCCGCCACGTGCCGCCTGGGTCATGAGAGCCGCGACCAACCCCCCAGCACTCCCAACGTCACGCGTGTCATACCTAAGCGCCTGCAGGGCGCTCGTCGAACACGCCAGAAACCGCTGGTTTCCCACCGGTTCCAGCGCCGATTCGTCGACCGGCGCATGTGGCCACGGGGTTTCTGTGGGAGCCGAGGCAGCTCCCTTTGGGACCGATGCGGCCCGAGCGCACGCAGGAGGGGGCGCCTTCCGGGGTACGGCAACGAGCGACGTCCGTCACGTCGCCAGTGCCCCACACCGCCAATTCGGGAAAGCTGGCCCGATAGATGGCGAGGTCCCGGGTTAAGAGCGATCCCACCCCGGCCGCGTCGGCGCCTATCACGAAGTCCGCCAAAATCCTCCGCAGAGCTACGGTCTCGGCCTGACGGCGTCGGGAGACGTACTGGGCGTACGCAAGGCCCGCGGAACGCCACACCGACTGGCCGAGATCCCAATCCACCCTGATGCCGGCCGCCTGAACCACGGCCACCACGTCGTCATCGGTGCGGTCCGGATATGCCAGCAGCTCCGCATAAACTACTCCACACATGACCTGGGCCCCCACGCCGATGCAACGTATCCAACGCCCGGACGGCTCGCGAGAAGGGAAGTCATCACCGGCTAGCAAATCCACCACGCTGTTGGTGTCAACCGCTGTGCTCATGGCATGTCATGGCCTCGCAAGTCCCAGCCAGGCGTCCACCTCCTCGGGGTGCTTGCCTGCCCCCTGGCGCCAGTGACCAGCGAGACGTTGGAACACCTCCCCGGAACGCCCGGGCATGACCCGGACCCCATCTGGCTGCACGTCGAACAACAGGTCGTCTCCCTCGTTCACTCCAAGGGTTCTGCGGACAGGCATGAGCACCGTTATCTGCCCCTTGCTCGTAACCCGAGCGCGGTACTGCGCCACCGTCCGCCACCTCCCTGGCCTACTCCACGGGCACGGTGTCTTTCCAACCAACCTTTCCGATAGTTTTTACTTACACACCTTGCCACCGGTCACGACGCGGGCCAACAGCCCGACACGGCTGGCGCGTGGTGCCCGACCCTCTGTCCGTCAGCGGTACCGGGCAGCTCACTCTCGTCGATGCCGCCGCCGCGACGGCGGCGACCGAGCTCCAGTGGGCGGGGGCGGTGTAACCCTGGGCGCCTGAGGCCGGTCCCCGGTGCGGGGCGACGGTCCGTCGCCCCGCACCCATGTCCTGCGACGCGGCCCGCGAACGTGGGGCCCGGGTGGCCACACAGGGCGGGACGCTACAACTGGCCTCCAGTGAGGCACAGGCCCGAATGCTTCTCCAAGGACGAGTTACCCCGCGAAGTCTGGATGCCTTGGGGTTGGACACTTGCATGGGCACCACTTTTCCAACTGTGCCGGTGGACAACATTGGGCACAACATACCCAACGGGTCGTGGAGCGTGGGTGGGCGCTTTCTGCCGAACGCAGCGCAAGGTTGCGTCGCGAGCACCGCCTGCGGGTCGCGGACCGGCGGCTCCGTCTCCTCGGGGCACCGCGTGGCGGGACACCCCAGGCCATGGGCCAGCCGGCGATTACACGGTCGCGGCGTCCCGTCATCCGAGGCCGCTGCTAGAGCGGCAGGCAGGGATTTGGCGACCAGGTGCTCATGCCGGGTCCTCTGCCGCCGCGTAAGCCACGCCGGGCCGGCGCGCCGGCTGCCGGGCCGTCCGCAGGGTGAGACAGCTCAAGCCCAAGCCGGGCAGCGCTGCGGCGGGGGCCGCACCGCCGCCGGCCCCAGCGAGCCACCGGCGTCTCCCCCGTGGTGTCATACACGCGCCGGTGGTCGGGCTCTTCGAGCCCCACGGCGAACCAGAGGTTGAGGTCGCCGAGCGAGGGGCTCAGGTCTCCGACCGTGCATTGGGTCCACGGCGGGGTCAGTCTGCAAGCAGAGCGAGTTCCCGCGCGGCACCTCGCTCCGTCAAGCCTTTACGTGTCGTAGGAAGACGTCTACCATTTCCGGTAAGAGGCATGCTGTCTTGGACGCCTTGGGCGACAGCGGGAGGTGGTTTGGTGGCAACAAAGGTGGAGAAGGGACGACCAGCCGGACATCAATCCGGCTACGACCGGGATATGGAGACGCGCGCGGTGACGGCGATCCGGATGCTCGCCATCGACGGGGTGGAGCAGGCCAACAGCGGACATCCGGGATTGCCGCTGGGGGCGGCGCCCATGGCGTACGCGCTGTGGAGCCGGTTTTTGCACTTTGACCCGATTGACCCGGCGTGGCCCAACCGCGACCGGTTCGTGCTGTCGGCCGGGCATGGCTCCATGTTGCTATATGCGCTCCTGAACCTCACGGGCTACGACCTGCCGCGCGATGAACTGAAGCATTTTCGTCAGTGGGGCTCGAAGACGCCGGGCCACCCGGAGTACGGACTCACACCGGGCGTGGAGACGACGACCGGTCCGTTGGGGCAGGGATTTGCCACCGGGGTGGGTATGGCCATGGGCCGACGGCTCCTCGCGACTGAATTGAACCGCGAGGGCTTCCCCATAGTAAACTGGCGCGTCTTTGGCATCGTGTCGGACGGTGATCTCATGGAGGGCATCAGCTCGGAGGCGGCGTCGCTGGCGGGTCACCTGCAGCTGGGCCACCTGATTTATCTGTACGACGACAACCACATTTCCATTGAGGGCAACACAGAAATCGCCTTCACCGAAAACGTGGAGGCTCGATTCCAGGCCCTCGGATGGCACACCGTGGGTGTCGACGACGCCGAAGACCTGGATGCCATCAGCGCGGCGCTGGCCATCGCGATCGAGGACCCGCGTCCCTCGCTCGTCCGTGTGCGGACGCACATTGGGTTCAAAGCGCCCCATGTCCAAGACAGTCCCAAGGCGCACGGCACCCCCTTGGGCGCTGAGGAAACCAAGCTCACGAAGGCCGCCTACGGCTGGACCGAACCGCCCTTCACCGTCCCCGGCGACGTGGAGCAGCACCTGCTGGATCTCGCGCAGCGGGGGAAAAGCACCCACGCCCAATGGACCGCGCTGTATCAGAAATACGGCGCTGCCCATCCCGAGGTGGCGCCCGTGGCTGAGAAGCTGTTCTGGGGACCTCACGTGATTCCCACCACCCCCGCGGAGCTGCCCGTGTGGCACCACGGCGACAGCGTGGCCACGCGCACCGCTTCAGGCAAGGTGCTGGCGGCCGTCGCGGACGCGCCCGGCCTGGTGGGCGGTTCGGCGGATCTGGCTCCCTCCAACGACACGCGCGTCGATGCGTGGGGGGACTTCGAGCCCGGAGCGGTAGGCAAAAATCTGCACTTCGGGGTGCGCGAACACGCCATGGGTGCCGCCTTGAACGGCATGGCGCTCTCGGGGCTCCGGCCCTACGGCGGTACATTTCTTATCTTCTCCGACTACATGCGGCCCGCAATTCGACTGGCGGCCCTCATGCATCTGCCGACGATTTATGTGTTCACGCACGACTCCATCGGACTGGGCGAGGACGGGCCCACCCATCAGCCGATCGAGCAACTGGCGGGCTTGCGAAGCGTGCCCGGCCTGTACGTGTTTCGCCCGGCCGATGCCAATGAGACCCGGGTGGCGTGGCAGGTGGCGTTGGCCCGGGAAGACGGGCCCGTGGCGCTCGCGCTCACCCGCCAGAAGCTCCCCGCGCTGGACCCTGAGCGCTATCCCGTGCACCTGGCTGCCCGCGGCGGGTACGTCCTGCGCGAAGCCGCGTCGGGCCCCCCACGCGTGATTCTGTTGGCCACCGGTTCCGAGGTATCCCTGGTGCTGTCCGCCCAGGAGCGTCTGGAGGCGGCGGGCACACCCACGCGTGTCGTGAGTCTTCCCTGCTGGGAGCTGTTTCGGCGGGCGCCCAAAGCGTATCGGGACGAGGTGCTGCCGCCGGCCGTCACCGCCCGGGTGGCCGTCGAGGCCGCGAGCCCGCAGCCGTGGCACGAATGGGTGGGGCCCGACGGCGCGATTTTGGGCCTCGATCACTTTGGCGCGTCGGCTCCCTACGAGCGGATCTATGCCGAGTTTGGGCTCACGGTGGAGCACGTGGTGCAGCTGGCACAACAAGTGACGTCAGGAGGCGAGGCATGAGCAACTTCCCCGAGGGACCCGGGGCGGACGCGGCGGACAGCGCCGTCGAGCGTCTGGCCGGTCTGGGCCAAAGCATTTGGCTCGACTTCATCCGCCGCGACTGGCTCACGGACGGCCGCGTGGCGGGACTCATCGACCAGGGACTGCGGGGGATGACCTCCAACCCGACGATCTTTGAGCAGGCCATCGATTCAACCGAAGGCGGCGATGCGTACGAGGCAGCGCTGCGCGACCTGGCGCGCGAAGAGCCCTACGCCACAGTCCAGGAAGCCTACGACCGGCTGACCTGGGACGACATTCGCGTCGCGGCTGACCTGTTTCTGCCGCGCTACCAGGCTTTACACGCCGACGACGGCTATGTGAGCGTAGAGGTGTCCCCGCTGTTGGCGCGCGACACCGACGCCACCATCCGCGAGGCGCGGCGCATCTGGGACGCACTTGCTCGCCCCAACGTGATGATCAAGGTGCCGGCCACCCAGGCGGGGCTGCCCGCCATCACCACCTTGATCGCCGAGGGCATCAACGTCAACGTCACCCTGATTTTTTCGATTGAGCGCTACCGCGACGTGATGGACGCCTACATCGCAGGGCTGGCGCGGCGCCATCGGGCAGGAGGAGCGCTGGACCACGTGCGCTCGGTCGCGAGCTTCTTCGTGAGTCGGATGGACACGCTGGTCGACCGCCAATTGGACGCACGCGCCGCCGCGCACCCCAGTGAGGGCGAAGCCATTGCCCGCCTCCACGGCAAAGCTGCCGTGGCCAACGCTAAGTTGGCCTACCGGGCGTTTGCCGGCCGCCACCAGGCGGCCGACTTTGCCGCCCTGGCGGCGGCTGGCGCGCGGCGGCAGCGGCCGCTGTGGGCGTCCACCAGCACCAAAAACCCTGCCTATCCCGACCTCTTGTACGTCGACCCGCTCATCGGGCCCGACACGGTCAACACGGTGCCGCCCAAAACCTTGGACGCCATTCGGGATCATGTGCGGGTGGCACGGACCGTTGACCACGACGTGGACGCGGCGGCCCGCGACTTGGACGCCCTCTCGCAGCACGGGATCGACTTGAAGCAGGTGACGGACCAGCTGGAGAGTGAGGGCGTGGCGTCTTTTGACAAGTCGTTCGCCACCCTGATGGCGAGCCTGGAGGCCAAACTGAGTCAAATGACATCGACCCGAGGAGGTGTGCGGTGACCACGGTGGAGGCCAAGCTTTCGGGCATCGCCCGCGAATACGACCGGGCGGTGGCGCTCCTGACCGAGGAGCGGGCCCCCGAGCGCCTGCTGGCGCAGGATCCGAGTCTTTGGAGCCCACACCTTGAGGTCCAGGGACAAATTGGCCAAAGTCTGGGCTGGCTCAAGGCACCAGACACGCTGGCGCCGTTGTGGCCGGAGCTGGTGGCGTTTCGCCAATCCCTGCGGCAGGACGGTTTCACGCACGCGGTGCTGCTGGGCATGGGCGGCTCAAGCCTCATTTCGGTGGTGTGGACGGAGGTGTTCGCCCCCGGTCCCGAGGCGCTCACGCTTTCCGTGCTGGACTCGACCGACCCCGAAACGGTGGCCGAACTGCGAGACCGCCTGCCGCTCGCCCACACGGTATTCCTTGTGGCCTCAAAGTCCGGATCCACCACCGAACCCGACAACTTCGCCCGCTACTACTGGGCGGCCTTGGAGGTGGCCGGCATTGACCCCGGTTCCCACTTTGCCGCCATCACCGATCCCGGCACCCGGCTCGCGGAACAAGCCACCCGGGAGCAGTGGCGGCACGCGTTCCTCAATCCCTCCGACATCGGGGGCCGCTACTCGGCACTGTCGCTGTTTGGCTTGGTCCCCGCCGCGCTCTTGGACCTGGACGGTGATGCGCTGCTGGCCTCTGCCCGTGCCATGCGGGACCAGATTGGCGCCACCGCCGGGCCGGACAACCCCGCCGTGGCGCTGGCGGCCTTTTTAGGGGGCGGCGTCGAAGCGGGACGCGACAAAGCCACTCTGCACGCGGTGGGTCGCCTCGGACCGGTGACGCTGTGGCTGGAGCAACTGCTGGCCGAGTCCACGGGTAAGAACGGCACCGGCGTGGTGCCCGTGTCGGAAGCTCACCTGGGGGCAGCGCGGGAATACGGCGGCGACCGCCTGCTGGTGACGCTCACACTGGCCGGGGACCCCGCGGATCCCGCCGCAGCCGGCCTGTCCTCCCTGCCCCAGCTGCATTTTCAGGTGACGGATCTAAACGACCTGGGCGGCGAGTTTCTTCGGTGGGAGGCGGCCACCGCGCTCACCGGGCGCGTGCTGGGCATCAATCCGTTTGACCAGCCCAACGTGCAGGAAAGCAAGGACAACACGCGGGACATGCTGGCGATCCACGAGACTAAGGGGCGGCTGCCGGAGGTGGACGACGTCCCGCACCTCGGGGTGGAGAGCCCCGCGCTGTCCCCCTTGCTCCGGGCGTGGCTGGAAGATGCCCATCCGGGGGAGTACGTGGCCGTGATGGCCTACGTGCCCGAACGGCCGGAGATTGCCGCCCGCTTCGATGCATTGCAGGGCGCGCTCCGGGCCCGCACCGGTTTGGCTGTCACCGTGAGCTACGGCCCTCGCTTTCTCCATTCGACGGGCCAGTTGCACAAGGGTGGCCCCGCCAAGGGCCGCTTCCTGCAGCTCATCGCCCCCGAGGAGCGCGTGGCGGCCGAACCCGTCCCTGGGCTTCCGTATAGCTTCAACGTCCTGATTGCCGCGCAGGCCAAGGGGGACTTGAAAGCTTTGTCGTCGCGCGGCCGGCCCGTGCTGGCCGTCAATCTGGGGGGTGACCCGCTCCTGGGGTTGGACCAGTTGTTGGCAGAGCTGGACCAATCGGGACAACGATCCTAGGGGCATCACGAACACGACACGCGTACGGCAAAGCAAGGAGGCAGACAATGGCACTTGGACTGGTGGGACTTGGCCGCATGGGGGCCAACATGGTGGAACGGCTCCGCGAGGGAGGGCATGAGGTCACGGTGTGGGATCGGGACGCGGGCACCACGGCCCAGGTGGCGGAGCACACCGGGGCGGTGGCGGCCGCCTCGCTCGCGGATTTGGTTCAGCGCCTCCCGGCGCCGCGCCTGGTGTGGGTCATGGTACCGTCCGGGGACCCCACGGAAAGCACGATCCTGGCACTCCGAGACCTGTTGGCCCCGGGCGACGTCCTGATCGATGGGGGCAACTCCAACTTCCGGGACTCCATGCGGCGGGGCGAGCTGCTTTCCGCCGCGGACATCGAAATGGTGGACGCCGGCACCAGCGGCGGCATCTGGGGCCTCAAAAACGGCTACTGCTTGATGGTCGGCGGCAGCGACCGGGCGTATGGGCTGGTCGAGCCCTACCTAAAGACGCTTGCCCCCGAGGGGGGCTTGTTGCACACCGGGCGCCTCGGCTCCGGCCACTTCGTCAAGATGGTGCACAACGGCGTCGAATACGGGATGCTGGCCGCCATTGGCGAAGGCTTTGAGGTGATGGAGGCCAGTCCCTTTGACCTAGACCTGCCGGCCATCGCCGAACTGTGGAACCACGGATCGGTCGTGAGCTCCTGGCTCATGGAGCTTTTGTCCGACGCGTATCGGAAAAATCCCGCGCTGAAAGGGCTGGCGGGTTACGTGGACGATTCCGGCGAGGGCCGTTGGACGGTGGCGGAAGCCATCGCCGAGAACGTGTTCACGCCGGTCATCGCCCTCTCGCTCTTGAGCCGCATTCGGTCCCGCCAGCCGGAGTCGTATGGCGCCAAGGTCATTGCCGCGCTCCGGAACGAATTTGGCGGGCATGCGATCCACCCCGAAGCCGAAACCGACAGCGGTCCCAGCACCAACTGAGTCGCGACGTCACAAGGGGGAGTTTTCGGATGGCAGTCGCCACCAATCCACTGCGCGCGGGCCTGGGTGCCGTGCGTCGGGCCGAGCCAGCCACACTGGTGATTTTCGGAGCCGGGGGGGACCTGACCCGGCGCAAGCTGTTTCCAGCGCTGTACAACCTGTCGGCGGACGGGCTGTTGCCCCCCAACCTGTCGGTCGTGGGATTTTCCCGCGGCGGCCAGGACGACGACGCGTTTCGGCGGGACATGCGCCGCGCGATGGGGCAGTTTTCGCGCCGCACGCCAGACCCCGACCTCATGGAGCGGATGCTGGCCCGCACCGGCTTTATTGGGGCGGACTTTGACGACCCTTCGGCGTATCGGCAGCTGGCGGAGCGGCTCGACCGGATAGAAAAAGAAGCGGGCGCCGGCAAGAACCGCCTCTTTTATCTCGCCACCCCGCCGTTTGCGTACCCGGTGATTGCCAAGCGGCTGGGCGAGGCCGGGTTGAACACGCCCCCCGCCGGGGGTCATTTCGCGCGGCTGGTGGTCGAAAAGCCCTTCGGGCGGGACTTGGACAGCGCCGTGTCGCTGAACCGCGACCTGCACCAGGTGTTTGACGAGAACCAGATTTTTCGGCTGGATCACTATCTGGGCAAAGAGACCGTGCAAAACATCTTGGTGTTTCGGTTTGCCAACGGCATCTTTGAACCGTTGTGGAACCGGCAGTATGTCGACCATGTGCAAATCACGGTGGCGGAAGCCATTGGGCTGGAGGGCCGTGGAGGGTACTACGACCGCGCCGGCGCCATCCGCGACATGATGCAGAACCACCTGATGCAGTTGTTGTCGCTGGTGGCCATGGAGCCGCCCGTCTCCTTTGACGGCAACGCGGTCCGCGACGAAAAGGTGAAAGTGCTGCGGGCCATTCATCCCTTCACGCCGGATCAGGTGGCCTCCGACGTGGTGCGTGCTCAATATGCGGCCGGCGTGGTGGACGGGCAACCGGTGCGAGGGTATCTCGAAGAACCCGACGTCGCGGCCGACACCGCCACGGAGACGTTTGTGGCCGCCAAGCTGTCTGTGGACAACTGGCGGTGGGGCGATGTCCCGTTTTATCTCCGCACCGGCAAGCGCCTGGCCAAGCGCGTCAGCGAAATTGCGATCCAGTTCCGTCGGGTGCCCCATCGCTTCTTCCAGGCGCTGGACATGCCGGAGATTGAGCCCAACGTGCTGGCGATTCGCATCCAGCCGGACGAAGGCATCTCCCTGAAGTTTGGCACCAAGGTACCGGGTCCCGCCGTCCGCATTCGCGGGGTGCACATGGACTTTCAGTACGGCACCGCGTTTGAGGGGGCGTCTCCCGAGGCGTACGAACGCCTGTTGCTGGATTGCCTCACCGGCGACGCCACGCTGTTTGCCCGTGTTGACGAGGTGGAGTCGGCCTGGAAGCTCATCAACCCGATTCTGGACGAGTGGACCGAGGACCGCGTGCGGCCCGCTCTCTACGAGGCGGGGTCGTGGGGTCCCGAAGCGGCCATGGCACTGTTGGAACGGGACCACCGTCGATGGCGGCGGCTGTAGGCGCTCCCGACGCGTTTGGCCCGGAGGCCCCCAGGTTCGGTTCGCCGCATCCGCGACGAGCCCGGCCCGTTCCCGCAAGGCTCGCGAAATGCTCTCGAGGAGGTAATGGCGTGGCCAGCACCAAGTCTCGTGCGCACCTGGCTCCCGCCGCCATCGAGGCGGCCTGGACCGATCTGTGGTCTCGCCTGCATGCCGGACACGGAATGTTTGGGCGGGCCCACACACAAACGCTGGTGGTGCTGGCGCGCCAGCCCTCCAAAGCACTTGACGAAACCCTGGCGGCGGTCAGCCAGTCCCATCCCGGCCGGGTCGTCGTCCTGTACCTTTCGCCGCGAGCCGCCGGCACCGATGAGGTGACGCTGTGCGGCAACCCCGTGGCGGGTCTCGGCTCCGAGCTGGTATGCGTCACGGCCGATGCTCCGGTGGCGGAGCACTGGGCCGAGCTGGTGCTGCCGCTGCTGTTGCCGGATGTCCCGGTGTATCTGTTTGTAGCCGACCCCGATGTGCTGGACACGCCCGAACTGTCCGGCCTGGTGGACACCGTGGACCACGTGGTCCTGGACACAGCCACTTTAGAGCATCCCTGGGCCCCTTGGCGACCCATCTTTCAACACGAGGGGGACTTGGGCCTGTTGGACCTGGCCTGGATTCGGACGGCCGGGTGGCGCGAGGCGCTGGCGGCCGTGTTCGATCCCGAGGCCTGCCTGGCCCTCCTGCCCACCCTGCAGTCGGTTGCCGTGGCCGGCAGCCACGCCGGCAGCGCCCACTGGCTGGCCGCGTGGCTGGCCAACCGCCTCGATTATCGTCCGGATTCCGGCTCGGCTGGCGCCCGGTGGGCTGCGCGCCGCCGGCCCCCGGTCGTGTTTGGGTTTGAGCGGCGGGCGCACGGCGGGCTGGACCGGATCACGCTGCGGTTCGAAGGTGCCGAGGCGGTGGTGCGCCACGGCGACGGCACCGTGCGGGCCGAGGTGCATCAGGGAACCAGGCTCCTCGCCACCACCGAGCTTCCGCGCGTGGGTCCGGACACCGCCCCCCAGTTGTCGGCGGCTCTGGCCGAAGGGTTCGACCCCCTGTTTGCCGATGCATTTCGCTGGCTTGAGCTGGCGCACCCTGCGGCATCCGACGGTGCCCGGTGAGGGGTCACGTGCTGGTGGTGGACGATGTCACCACCGCCGCCTTGGCGCTTTGGGTCGGCGTGGTGCGCCAGGCGGGCGGCCGACGGGTGTCTGTGGCGTTGTCGGGCGGCTCCACGCCTCTCGAGATGTTCTCGCGTCTGGGAGCGCCCGACATGGTCCGTCAGTGGCCCTGGGAGCAGCTGGTGCTGTTTTGGGGTGACGAGCGACCTGTGCCGCCGGACCACCCGGACTCCAACTACGGGGCCGCGCGCGAGCGATGGTTGGACCGCGTCCCCCTGCCGGCCCGTCAGATTCACCCGTGGCCGACGGAGCTCGCGCCCGAGGCGGCGGCTCGCCAGTATGCGGCCACGCTCACCGCCGCAATGGGACCCGAGCCCGTGTTTGACCTGGTGTGGCTGGGGGTGGGGCCGGAAGGCCACACCGCGTCGCTGTTTCCGGGATCCCCAGCCCTCTGGACGACCGCGCTTACGGCGGCACCCTACGTGGCCGCCAAGGACACGGTGCGCCTGACGCTCACGCCCCGGGTGTTCAATCTGAGCCGACGCGTGGTTTTTCTGGCGCGTGGGGAGGACAAGCGGGAGATAGTCCAGCGCGCCTTTTCCGAGCCCGACGCTGAGCTCCCGGTGCAAGCTATTCAACCGGCAGCTGACCCCTGGTGGATCCTGGACCGGGCGGCAGCCGCCGGCCTGCCGACGTTCCCCGTTTCCGAATCACCCCATCCGAGATAACCCCGCAGGTCTTCTCGGATGGGGTGAGCGGTCGCCGCCGCACCCGATGTCGTGGCACTGGCCACCCGCTTTGACGTGGCTTACATATGAGGACGATATCAGGAGGCGACACGTGGCAGTTCACCCCTGGCAGGCTATTTCCGGTTTCCCACCATTCACGACGACACGGTCGTGTTCACCAGCCTGGATGACTTGTGGTCCGTCCCACGCCTCGGTGGCCCGGCGGTGCGGCTCACCGCCGGGCTAGGCCCCTTTGGCCGGTCGCTCTTCACGCCCGACGGCACGCGCCTGGTGGTGCTGGGGCGAGAGACGGCCCAGAGTGACGTATACGTGCTGGACGATGCTGGCGAGGGGAATGGCGGACCGTTGCGCCGTCTCACCCACTTGGGTGGCGTGACCAGCCTGGCGGGGTTTCTGCCCGATGGGCGGCTCGTATTTAGTTCGCGCAGCCGCTCAGGGTTGTATGATGGACTGCCTTATGCCGTGCCAGTGGACGGCTCGGACGGGCCCCAGCCCCTTCCCTGGGGCCCGCTGGACCACCTGGTGTACGGGCCGGCGGGCCAAGCCGTGCTGGGTCGGCACACCGCGAGCGACCCGGCGCGCTGGAAGCGGTATCGCGGCGGCACCGCGGGTGTGTTCTGGCTTCGTCCCGACGCTGACGCCCGCTTCGCCCCGATGCCTTTGGGGCCCAACCTCGCGTGCCCCATGTGGGTGGGCGACCGCCTGTATTTCCTGTCGGATCAGGAGGGGATCGGCAACCTGTATTCGGTCGATGCCGAGGGTCACGACCTGCAGCGGCACACGGACCATGACCGCTTCTATGCGCGCAACGCGTCGTCGGACGGTCAGCGCATCGTGTATCATGCGGGTGCCGATCTTTACGTCTACGAACCCGGGGGCGAGAGCCACCCGATCCCCGTGCAGTTTGGTGGCCACGCCACCGAAGCCGCACGGCGCCTCGTGGACGCGGGCTCGTTTCTCACGGACGCGGTCCCCCACCCAGACGAACCCCGCCTGGCGCTGGTATCCCGGGGTCAAACCCATCTGTTGGGGCCGTTCGATGGCCCGGTGATCCGGCTCGGGCGTGGATCCGGCGAGCGCCAGCGGCTGGCACGATTCGTGGGCGACGGATCGAGGGTCCTGCTGGCCACGGATGGCGGGAATCCGCATCAGGAACACCTGGAACTTTGGGACGTGGCGGGCGCCGCCGCGCCGACTGTGGTGTGGGACCCGGTCCAGTACGACCTCGGTCACGCCCTGGAACTGGCCGTGAGTGCAGATGGCGCCCGGGCGGCGCTCGTCAACCACCAAAGCGAGGTGTGGGTCGTGGACCTCGCGGGCGCCCCTCCCGTCCGCATCGACCACACCGAGCACGGACAGTGGGGCTTCACCGAAGGATTCCCGGTGGGTTGGCCCAGCGGGCTGGCATGGTCACCCGACAGCCGGTACTTGGCCTACGCGTGCCCTGATACTTCCCGCACCACGAGCATCCGCATCTGGGATGCCGACACCGGGAGCGTCCACGCCGCCACCCGCCCGGTCTTGCATGACTTTCATCCCGTGTGGGACCCCCAGGGCCGCTACCTGTACTTTCTGTCACGCCGCACGTTCAAACCCGTCGAGGACGGCCTCACGTTCAATCTGGGATTCCCTCGCGGGGTCACGCCGCACCTGGTGACGCTGCGGCGCGCCGAGCCGTCCCCGTTTGTGGTGCCGCCTGCGCTGTCCACCGGGCCCGACCATCCGCCAGCGGATGGCACGTCAGCACCCGCCGGGGATGCGTCGCCCGTTCCGTTGGCGATAGACTTCGACGGCATGTCCGCGCGCGTGGTACCGTTCCCGGTTCCTGAGGGCCGATATCGGGAGATGGGCGCCGTGGGAAACCAGGTGCTGTGGACCGTGGCGCCGGTGGCTGACACCGAAGCCAGCCAGTGGCTCGGGCCTGCCCCACCCGCCAACGCGGAGTTGCAGGCTTTTCATTTGGCCACTGGCGAGACCGAAACCCTGGCGAGCGAGGTGGCACGGTTACGTATGGCCCAGAATGGCAAGAGTCTGGTTTACCAGGGTACTAACCACCGCCTTCGATGGCTCGCCGCCGGGGCTAAGGCGCCGACGACAGAGGGCGACGGTCCCGGTCGCAAGACCGGCTGGGTCGATTTGGCCCGCGTGGTGGTAGAAGTGGATCCGCCGGCCGAGTGGCGCCAGATGCTGCGCGAAACGTGGCGCACCATGCAGCGGGAGTTCTGGACTCACGACATGTCAGGCGTCGATTGGGCAGCCATGTACCAGCAGTATGCGGCACTGTTGCCGCGCATCGGAACCCGCGGCGAATTGTCGGACCTCATCTGGGAGCTGGTGGCCGAGCTGGGCACGTCCCATGCATATGAATTCGGCGGTGACGGCCGGGTGGGGCGACCTGAGCCGCAGGGAACCCTGGCCGCCGACTATCGCTGGGATGCCGAGCGGGCGGCCTGGCGCGTCACCCACATTGTCCAGGGCGATCCCACCGAAAAGCATGGCGACTCCCCCTTGAACGCCCCGGGCGTCGAGGTTGCCGAGGGCGACTGGCTCCTGGCCATCGACGGCATCCCGCTGACAGCCGAACGCCCGCCCGACGCCGCCTTGGTGAACCGGGCGGACCGGGTGGTGGCCGTGTCCGTGGATGGGCCGGAGGGTCCCCGTACACCGACGGTGCGCGTCTTGCCCAACGAGATGGCGGCCCGCTATCGCGAGTGGGTCAACGCATGCCGAGCGACGGTGCATCGGGAAAGCGCTGGCCGCGTGGGCTACGTCCACATCCCTGATATGGGCGACCGAGGATTTGCCGAGTTCCACCGGGGGTTTTTGGCCGAGGTGGGCCATGACGCCCTGGTGATTGACGTGCGGCACAACGGGGGCGGCATTGTTTCGCCCCTCATTCTGGCGCAACTGGCGCGCCGACCGCTGGCATGGACGGAAAACCGCTATGGCCACGCCATCGCCTATCCATACAACACCCCGCGGGGACCCCTGGTGGCCATCTGTGACGAAATGGCCGGATCCGATGGCGACATCTTCAGTCACAACTGGAAGCAGTTGAACCTCGGACCGCTGGTGGGCACCCGCACCTGGGGAGGCGTCATCGGATATGACGACACGCGCGTCGAGCTTTTGGTGGACGGCACCTTCACCTCCCAGCCCGGCGCCAGCTTCTACTTCAATGACGTGGGCTACCAGGTGGAGAACTACGGCACCGATCCGACGGTGGTGGTCCTATACAGCCCGGACGACTGGGCGGCAGGTCGTGACCCGCAGTTGGCCCGCGCCATCGCCGAAGCCCTGGCGCTCTTGGAAGCGACGCCGGCGGCCCATCCGCCCAACGTGCCGCGGCCATGACTCACGCGGCCTCCGCTGCCGCCCCGCTGACGGTGCCCCGGAGCGCGGCGACCGACGCCCCCAAGCGCCGACGGCGCGCCTGGGGGCTGGTGATAGTTCTGGCCGCGGTAATGTCGGCCCTGGTGCTCTTGACGCAGCAGCCAACGCCCGCATTCCCGCCGGCGAGCGGACTCCAGCGTCTCGGGCTCACCGTGACCCCAGCCCCAGCCACGGCCATCTCCACCCTGGATACCCAAGAGGTCATCTCGGCCGCCGCCTCCACCGATGGCTTGGGTGGTCCCGAGGGCTCGCCCCGCCTAGTCCAGCTCACCATGCCGGGCTACGCGGGCTGGGCCTGGGAGGTGGCGTCGAACAAGGGCTATCTGCAGGAAGGGCAGCGCCTCGTCTCGGGCCGCTGGGAGATCATTTTTTAGCGGCCCACGGTGGCCGCCTGTTGAAACGAGTGGTAGTCCCGTAATCCGCGTCGGCAGCCGGTTTTCGGCTGCACCGGTGGTGTCCGCGAATGCTGTAATAGGCGAGGCGGGTGAACCGGGGGACGATGACGATGACAGGTCCCGTCCGGGGGCGGTGGGGCTGGACCCTTGGCCCTGACCGCCATCGTGCTGGACGGACTGCGGCGGGAAGCCCTGACAGTATGGCGCACCCCTACCGCGCTTTGGGCCCTGCCCGCCGCCATGGGACGGATTGGACGGGGGCTGCGATCCTGTGGCCCGCCTTAAGGTGTGGGCCGCCGTGGGAGCAGCGCTGGTCTTGGCGGCCGCTTTCCCGTTGACCCTCTTCCCGGACCTCATGGACCTCGCGCCGTGGGTTTTGGTGGTGTCGACCCGTGATCCGCATCTTATGGGGCACACTCGGAC